>DATILH010000044.1:0-81417 GCA_035476655.1 Variovorax sp.
CGACGTGCTTGCCTTCCGAGCCAAGGTCGCTGAGCTGCCTGGCCGCAGCCGCGAAAAGATGAGCAGCAAGCGGATCAACGGCATCCTCGCGCCACTGCGCCAGATCCTCAACGACGCCGCTGACCGATTCGGCTTTGTCTCCCCCACGATGAGCCTCAAGCCGCTCAAGGTCCGCAAAACCGATGTCGAGCCCTTCACTCTCGACGAGGTTCGACGATTGCTCGCCACCGTGCGCGCAGACTACCGCGACTACTTCACGGTGCGCTTCTTCACCGGCATGCGCACTGGCGAGGCTCACGGCCTGAAGTGGAACTACATCGACTTCACGAGCCGCGTGATCCTCATCCGCGAGACCTTTGTGCTCGGCCAAGATGAATACACCAAGACCGATTCAAGTCAGCGCGACATTCAGATGACCCAGGTCGTGTTCGACGCGCTCCAGCGCCAGCGTGGGGCCACTGGCAAGTTGTCCGAGTACGTCTTTTGCAACCGCGAAGGCAGGCCTCTCGACAACAAGAACTTCACCGACCGGGTTTGGAGCCCGCTGCTGCGACACCTGGGGCTCAAGTTGCGGCGGCCATACCAGATGCGTCACACTGCCGCGACGCTCTGGCTGGCCTCAGGGGAATCCCCTGAATGGATCGCTCGGCAACTCGGCCATAGCAGCACCGAAATGCTCTTTCGCGTCTACAGCCGCTACGTGCCGAATTTGACCCGACGCGACGGCTCCGCGATCGATCGGCTACTCACAAGCCGCCTGATCGGCGATCGGGTGGAGGCCAACGAGGCCAGTCCCGACCCTTGCGCAACCACCTCCTCCTGAACGCCGATGCCGCCGTCACGCCGACCGACGCCGCGCGCATTTGAATCGGCGACGGCGGCGAAGCCGGCGCTGACGTCGATTTCGGTTTCAGCGCGCAGCGTATCGTCGCGGCGCAGGAAGGCGGCGCCGGCGGCGCTGAGACCGCCATTCGCCGCAACGACGACTTGCCGAGCGCCGACGTCGTTGAGCGCGCAGCGGTGGATCGCCGCGCCGACTGGGTGCGACATGCGCAGGCTGGCGCCACGGCGCAGAAGTCGGCAGCGATCGGCGCTTGGCGCTGCGTCTGCAGCTGGGCGCCGCATGCCGACAATGCCAATTCGGCGCCGGCCGCCGGGATGATGCCCGGCATCGCCCGAATGCCACCTTCTCCTCGCCGTGAAGCAGGGCACCGGCCTGGGTCACCTCGAGGACATTGGCCGCCGTGGTGACCACCGTGCGCGCGAAACTCGATCCGCAACGACGACGTTGTACGTCAGCAATGGGACAGAAGGTCGTCGACCATCGGAAACCGGCTCCGGACACCTGACGTTGTGTCATTCGGCGACATGCAACGAGAACTCATATTTCACCTCCCCGCCATCTACCGTCTTTGCGCTGACGTCGAGCACGAACTGCTGACGTATGCGTCCGCGGGCGAGCCCAAATAGCTCTCCGATCCGCTTATCACTCTCGACGGTAAAGACGAAGACGCGCTGCGCGCCTGCGAGCGAGCTGGGAGCAGCATCAGCCTCGTCGGATGCATGCACGACGCACTCGCGTGTAGACCAGCAAACGCTGTCGATCACTCCGCTCACGGTGATGGTGCGCCGGACCTCCGCGGGCGTGTCGGGCACGTTCGCCATCTCCAGCGCGCGCGCCGCGCGCCCCGCTAGCTGCAGGTAGATCTCGTGCCGGCGACTGAGCCGGACCAAGGGAACGATCGCCGAGTTCACGACGTCGCCGTCCGTCAGCCACGCGGGTCGCCTGCACACCAGCCCCGGCTCATCGATGAACAGGTCGCCGTCCGGGCACAACTCGTACGAGAGGCGCCGCAGGGTCAACTTCGCGCACTCGATCTCTTCGCCAATCTCCTTCAACATTCCCTTTGTGATGCGCGTTCCTGCCTGCGGCACCACGTACAGGGCAACACCAAGGCGGTCGACCTTGTCGCCGGGCTCGATTTCTCCCAGGACGTAGGCAATGCCCTGGGCCGACAGGTTCGCCGCCTCCCAATAGCTCTGGACGAGACTGCGTAGTGCCTTTAGCAGGTGCTCGAGCGCGCTCGCTGAGCGCTTCAGGTTTCCGACGACGTCACCCTCGACTCGAAGTGCTTGTCGGGCAACGAGCAACATCAGCGCCAGTTTTGTGCCAGGCGCGCCCAGCGCCAGAAGTTCCTTTTCGGTCATGAACAGGTCCTCCCTGCCGTGTGAACGGGGAAAGCAACGTTGCCGAGCTCTCCGCCCTTGTGGCAACCGGAAATGACTTCCGAAATAGCCTATTTTCGGGCCCGAATCGGACCAGCATGCGGTCAAGAGAGCGCAAACGCAGTGACGAGTTTGATTCAAAACGTGCAGATTTCGTCGGCAAGGTGCGCCGCCAAATGGCCGCAACCAACTGGTAGAGCGAGTGCAGTCTGAAGCTACAGGGACGACCACGCGGAAAGTACATGCATGACGCGGTGAAACTGGTTCATCTGCGTGAGCGCTCCTCGGGTGTTCTCACGCAGAATGAAGCCGATTCGCTGCCGACCCTGGCCGCGGTACTGGGCGCGGGCCAGAGGCACCGTCCCGGCGACGACGGCGACCGGACCCAGGCCCTCCATGTCGCGTAGATGTCGGCGCACGGCGGCGCTGTCCAGTGCCAACTCGGCTTCGTCCTTCGGAATGCGAAGTTCGAGGCAGTCCGCCGGCATGCCGACGGCCATGCACCACTCCAGCAGCACCGACACTTCTTCCAGGCTGCCGAGGACGAGTGGCGTGCGATCTGCGCGGTAGCGCGCTTGCCACGCCCGGCAAACGTTCCGGGTAAGCTGCATGAATCGCTCGTCGTCAAACCGAGCCGTGAGTCCGCGTAGAAAGCGCTGCACGCGCGCAGTTTCGGCCGGGCTGCGCGACCCCGCACGTTTGTGCAGCAAGGCAAGCGACGCAGCGGTCGGCTGCCAACCCGAATCCTTGATGTCGTACCCAGCGCTTTGCCGGACCTCGAACTCGCTGACAAAGAGCGCCTGGATTTGGGCGGCCGGCATCAGCAGCGTCTTCTCGACGCCATCGAGGCGGCGCCTCCGGTGTGCGAGATCGAGCGCGCGGTCGGCCAGCGCCGGGTCCAGGCGTGGCGCTGGTGGCACGGCGCGCGGTGGCAATGCCGGCTTCCAAGGCCCCGTCCATGCTCGCTTGCCGATGTCGTCGAGACGGCCGCGATGCAGACAACGAACGATCGCCTCGTCGATGCCGATGCGCCGCCCATGACGAAACGCTGCACGTTCTGGCAGCGGCAAGCCTGCTGCATAGGTCAGCGTTGCGCGGTCCAGCGAGACTGGAGACCTCGAAAACACCCGACCCAGCGGCTCGGCGCTCAGCACGTCGTCCAGGTGGTAGTAGCAGCGCTGGCTGGTAGCCGGCGACGCATGACCGAGCAACTGTGCAGCCGCCCAAAACCCGCGCTTGCTTCGCTGGGGGCGGTCGAGCAGCAGGCTGCGAGCCTCTCGCGGATCGCACGGCCCCAGGATTCGCTGGAAAACCTTCCGCGCATGCTCCTCACGGGGCAGCGATTCCAAGCTCATCAGGCACTCGAGGCGGCTAGCGAAACTGTGGCGCCCGTGGTGGATTCGCATCCGCGCCTCGCCGGTCACCGCGCGCAGCGTCTGCGTGATGCGCGAGCAGATGCCATTGCGGTCCATCAGCGCGCGCGGCCGATCGCGATCGCCGAATAGGGCGGCCATCCGGTCGCAACTTGCCATCTCATCGATGTGCTCGGTCCACCCGTCGACGATGCGCCGCTCAGTCTTCGACAGAGGCCCGATCAAGGGCACCTGCCGGATGCCGGCGTCGGTCTTGATCTCCCGGTAGTCGTTGGGCCGCAGGAGGACGATCAACTGATCGCCGCGCCAGACGATGTCCTTGCGGCGCAGCCCCATCGCCTCGGACACTCGCACGCCGAATCGAAAGACAAGCACCCAGACAAACGCCTGCAGCAGGCGCGTGCGCTGGTCTGCGCCTTCGTCGTCCAACAACAGCGCGAGCGCCGTCTCGTACTCACCCCACGTCAGGAAGCCGGCGTCGATGTTGGTCGCGCGCAGCAAACCCAGCGACGCCACCTCTGCCCATTCCACCGGTGGCAATCCCTGCTGAATCATTAGATGGGAGTGGAACTCCTGCAGACGCCCAAGTGCGTAGTGTTGCCCGATCTCCGGCACGGTGTCGAGGAATTCGCCGTAGGCACAGGCGAGTGCGTCGTCGTTGATCTCGGTGAACTGGAGAGCCGCCAGCGCGTCGATCAGCCGTGGCGCCAGCGCGTAGTAGTAGCGCACGCAACTGGCGGCACGCAGCTCCTGGCCGGCCGCCCCATGCTGCATCAGGTGCAGCAGCCACTGCACCAGCGCTCGCGAAATGTCGGGGGCCTGCGTATCTCGCTCGAGTAGGGCAAGCAGGTCGGGGATCAAATGCTCCTTCTGGTTGCGCGAGCGATTGGCAGGCTCGGTGTTGGCGGCTGTGCCGAGCCGGCGGACTCGCGCATGGATCAACTTGTTGACCTTGCGGTGCAGCGCCAAGCCGCTGGCACGCGCCTGCGCAAGCGTGACGTCATCCGGACTACGGGGCAGGCAGGGCAAGGGCCGCTCCGGCGCCGACTCGTTGGACGCTTCGCCAGCGGCAAGAGGCTCGCTGCGCAATAGCCGGACTGCCTCGCGAGCCGGCTTGCCCGTCAGGAGGCGGATCCAGTCCGACGGGGGTAGGCCGACGCCGCCGGTACTGCCCTCGAGATGTCCGGCCAGGTGACCAGGCAGCGCCAGACGAGCCCGCGCACTGACGCACTGGCTGAGCCAGCGAAGGGCAGTCCGTTCGTCCGTGAATGGGTCAACATGGTCCCCTTCGAGGCGCGCGCGAAGCGTCTGGATCAGGTCCCGCGTTTCGCCGAGCCGATTCGGGGCTGAGCGATCCTCGTCGACACGGGCCGACAGGCGGGACAGCAAGAGCGCAGACAGCGGATGCAGCCGGTAGCGGCGGTACATCGGCGACTCACCGTTGCCCGGTTCGGCAAGCTGCGCGAGCAAACCTAGGCTGCCCGCGTCCAGCAGGGTGAACTCGGACTTGCGACACATGGCCAGCAGCGTTGACACATCACTGACGAGGCTGTGGACGGCCAGGCTCACGACCGCCTCGGCGACTGTCCGCCCTGCAGATGCTGCCAATTGTCGAAGACTCCGTGCCCGATCGAACAGGACGTCGGCGAACGCTGCCTCGAGGTCCTGACCGCGCCGCGCGTTGTTTAGTGCCTCGATGCCGAAGGCCGGGACGGGCAATGGCAGCCGTGCAAAGCTCCCCGGCAACTTGAGCGTGAGCGAGTAGCGGCGGCGCGCCCAGGCCAGCACCCGATGCGCGCGTCGGCACGCATCGAGCTCGACCAGCGTCGTAGGGCGGTACTTGCCAGCGAGGATCGTGGCAAAGACTGCGTCGACATCCTTCTGTTCGAGCTTCGCCAGCGGCTTGCGTCGAAGCTGCTTCTTCAGCGCCTCGTGAATGCGCTGGCGAATCGCCGTCATTGATCGCTCGATGCTCCTTTTGCGCCGCTGCGTCCCGAGCTCGATCGCCTGTGGCACCGAGGGCATGGCGTTTGTGGGCTGCCTTCGGACGCTGGCCAGTGGACTTGGAAGGGCTTGCCAGCCGTGATTGCGCAAATGGGCCTCAAGTACTGCACGCAGCGGCTCGAAATCGGCGGGGCTCAGTGGCGACTGCGGGCCAAGTGCCGGCTGCGAATGCTCGATGTGGCCCAGCATTTCGCGCAGCAGTTCGACCGAAGCGCCGGATGCCGCTTCAAGGGATGACAGCACATGCCGGTTGAAGTTGGCTTGCAGCCCGGCGAGCGGTCCGAGTGACTCGGTCAAAGCTTCACCCGAGATGCGCTCCTCCTGCAGGTTGTCGTCGAGCAGGAAGAACAGCGGAAGTGCTCGTTGCCTCCGTTCGGCGACGGCGGTTCGGATGCGCGCAGCGAGTGATGGCGCAGTCCCCTCAACGGCAAGGGCCAGTGAGCGAAGGTGCTCCAGGTAGAGTCCCAGCACCTCGATAGCCAGGCTCGGCAGTGGGATAAGCCGGGCCTCGTCGGGACTACGCACCTGCTTGTCGGCGGCGATGAACCAGCCGTCCCGCAGATCGAACAGGTCCCGCGACTCGAACGGATCGAGCACCGGCCGATGACCGGTCGCCGACATCAGGAGCCACAGGCAGTACAGGGCGTAGGCATTGTGGGCGGCCGCGAAGTCATGCGGCTGCGTATCCGTCACGCCCTGTGCGAGATGCTCGGCAAACGCTCGAAGCCCCTCGGATTGGACCGACATTTGCGAGCCGACGAACCGAGTTTGCCGGTCGACCGGCGATGGTGGCCGCTCGCCGCCGTCCATTCTGAACAACTTTGTGACAGCCGCGGTGTAGACATCCTCGAGACGGGCCGTACTGACGGCGGTGTAGTAGCTCGCCATCGGCGCAATGTCCTCTTGCGTCGCGACGAGGAAATGCACGGCCGCATCGTTGCGTGCCAAGGCAACGGCCTCGACCCGAAGTGCGCGGGCCAGTCGACCGTGCGTCAGGCGCGCCGCCGGATGGAGCTCGCGCAAGCTGTCTAGCCAGCTCGACAAAGTGTCAATGGCGCGATCCGGCGCGATGTCGAGGAGGGCACTGATCGTTTCGGCACCTGGCCGGCCTTGGCCGAGTGAAGCCAACGCAAGCTGGAGCGACAGTGGCAGCGCCAAGGCGAGCGAGCCGGCGTGATCCCGCACCAGTCGCCTGGCCGCGTCGGGGACGCTCCAGGACTTGGCTGGACGGTAGACCGGGCGCACCCAGCGTCCATGGGGATCGATTCCGCGCATGCTCATGCGGTTCGCGAGTGGCAGTCGGGGCACCTCGGTCGCGGGCAGGCCCAGCGCCAACACGAGTGCCGCCAGTGTCGCACCCGCCAGGCGCGAGCCTTTCAGATCCAGGTCCTGACGAATCGCCTCGGCAAGCAGGTCGAGCTCGAATGAATTGAGATGGTCCCAGGACCAACGCAGCGTCTGCTCGATTTCCAGCAATCTAAAGCTCGCGAGCCTTGCGGACTGCGAGGCGACCGCCTCGGGCGCGGGCATTTCCGCTTCCCCAGTCGCCGCCTCATGGTGAACCTCGACGACAGCCGGTTCCTGCCCACTCGGGAACGGCCCGTCGTCGAGGCGCAACTGGGCACGGTCGTGACGGCCACGTTCATCCAAGTCCTCACGACGTTCACGAGCTGCCCGCGGTGTGCGCGCCCGGGCCGAAGGCATCAACTGCAACTCGCCGCTCAATTCCTCATCGGGCAGCAGCGATTGTTGAGGAGTAGGTCGGTGCCGAGACTGAGTGATCAGCTCGATCAGCGATCCAACGGCCGCGTAGAACTCGCGAATTGCCGGTGCGATCTTGTATGCCGATTCGCCGCCACGCACGAAGGCGGCCATCGCCACAAGCCATTGCTCTCCGCTGGAGTGAGGGTCGGGCAGCTTGATGACGACCGTGCGCCATGTCTCGTTGTTCCGGGCTTTGCGTGCCGCGTCGGCAACCACGATCGCTGCGAGGCCGACTTCCATACTCAACGTGAGTGCGGCCAGGACCATGAAATGAAGCCCGGCGACGCGCGACTCGACCTCCTCGAAAGGTGGGGTTGTGAAGCTTGCGAGCAGCGGAAAGTCGCCTACCAACCCGGCGTGGAAGCCGACCCCGTTGCGTCGGTTCCCGAGTTCGCGCCTCAGCCCCGATGTACGGAGGAAGCGCTCATGATTGGCGACCAGGGTGGCCGCCGTGCTCATGGCAAGTGGAAGCTGGGGACAACCGCCTTTGCCAATGGTGCATGCCCGGTTCAGGGCAGCCATGAGTTCGAAGACGGCGCCTGGGTCGTCGGGGAGGCGAAACTGAGTTGCAAAGCGCTGCCAGAGGGCTGCCGCGCCCACGGCTGCAGCTTGCTCCGACAACTGCTGGAGCAGCTCGACTCGACGCTGCGCAATGCTGTCCAAGGGTCAGTTTCCTATCGACAACCGGGCCCGCGACGCGTTGCTAGTGTGATGAGCGAATGGCACACCACCGCTCGAGATCGGCGCTAGTAGACGTCCGGCGCGGTTCGGATGGTGATTGGAAACTGAAGACAAAACAACAGGTTGCCGCAAGAGAGAACCAATTGACGCCGATCATGATGATTCAATGTAGGCTAAGAACATTGAATCGTCTTGTTCTCATAACCCTCGCGCAACCAAATTGAAAAGCCCCTTGGAATTTCCAAGGGGCTTTTTCTTTTTGCGCTCAGGCGTTGCTGGTATTGGGCAGTTGGCGCAATTTGAAGCGCTGCAGCTTGCCGGTTTCGGTGCGCGGCAGGGCCGCCACGAACTCGATGGCGCGCGGGTACTTGAAGGGCGCGATGCTGGCTTTCACATGGTCCTGCAGGGTCTTCACCATGGCCGCGTCGCCCACATGACCGGGCTTGAGCACGCAAAAGGCCTTGACGATCATTCCGCGCTCCTCGTCCGGCGCGCCGATCACGCCGCATTCGGCCACGGCCGGGTGGCGCAACAGGGCATCCTCGACCTCCGGGCCGCCGACGTTGTAGCCGGCAGTGATGATCATGTCGTCGTCGCGCGCCTGGTAGAAGAAGTAGCCGTCGGCATCCTGCACGAAGGCGTCGCCGGGGTAGTTCCAGCCCTTTTTCACATAGTTTTGCTGGCGCGGATCCTCAAGATAGCGGCAGCCGGTCGGCCCGATCACCGCCAGCTTGCCCACCGTACCGCGCGGCACCTCGTTGCCCTCGTCGTCCACCACGCGCGCCGTGTAGCCCGGCACCACCTTGCCGATGGCGCCCGGCCGCACTTCGCTGCCGGCAGACGAGATGAAGATGTGGAACATCTCGGTGGCGCCGATGCCGTCGATCATCTCGATGCCCGAAGCCTGTTTCCACAACTGCCGCGTCGCATCCGGCAGGCCTTCGCCGGCGCTCACCGTCTTGCGCAGGCTGGGCAGCCCCAAGCTCTTGGCAAAGGGCGCCATCTGCCGGTAGAAGGTGGGGGCGGTAAAGCAGATGGTCGCGCCGATCTCGTTGATGGTGCGGATCATCGATTCCGGCGTGTAGCCCGCGCCCGGCAGCCAGACCGAGGCACCGGCCCACATCGGGAAGATCAACAGGCCGCCCAGGCCGAAGGTGAAGGCCAGCGGCGGCGAGCCGATCACCACGTCCTCGCTGGTGATTTGCAGGACATGGCGCGGCCAGGCCTCGCAGGCGGCCAGTACATCGCGGTGGCTGTGCACAGGGGCCTTGGGTTTGCCAGTGGTGCCGGAGGTGAAGGCCATCAGGGCGATGTCGTCGGCGCGCGTCTGCGCCGGTGCAATGTGGCCGTCCTTGCGTGCTGTCCGCGCTTCCAGCGAAGCCGGATCCTCAGGCGCATTGAAGCGCAGGACGTCGCGCAGGCTGGCACCGGCCGGCGTCGCCCACGCCGCCTCCAGTTCGTCGACCAGGCGGGCGTCGCACAGGGCCACCGCGGGCTGCGCCTTTTCCAGAATGTCGCCCAGCTCCCGTGCGCGCAGCAGGGGCATGGTCGCCAGCGCCACCATGCCAGCCTTCACCACGCCCAGCCAGGCCAGCGCCATCTCGACCGTGTTGCCGCCGCGCAGCAGCACCCGGTTGCCGGGCACCAGCGCCAGGTCCTCGGTCAGCAGTTGGGCGATGCGGTCGATCTCGAGCTTGGCCTGCCGATAGCTCAGGGTGCGTTCCGGCGAGCGCAGCATCGGGCGATCGCCATGGCCGCCGGCTTCGGCCCGCCGCAGCAGTTCGTCGACCAGGTTGATCTCGTCGGGGAAGTCCAGCCCGGGCAGCTCATAGCGAAACTGCGGCCATAGCTCGCGTGCGGGCAGGCGGTCGGAAACGAAGCGATCGATCGAGGCGCTCATGCAATCTCCTGGAGGCGTGGGGATTTCGAGCGACTCACACGCCCGAAATACAGCGGTTCACGATTAAATAGTTTACACCTGAAGCATATGTTGTGTGTGCGGCCTTGGACACCCTCGGTTGACGATTGCGTTATCCCCTGGCAAAAATTGCCCCATGCAGAGCTTGATACCAAAGATCGAGTCCCAGCTTGCGGCGCTTCCGGTGCCCATCGCGTTGGAGCTGCCTGACGGGCGCCGCGTGGCGGCCAAGCCGGGCTCGCGCGTGACGCTGGCGTTCACGGACTGGTCGGCGCTGGCCAAGCTGGCAACACGCCAGATCGGTGCCATCGGCGAGGCCTATGTGGAAGGCCGGGTGCAGATCCAGGGTGCCATGCGCGACATCACCGACGCCATGGTCGGGTTGCTGCCCGGCAACCCGGCCGAGACCAACAGCGGTTGGTGGGGCGACTTGCTGCGGCGCTCCAAATCGCGCGGCACCCATTCGCTGCGCAAGGACGCGCAGCAGATCCAGTTCCACTACGACGTTTCGGACGACTTCTACGCGCTCTGGCTCGATCCGCGCCGCGTTTACTCCTGCGCCTACTTCCGCGACGCCGCCTTCGACCTGGCACAGGCCCAGGAAGCCAAGCTCGACCACATCTGCCGCAAGCTGCAGCTCAAGGCCGGCGAACGATTCCTGGACATCGGCTCCGGCTGGGGCGCGCTGCTCCTGTGGGCGGCCGAGCACTATGGCGTGCGGGCCACCGGCATCACCCTGTCGAAGAACCAGCACGCCCATGTGCAGCAGCTGATCGAGGAGCGCGGCCTCGCCGGCCGCGTGAAGATCGAGCTGCTCGACTACCGCGAGCTGAAGCCGGCGCAGCTCTTCGACAAGATCTCCTCGGTCGGCATGTTCGAGCACGTGGGCCGCGCCAACATGCCGGCCTACTTCCGCCAGATTTACGATCTGCTCGCGCCCGGCGGGCTGGTGATGAACCATGGCATCACTTCCGGCCAGCTCAACTACCAGCAGCTGGGCGCCGGCATGGGCGACTTCATCGAGAAGTACATCTTTCCGGGCGGCGAGCTGTTGCATGTCACCCATGTGCTGCGCGAGACCGCCGCCGCAGGCCTGGAGATGGTCGACACCGAGAACCTGCGGCCGCACTATGCGCGCACCCTCTGGGCCTGGTCCGATGCGCTGGAGGCGCAGTTGCCCAGGGCGCGCCAGGTGCTGCAGGGCAGCATCGGCGACGAGGGCCGTGCCGAGCGCGTGCTGCGTGCATACCGCCTCTACCTCGCGGGCTCGGCGATGTGCTTCGAGCAGGGCTGGATCTCGCTGCACCAGATGCTGTCCACCAGGCCTGACGGCAACATGTCCAGGGGCACGATGCGCGGCGCGCAGTCGGAGTACCCTTTCACGCGTGACCATATCCACAACAGGTGAAGACATGCTCTACCGCTTCAAATCCCAGTCGACCGCGGACTTCGTGATGATGGAGGGCAATGCGCGGCAACTGCTCGACATCATTGGCAAGAGCTCGAGCAAGGGCATCATCACCGTCGACGAGATGCCGGCGGCCATCAGCGCGCTCGAAAATGCGTTGAACCAGGACGCCGCCAGCAATCGCCACAACCACGATCCCTTTGCCGCCGAGAACCATGCGGACGAGGCCGAGCGCCAGCACATCGGCTTGCACCAGCGCGCCTCGCCGCTGCTTCACATGCTCAAGCGCTCGCTGGCCGAAGGCAAGGACGTGGTCTGGGGGGTGTAGAACCGTCAGTCAACCTTGGCGCCGGAGGCCTTCACCACCTGCGCCCATTTCTTGTGCTCGCTGTCGATCAGCTTGGCAAAGTCGGCCGGCGAGTTGCCGCTGGGAATGGCGCCCTGCGCTTCCAGCTTTTCCTTGATGGCGGGGGTTCCCAGCGACTTGGCCACTTCCTGCTGGATGCGGCTCACCACGTCCGGGGGCGTGCCGGCCGGCGCCAGAAGACCGAACCATGAGCTGGCCTCGTAGCCCTTGAGCGCTGGCCCGCCGGCTTCCTCCACCGTCGGCACGTCAGGCAAGGCAGGCGAGCGCTTCGAACTGGTCACCGCCAGCGCCTTCAGCTTGCCGCCCTTGATCTGCTGCATGGAGGAGGGCAGGTTGTCGAACATCACGTCGGCATTGCCGGCCACCATGTCCAGCAGCGCCGGGCCGGAGCCGCGGTAGGGGATGTGCGTCATGTAGCTGCCCGTCATGGTCTTGAACAGCTCGCCGGCCAGGTGGATCGAGGTGCCGCTGCCGCTGGAGGCCATGTTCAGCTTGCCCGGGTGCGACTTGGCGTAGGCGATGAAGTCCTTCACGTTGCTGATGCCGAGTTCCTTCGCCTTGTCGGCATTCATCTCCATCACGTTGGGCACCGCGGCCACCAGGGTGATCGGAACGAAGTCCTTGATCGGGTCGTAGGGCAGCTTGGGATAGAGCGCGCGGTTGATGCCGTGCGTGCCCACCGTGCCCATCAGCAGCGTGTAGCCGTCGCCCGGCGCCTTGGAGACGATCTCGGCACCCACGTTGCCGCCGGCGCCCGCGCGGTTGTCCACGATGAACTGCTGGCCGAAGGCCTTGGAGAGTTCGGGCGCCACCGCCCGCGCCAGGATGTCGGTGGTGCCGCCGGGCGCGAAGGGCACGACGATCCGCACCGGCTTGTTCGGCCAGGCGCCCTGCGCCGCGCTCGGACCCGCAAACATCAGGCTCGCCACCGCGAAAGCGCAAGTGGTCAGCAAATGGCGTCGATTGGGCCTGGAAGAAGAGGTCATGCCGGCTTTCCGCAAAGAGAGGGTTGAAAGGGTCAACGCGCGGTTTTACGCGCGAAGCGCCGCCGGCGCTGCCCGTACTAACCCAAGCAGCGTGCCGTGTCCTCATTGCGGTTTCGGGCAATGCCCGTTGCGGCCCGGCGGCGGCAGCGCTTAAATCCTAAGTTCCAACTCACCCGGGGATTCGATCGTGGATGCACGCGTGGGCAACAACAGCCCGCTCTACCTGCTGGAGCGCAGCGACGTCGGGCTGGTCCAGCTCGACCGCGACTTGAAGGTCGTGGCGATGAACAGCCTTGCCCGGCGCGTGCTGCCGGTGGAGGACAAGCAGCCCTTCGAGAAGATGGTGCTGTCCTTCCACCCCGAGCGCTCGCAGTCCAAGGTCAAGTTCCTGCTCGACCAGGCCGAGTGCCCGGTGAGCAACCCGCCGCCGATGACCATGATCATCAACATCCCGGAGCGGGTGCTGCTGATCAAGGTCAGCAAGATGTCGGACCTGCGCGGCGACACCTTCGGCTACACCCTGGTCTTCTACGACATCACCGACGCCGTGATCCGCGAGGACGCGGGCGGCCAGCGCCCCGGCACCAAGCGCCAGTTGCTCAAGATCCCCACCGTCTCGGGCAACCGCATCGTGCTGGTGGATGCCGCCACCGTGCGCTACGTGCGCTCGGAAGGGCACTACACCTGGGTCCACACCGCCCAGGGCTCGAGCTTTTGCAACCTGACCATCGGCGACCTCGAAAGCCGGCTGGACAGTCACTCCTTCCTGCGCATCCACCGCAGCTACGTGGCCAACCTCGACTTCGCCGAGCAGATCCTGCGAGACGACGGAAAGGTGATGCTCAAGCTCGCCGGCGGCGACGACCACGGCCTGCCGGTGGCGCGTGCCAGTGTGTCGCGCTTGCTGGATCGGTTGGGCATCGCCGAGACCGTGAACTAGCGCCGGTAAGCGCGCACTACGCGCTTCTCGTGCGCGCAACGCCGCCGTTCGTGTGCGGTGGCAAGCGCTTCGTGCACGGCGCGCCCTTGTTGCACTGCACCGTCGATATGTTCCGTTACACCACGAGGAGACATCGACATGACCCCTGCCGGATTCCAATACCACGCGCCGGGTTCGGTGGCCGATGCCGTGCAGCTGCTCGGCCAGCTCGGTCCCGACGCCAAGCTGCTGGCCGGCGGCCACAGCCTGCTGCCGATGATGAAGCTGCGCTTCGCGCTGCCCAGCCATCTGATCGACCTCGGAAAGATCCCCGGCCTGCGCGGCATTGCGCAGCAGGGCGACGAGATCCGCATCGGCGCCATGACCACCGAGGCCGAGCTGCTGCGCTCGCCCCTCTTGGCCGAGAAGCTCCCGCTGCTGGTCGAGGGCGCCGGCTGGATCGGCGACCCGCAGGTGCGCTACAAGGGAACCATCGGCGGCGACATCTCGCATGGCGACCCGGGCAACGACCATCCGGCACTGATGCTGGCGCTCGACGCATCCTTCGTGCTGATCGGGCCGCGCGGCGAGCGGGTGCAGAAGGCCGACGGCTATTTCCTCGGCCTCTATTCGACGCAGCTCGAGCCCGATGAGTTGCTGTCGGAAATCCGCATCCCCATTCCGCCGCCCGGCACCGGCTGGTCCTATCAGAAGCTCAAGCGAAAGATCGGCGATTTCGCCACCGCCGCCACCGCGGTCCTCTTGCGGATGGACGGCGGCCGTGTCGCCCAGGCGCGCATCGCGCTGACCAACGTCGCATCCACGGCCTTGCGTGCCCGCGCTGCCGAGGATGCGCTCGTCGGCAAGGCCATCGACAACGCCAGCCTGGACGAGGCCGCGCGCCTGGCCATGAGCATCTGCGACCCGATGCCCGACCAGCGCGGCGACGTCGCCTACAAGACCGCCATGTGCGGCGAGATGACCCGCCGCGCCCTGCTGGCCGCCCACGCGCGCGCCGCCTGAGGAGAAACGACATGACCACGATGCACACCGTTTCCTTCACGCTCAACGGCAAGCCGACCGAGGTGACGGTCGAGGCGCGCGAACTGCTGATCCACACCCTGCGCGAGCGCCTCGCCCACACCGGCCCGCACATCGGCTGCGAGACCTCGCATTGCGGCGCCTGCACCGTCGACCTGGACGGCATGTCGGTCAAGTCCTGCACAGTGCTCACGGTGCAGTGCGGAGGTGCCGAACTGCTCACGGTCGAGGGGCTGGAGCAGGGCGGCGTGCTGCACGCCCTTCAGCAGGCCTTCCACGAGGAGCACGGCCTGCAGTGCGGCTACTGCACGCCCGGCATGCTGACGCGCGCCTACCGGCTGCTCAAGGAGAACCCGAACCCGAGCGAGGAAGAGATCCGCTTCGGTCTTTCCGGAAACCTGTGCCGATGCACCGGCTACCAGAACATCGTGAAGGCGGTGCAGTCGGCGGCCAAGAAACTGTCGGCTGTGCCGGCCTGAAGGAGAACTCTCATGGGCGACATGTCCGAACTCCAGGAGCGCGAAAGCAAGTTGCAGGGGATGGGTACCTCGCTGCTGCGCAAGGAAGACGCGCGATTCATCCGCGGCCAGGGCACCTATGTGGACGACATCAAGCTGCCCGGCATGCTCTTCGGCGCCATCGTGCGCAGTCCCTACGCACACGCGCGCATCAAGTCCATCGACAAGAGCAAGGCACTGGCCTGCCCCGGCGTTGTGGCGGTGCTCACCGCCGACGACCTCAAGCCCGTCAACCTGCACTGGATGCCCACCCTGGGCGGCGACGTGCAGGCGGTGCTGGCCGACAAGAAGGTCTGCTTCCAGATGCAGGAAGTGGCGATGGTGCTGGCCGCCGACCGCTACGCCGCCGCCGACGGCGCCGCGCTGGTGGAGGTGGACTACGAGGAGCTGCGCGCCATTGTCGACCCGAAGAAATCGATGGAAGCCGACGCGCCCGTCATCCGCGAGGACATCGCCGACAAGACCGAGGTAGGCCACGGCCCGCGCACCCACCCCAACCACATCTTCACCTGGGAGGCCGGCGACAAGGCCGCGGCCGACGGCGCCTTCGCCAGCGCCGAGGTGACGGTGCGCGAAGAGATCCTGAACCCGCGCGTGCATCCCTGCCCGCTGGAAACCTGCGGCTGCGTCGCCTCCTTCAACAAGGCCACCGGCTACCTCACGGTCTACATGACCACCCAGGCGCCGCACATCGTGCGCACCGTGCTCGCCATGCTCTCGGGCGTGGCCGAAAGCAAGATCCGCGTGGTGGGCGGCGACATCGGCGGCGGCTTCGGCAACAAGGTGCCGGTGTACCCGGGCTACGTGGTGGCGATCGTCGCCTCCATCGTGACCGGAGTGCCGGTCAAGTGGATCGAATCGCGCATCGACAACATCTCGACCACCGGCTTTGCGCGGGACTATCACGGCGTTGGCGAACTGGCGGCCGACAAGGACGGGCGCATCAAGGGCTTGCGCTTCACCGCGCTGGCCGACCACGGCGCCTTCAACTCGCATGTGTCGGCCAGCAAGCTGCCAGCCGGGCTGTTCTCGATCTGCACCGGCTCCTACGCCATTCCCAACGCCTACTGCCGGGTCGATGCGGTCTATACCAACAAGGCGCCGGGAGGCGTGGCCTACCGCTGCTCGCTGCGCGTGACCGAGGCGGTGTACCTCATCGAACGCATGATGGACGTGCTGGCGCTCAAGCTGGGCATCGACAAGGCCGAGCTGCGGCGGCGCAACTTCGTCAAGGCCGAAGAGTTCCCCTACACCACCCCGTTCGGCTGGACGCTGGACAGCGGCGCCTACCATGCCGCGCTCGACAAGGTGCTCAAGGCAGTGGACTACGAGGGCCTGCTTCGCGAGCAGGCGGCGCGCCGCGCCGACCCGAACGCCGAGTCGCTGATGGGCATCGGCATCGCCACCTTCACCGAGATCGTCGGCGCCGGGCCCACCAAGGTCTGCGACATCCTGGGCATCGGCCTGTTCGACAGTTGCGAGATCAGGGTGCATCCCACCGGCGGCGTGATCGCCCGCCTGGGCACCATGACGCAAGGGCAGGGCCACGCCACCACCTACGCCCAGATCATCGCCACGGAACTGGGCCTGCCGGCCAGCGACATCGTGGTGGAGGAGGGCGACACCGACAAGGCGCCCTACGGTGCCGGCACCTGGGGCTCGCGCTCCACGCCCGTGTCGGGCGCCGCCACCGCGCAGGCCGCGCGAAAGATCAAGGACAAGGCCAAGAAAATCGCCGCCCACCTGCTCGAGGTGTCAGAGGGCGATCTGGAGTGGGAGATCGACCGCTTCAAGGTCAAGGGCAACCCGAGCGAGTCCAAGACCATGAAGGAGTTGTGCATGGTCGCCCACACCGGCAACCTGCCGCCGGGCATGGAGCAGGGCCTGAACGCGGTGGCCTACTACGACCCGCCGAACATGACCTTCCCCTTCGGCGCCTACCTGTGCGTGGTGGACGTCGACAAGTTCACCGGCGTGGTCTCGGTGCGCCGCTTCTATGCGCTGGACGACTGCGGCACCCGCATCAACCCGATGGTGATCGAAGGCCAGATCCACGGCGGGCTGACCGAGGCCTTCGCGGTGGCGATGGGCCAGCAGATGCCCTTCGACGAGAACGGCAACCACCTGGGCAACAGCCTGATGGACTACTTCCTGCCCACCAGCATGGAAACGCCGCACTGGGAGACCGACCACACCGTCACGCCCTGCCCGCACCACCCGATCGGCGCCAAGGGCGTGGCCGAGTCGCCGCATGTGGGCGGCATCCCCTGCTTCAGCAACGCGGTGATCGATGCCTTCGCGCATCTGGGCGTGACCCACATGGACATGCCGCACAGCGCCTGGCGCGTCTGGCAGCAATGCCATGCGCTGGGCATCGACCAGCGATCATGAAGGTCCGGCTCGAGAAGACCTTTCCCATGCCCGGCTCGGCCGATGCCGCCTGGGCCGTGCTGCAGGACATCGACGCGGTGGCCGGCTGCATGCCGGGCGCGAAGATCACCGAGCGCATCGATGCGCAGCACTTCAAGGGGCAGGTGGCGGTCAAGTTCGGGCCGGCCAGCATGGCTTTTCGCGGCGAGGTGGAGCTCGTCTCGCTCGATGCGGCGCACCGCACCTTGGCGCTGGCAGGCAAGGGCACCGACACCACCGGCGGCTCGGCCGCGGCGATGGATTTGCGTGCGCGCATCGAGGCGATCGACGCGGTCAGCAGCAATCTGGTGGGCACCAGCGAGGTGTCGATCAGCGGCAAGGCCGCGGCCTTTGGCGGGCGGATGATGGATTCGGTGGCCGAGCAGGTGCTCAATCAGTTCGCGGCCAACTTCGGGGCGCGAGTGCAGGCGCAGGGGCCGCCGGTGGCGGCTGCAGAAGCGGCGACGCCAGTGCCGGCCGAAGCGGCGCAACTCGACGGCCTGGCGCTCGCCTGGTCCGTCTTCAGGAACTGGCTGCACTCCCTGTTCGGAGCCCGACACACATGACCGCGGCCGAACGCGCTCTCGACCTGGCCGACTTGCAGCAGCAGTTGGGCGATGCGGGCTACATCGCCGAACCGGCGCTGGTGGCCGCGCTGCTCCTCATGCAGGACCTGGGGCGCCCGCTGCTGCTGGAGGGCGATGCCGGTGTCGGCAAGACCGAGGTGGCCAAGGTTCTGGCCGCGGTGCGCGGCACGCGCCTCATTCGCCTGCAGTGCTACGAGGGCCTGGACGCGCATGCCGCGATGTACGAGTGGAACTACCAGCGCCAGCTGCTCGCCATCAAGCTCCTGGAACAGGAAGACACGATGAGCCTTGAGCGCAAGGAGCAGGACATCTTCTCGGAGCGCTACCTGCTCAAGCGACCGCTGCTGGAAGCCATCAGCTGCGCCCAGCCGCCGGTGCTCTTGATCGACGAGGTGGACCGCGCCGACGAGGCCTTCGAGGCCTACCTGCTCGAACTCCTGTCCGACTTCCAGTTGTCCATTCCCGAACTCGGCACGGTGCAGGCCACCAGCCGGCCGCTGGTGGTCATCACCTCGAACGGCACGCGCGAGCTGTCGGACGCGCTGCGCCGGCGCTGCCTCTACCAGTTCATCGACTACCCGGATCGCGAGAAGGAGTTCGCCATCGTGCGCAGGAAGGCGCCAGGCGCCGCGGCCGAACTGGCGCAGCAGATCGTTTCCTTCGTGCAGGCGGTGCGGCGCATGGACCTGCAGAAGAAGCCCGGCATCGCCGAAACGCTGGACTGGACCGCGGCGCTGCTGCGCCTGGGCATCTCGACCATCGACGCCGACGGGACCGATCGACTGATGGAAACGCTCAGCGCCCTCATCAAGACCCGGGAAGACCGCGCCGCCTTGCCGCGCGCTGCGCTCGCCCGACTGGCGGCCGCATGCTGACGCACGAGCAAGGCATCGAGCTGGACGAGCGGCTGGCCGCGCGCCTGGCCGGCTTTGCCGGCTTCCTGCGCGCCAACGGCTTCGGGGTTGGCGGCGCCGATGCGGTGGAAATCCTGCAGGCCGCGCGGCGGGTCGGGGTGCTCGATCCGCACCTGCTGCGATGGAGCCTGCAAGCTCTCCTGTGTGGCCGGCGCGACGAATGGCGGCGCTTCGACGAGCTGTTCGACGCCTGGTTCCTGCCGGCCAACAAGTGGCAGCAAGCCACCCGCCGTGATGCGCAGAGCGAAGGCCCGCAAGGCGACCGGCCAGACACCGACGCGCGCGAGCGCAGGGCAGGCGAGGACATCGACCAGAAGGACCGGCACCGGCGCGACACGGCCAGCCGCCACGAGCTCCTGGGCTCGATGGACTTTCGCGACCTGAACGCCCGCGAGCACCTGCTGGACATCGAGGCGCTGATGCGCCGCCTGGCGCGCCGCTTGAAACCCCTGCGCCTGCGCCGCCAGGCCCATGCGCGCCACGGGCGGCGGCTGGACCTGCAGGCCACCATCCGGCGAAGCGTCGCCAGTGGGGGCACGCCTTTCCACCTGGCCTGGCAGGAGCCGCGCCGTGTGCTGCCGCGCCTGGTGCTGCTGATCGACGTCAGCCGCTCGATGGCGGCCTACAGCTTTTTCTACCTGCGCCTGGCGCGTGCGCTCGGCGCCGAACTGCAGGACGTGCACAGCTTCATCTTCCACACCCGGGTGACGGCCGTGTCGCGGGCACTGCACGACCCGGACCCGTGGCGCGCGCAGGAGCAGTTGCACCTGCTGGCGCAGGGCTGGGCCGGCGGCACGCGCATCGGCGAGAGCCTGGCGCAGTTCAACCGCGAGCATGCGCCGCGCGTGGTGCACTCGCGCACGGCCGTCATCGTGCTGAGCGATGGCTACGACACCGGCGATCCGGCGCAGCTGTCGGAGGCACTCTCGCAACTGCGCCGCCGCGCACGCCGCATCGTCTGGCTCAATCCTCTGGCGCGCCGGCCGGGCTATGCGCCCACCTGCCAGGGCATGCAGGCGGCCCTGCCGCACCTGGACCTGCTGGCGCCCGGCGCAGACCTGGCCAGCATCGGCGCGGTCTTGCCGCAGCTGGTCGACGCACTGCGATGAGGGGAAGCTGACATGGGCTGCATCCTCAAGGGCAACAGCGGCCTGTACAGCCGCATGACGGTGGGCGCGGTACTGCTCGCGGCCGGCGCCGGCTCGCGCCTGGGCGGGCGCCCCAAGGCGCTGCTGGAACTGGGCGGCGTGCCGCTCATCCTGCGCCAACTCATCGCGCTGTCGGGCGCAGGCGTCGACGAGGTGGCCGTGGTGCTGGGCCACCATGCCGAGGCGGTGGAAGCGGCGGTGCGCGCCTTCCCGATCACGCTGGTGCGCAATCCCAACCCCGACGATGGCCAGCCTTCCTCGGTGCGCATCGGACTGCAGGCGCTCTCGCCCAAGCTCGACGCGGTGATGGTCGCGCTGGCCGATCAGCCGCTGATCGACGCGCAGGACGTGATCGCGCTGATCGGCGCCTTCAAGAAGCGCGGCGACGCCGCCATGGTGGTGCCGCGGGTGCAGGCACCGGATGGCAGCAGCGTGCCGGGCAACCCGGTCATCTTCGATGCTGCGCTCAGGGAGGAATGGCTGGCCGGCGACGCCAACCTGGCCTGCAGGCGCTGGCGCCTGGCGCATCCCGACCGAGTGCACTGGCTCGACACCGACAACCAGCGCTATCGCATCGACATCGACACGCCCGAGGACATCGAGCGCTTCGCCGCCAGCACCGGCCATGTGCTGCAGTGGCCCGCACCGATGGCAACGCCATGAACACCGCGACGCAGCTTCGCCTGACCGCCGCGCGTGCCACCGCCTGGGCGCTGCTGCTCGCCGGCTGGGTCGGGCTGGGCGGCGTGGCGCTGGCGCTCACCCCCAGCCTGCTGGGCGTGCATGCGCTGGTGGCGGCCTGGCTGCTGGTGCTGGGCGTGGCCGCCACCTTTGCCACCCGCGACAGCCTGCGTGCCCGCACGCGCCGGTTGGGCCTGGGCATTTGCGCCGCGCTGACGGTCGGCGCGCTCGCGTGGGCGACGCAGGGCGGTGGCTTGCCGGCCTTGCTGGTGTCCTTGTGCAGCTGGGCCGGCCTCACGGCCTTGGCCTCGGGCGTGGTGCGCAGCGTGCGCCAGGCCCAACCTGCGCGACCGGCGCCGCCCATCGTCGCCGCCAGCCTCGGCGCCCTGTGCGCGGCCCTGGCGATCGGCGATCCAGCCAACGCGCAGGCGCTGGCGCTCCGGCTTGGCGTTCTGGTGAGCCTTGCCGCCATCGCGCTGGTGCTGCTGCAGGTTGGCGAGCGCCCCGGCGCCGCAGCCAGCCGCTGCCGCGCAGGCTTGTTCGATTGCTCGCTGCCGGCCTGGCCGGCCGGCGCCTGGCACGATGCGCAGCAGTGGCCCACCCTGCTCGCCGGCCTGGCCATGCTGCCCATGATGGCGGCGCTGCCGCTGATGGTGGCCTGGTGCCGCACCGAGGCGATGGCGCCGCAGGCCATGGTGCTGCTGCACTTCGCCGCCATGTTCCTGCCGGCGCTGCTGCTGCGGCGCGCGATGACGCACTGGCACCCGCGCGTGCTGCCGCTGGTTTGCACGCTGCTGCTGGCGGCGGGCGCGCTGGTGGTGTTGTGGGCCAGCGCACCCTTCAATTTCCTGGGCGTGGCGCTGGCCCAGGGCGCCGCGTGGTCGCTGGCTTGGGCCGGCCAGCTCTGGTCACCGGAGCGGCGCAGTCGCCAGGGCACCTCGCCGCTGGGTGCTGCGATCGGCTATGCGGCGCTGACGCTGGCGGTGGGCCTGGCAGTCCATGCCCTCGGGCCGCTGGGCCTGGCGCTGGCGCAGGGCGCGCTGGGGCTCATCGCGGTGTTGGCCTGGGCGTATTTGCTGGCGCGGCACGACCCCGCGCACGCCCGCTAGGGGCCTCTCCGTCGAGGCAGGCAACGGCGACGATCAGCTTGTCGAGCGTCTCGTCGAGTTGCGCACGCTCCTTCGCGTCGATGCCGCTGAACAGCTGGGCCTCGCGCCGCGCCGACTGCTCGCCGACGAGCGCGAACAGCGCCTTGCCGGCCTCGGTCAGGTAGAGACGGCTGCGGCGCTGGTCGGTCGGATCCTCGTGCGCCTGCAGGCGCCTGGCGCGCTTGAGGCCGCCCAGGGCGCGGCTGACAGACATCTTGTCGAGCCCGGTCTGCAGGGCCACCTGGGTGGCGGTGCTGCCCGGATGCTGGCCGAGCACGGCCATAACCCGCCATTCGTTGAGCTTGAGTTGATGCGCCTGGCCCACTTGCTGCTGGAACGGCCGCGCCGTCAGGTTGACCACCCGCACCAGCTTGAAGAACAGCGAATCCATGCCGCCGCTCAGTGGCCGATGAGCTTGCGCGCCGCGGCCACGATCTGCTGCGCGCCCACGCGCGATTGCGCCTCCAGCACCGGCGAATAACCGACCGGGATCCTTGGTGCGCCCAGCCGCGCCACCCTGCAGCCCGTGGCCTCCGCGGCCGTGGCCGCGATCTCGGCGCCGAAGCCGGCCACCTGCACCGCCTCATGCACCACCAGCAAACGACCCGTGCGGCCGCAGGATTCCAGCACCGTCTCGCGGTCCCAGGGCCAGAGCGTGCGCAGGTCGATCAGGTCGACCGCGACGCCCTCTGCCGCCAGCGCCTCGCAGGCGACCGCGCAGGCCTGCAGCTGCCGGCTCCAGCTCACCAGCGTGAGCGCATTGCCGTTGGCCAGGCGCGCCGCCTTGCCCAGCGGGATCGCCACGGCGCTGTCCACCTCGCCGCGCATGCCCCACAGCGTCTTGTGCTCGATGTAGACCACCGGGTCGTCGCATTTCATGGCGGCGCGCAGCAGGCTGAAGTTGTCCTGCGGCGTGGCCGGGCAGACCACCACCAACCCCGGCATGTGCGCGAACCAGGCTTCCAGCGACTGCGAATGCTGCGCCGCCGAGGCATCCCAGATGCCGCCCGGCATGCGCGCCACCATCGGCACGCGGCCCTGGCCGCCGAACATGAAGCGGTTCTTGGCGGCCTGGTTGACCAGCTCGTCCATGCCGCACAGGGCGAAGTCGACCACCCGCATCTCGACCACCGGCCGCAGCCCGGCCAGCGCCATGCCGACGCCGGCGCCCATGATGGCGGCTTCGCTGATCGGCGTGTCGATCACCCGGTCGGCGCCGAAGCGCGCCTGCAGCCCCTGGTACTGGCCGAAGATGCCGCCGCGGCCCACGTCCTCGCCGACCACCACCACCCGCGAGTCCACTTCCATCTCGCGCATGAGGGCCAGCTGCGCCGCCTGCGCGTAGCTCATCTCCCTGCTCTCGCCAAAGGCGAAACGGCCGGCGCCCGGCTCTTGCATCGTCAGGTCCATTGCCCCGCCCCCGTGTCCTGCACATCGCCGAAGGCGGCCTGCGGCCGCGGCCAGGGCGCCGCATCGGCGATGGCGAGCGCGGCCTCGACTTCGGCATGCGCGTCGGCCTCGATGGCGTCGAGCAGGTGCGCCGCCATGCCCTGCGCCAGCAGGCGTGCGCGGGCGCGAGCAATCGGGTCGGTCTCCAGCGCGGCTTCCAGCTCGCGCGGGTTTCGGTAGGCCGCCGCATCGACCGAGACATGGCCCTTAACCCGGTAGGTGAGGGCATGCAGAAGACGCGGCCCTTGCCCGCTGCGCACCTGCGCCACCAGACGTGCCGCCACCTCGTGCACCGCGAAGACATCGTTGCCGTCCACCTGCACCGCTTCGATGTCCATGGAGGCCGCACGCACCGAGGCGCCGTCGCCGGCGGTCATCGGCCCGCTGGCGGTGGTGGCGCTCCAGCGGTTGTCCTCGCACACGAAAAGCACCGGCAGCCGGTAGACGCGCGCCCAGTTCAACGCCTCCAGGAAGGGCCCGCGGTTGATCGCGCCGTCACCGAAGAAACAGGCGGTGATGGCGTCGCGCTTCTGGATCTTCTGCGCATGCGCCGCGCCCACCGCGATCGGCAGGCCGGCCGCCACCACGCCGTTGGCGCCCAGCATGCCGACGGAGAAGTCGGCGATGTGCATCGAGCCGCCCTTGCCGCCGTTGAAGCCGCTGGCCTTGCCGAACAGCTCGCACATCATGCGGGTGAGGTCGGCGCCCTTGGCCAGCGTGTGGCCGTGGCCGCGGTGGGTGGAGGTAAGGTAGTCGCTCGCGCGCAGATGCGCGCAGACGCCGGCCGGCACCGCCTCCTGCCCGGTCGACAGGTGCAGCGGCCCGCGCACCTTCGCGCTGGCGCCGGCCTGCTGGCCGTAGACACTGACGCCGCCCTGGCTGGCTGCCTCGGCTGCATTCTCGAAAGCGCGGATGCGCAGCATCGTCCGGTAGAGCGCCTGCTGCTGCGATGTATCAAAAAGCTTCAAGTCCATCTTGGCTCCAGCGCAGAACCCGCCTGCGCCTTACCGGAAATCGTAACGATCGTGACGATCTGGGCGTGCCCGGGCTAACCCGTGCAACGTGCAGTGATCTATTGCCTGCGCTTGAGGCGCCGGTACAGGGTGCCGCGCGACACCCGAAGCTGGCGCGCCGCCTGCGAGATGTTGCCGCCGTGCACGGCCAGCGTGTCCTCGATCAACTTGCGGCTGTGGCCCAGCAATGTTCCATCGCCCGCCGCTGCGCTCTCGCTGGCCTCGGGTGCTTGAAGCGGCTGCGCCGCGGGCGGGCCGGCATCTTCGAGCAGCGGCGCAGCGGCGGTGCCGACGGCGTGCCGGAAGTCCACGCCGTCGTGCGCCTGCAGCCGGGCCTGCAGCCACACGCCCAGGCCGCTGGCCAGCCGCACCGGCTGCGCCGCCTCGCGCCGGGCCAGGCGCAGCAGCGCAGACACATCAAGCCCGAACAACGCCTGCACATCGCGCGGCCCGGTGTCGGGCAGGCGCCCGAGCAAGCGCGTAGCCGCGGCGTTGAGCCAGGCCACTCGGCCGTCGGGCGCCACGCCGGCCAGTGCCTCGAGCGGCGTGCCGAGCAGTGCCGGACTGGCCTGAAAGCGCAGCAGCAGATGCTCGGACGACTGCGACGCCAGCAGCCGGTTCTCGATGGTGGTGGCATAGAGCCCGAGCACCGAGGCCGCATCGAATCCGAAAGCGCGCGACTCCACCGTGATGTCGAGCACCGCCGCCAGGCGCCCGTGCACGTCGCGGATCGGCGCAGCCGCGCATTGCATCTCGCGCAGGTACTCGAAATAGTGCTCGGCGCCGTCCACCGTGACGGCCTGGCCGGTGCAGGTCACGATGCCCGGCGCCGTGGTGCCGACCACGCTCTCGGCAATGTTCACGCCCAGGCGAGCCGTCTTGCACAGCACGGGCTGCTGCGCCGCCGCCGGGTTGGGCGTGACATGCACGATCACGCCCTGTGCATCGGTCAGCAGCACGCGCGCATCGGTGCCGGCGAGCGAGCTTTCCATGCTCTGCAACTCGGCGCGCGCGGCGTCGAGCAGTTCGTGATTGCGCTGCATGGTGGCGTGCAGTCGGCTGGGCGTGACGGCGTCGAAAGCCACCAGGCGCTGCCGATCGCTGTGCGTGCGCGTGCAGCGCATCCACGACTGGATCACCGCTTCGCCGACCAGCCCGGTGGGACGCACGCCTTCCTCGAAGAACTGCTGGCGGGCGAGTTCCACCCGCTGCGCGCGCGTGCGCGAAAAGAGCTGCAGCGGCGCATCCGCGGCGCCGCGGCTCGGGGGCTGGGGCATGGGCTCCTCCTCGCTCGATGGGGCGTCGAATGTGTTCCGCAACGGAACAGCCAAGGCCTAGGGAAATCCCGAGGGTGAACAAAGAGGGCTGGCGAACGATTCTTCACTCACAACGACTTGAGGAGACAGCACGATGAGAACGCTCCACACCGCGCTCGCGCTCGGCGCCTTGTTGTGCCTGGCCGCGGCGCCCGCGGCCGCCCAGGGCAAGGGCTCGGCCGATCACATCAAGGCCGCCACCGCCAAGGTCGATGGCGCCTTCATCCGCGCCAACACGGCCAAGACGCCCGACTGGCCCAGCTACGGCCTGGACTATGCGGAGACGCGCTTTTCCAGACTCGAGCAGGTCAACGCCGGCAACGTGAAGGAACTCGGCCTGGCCTGGTCCTACAACCTCGAATCGACGCGCGGCGTGGAAGCCACGCCGCTGGTGGTGGACGGCATCATGTACGTCAGCGCCTCGTGGAGCGTGGTGCACGCCATCGACGTGCGTACCGGCAAAAAGATCTGGAGCTACGACCCCAAGGTCGACAAGTCCAAGGGCTTTCGCGGCTGCTGCGACGTGGTCAACCGCGGCGTGGCGCTGTACGAGGGCAAGGTCTATGTCGGCGCCTACGACGGGCGCCTGATCGCGCTGGACGCCGCTACCGGCCAGGTGGCCTGGGAGAAGGACACCATCATCGACCACAAGATGTCCTACACCATCACCGGCGCGCCCCGGGTCTTCAAGGGCAAGGTGATCATCGGCAACGGCGGCGCCGAGTACGGCGTGCGCGGCTACGTCACCGCCTACGACGCGAAGACCGGGGATCAGAAGTGGCGCTGGTTCACCGTGCCGGGCAATCCGGGCAAGCCCTTCGAGAACGAAGCCATGGCCAAGGCCGCCAAGACCTGGGACCCGAGCGGCAAGTACTGGGAGGCCGGTGGCGGCGGCACCGCCTGGGACACCATCACCTTCGACCCCGAGCTCAACCTGATGTACATCGGCACCGGCAACGGCTCGCCGTGGGCGCACAGCAAGCGCAGCCCCAAGGGCGGCGACAACCTGTACCTCTCGTCCATCGTCGCGCTCAATCCCGACACCGGCAAGTACGTCTGGCACTACCAGGAAACGCCGGGCGACAACTGGGACTACACCGCCACCCAGCCGATGATCCTGGCCGACCTGAAGATCGCCGGCAAGGCGCGCAAGGTGATCCTGCATGCGCCCAAGAACGGCTTCTTCTTCGTCATCGACCGCAGCAACGGCAAGTTCATCTCGGCCAGGAATTTCGTCGACGTGAACTGGGCCACCGGCTACGACAAGAACGGCAGGCCGATCGAGGTGGCCGCCGCGCGCCAGAACGAGAAGCCCGGCGACAGCGTGCCCGGCCCCTTCGGCGCGCACAACTGGCATTCGATGTCCTTCAATCCGCAGACCGGCCTGGCCTATCTGCCCGCGCAGAACATTCCGCTCTCGCTCATGGACGACAAGGCCTGGAAGTTCAATGAGAACGCGCCGGCCCGTCCGCACGCGGCGCTGGGCTGGAACACCGCCATGTTCATCAACGCGGAGCCGCCCAAGAGCAAGCCCTTCGGCCGCCTGATCGCCTGGGACCCGGTGGCGCAGAAGCAGGCCTGGGCGGTGGAGCATGTCTCGCCCTGGAACGGCGGCACCCTGACCACCGCCGGCAACCTGGTGTTCCAGGGCACGGCCGATGGCCGCCTGGTGGCCTACAACGCCAAGAGCGGCGACAAGCTGTGGGAGACCGCCACCGGCACCGGCGTGGTCGCGGCCCCCAGCACCTACATGGTGGACGGCAAGCAGTACGTGTCGATCGCGGTGGGCTGGGGCGGGGTCTACGGCATCGCCGCCCGTGCCACCGAGCGCCAGGGCCCCGGCACGGTCTACACCTTCGTGCTGGGCGGCAACGCGCCCAAGCCCGAGTTCGTGCAGTACCGCATGGACAAGCTGGTGCAGGGCGTCAAGTACGACCCGGCCAAGGTGGAGGCCGGCACACTTTTGTACGTGAGCAACTGCGTCTTCTGCCATGGCGTGCCGGGCGTGGACCGCGGCGGCAACATCCCGAACCTGGGCTACATGAACGCGAGCCTCATCGAGAGCCTCGACAAGTCGGTCTTCAAGGGCCCGGCCATGGAGCGCGGCATGCCCGACTTCAGCGGCAAGCTGACGGCCGAGGACGTGGAGAAGATCAAGGCCTTCATCCAGGGCACGGCGGACGCGATCCGGCCGAAGTAGGGCCTTGATAGGCGGGGTTTCCCCGATGCCGGCGCGCGGGCGCCTGGAACATAGTTCGAGCGCCGAACTAACTCGGCTCAACGAACAACGTCCGAGGAGACCCGCAACATGAAGCTGCACCACCCCCTGTCCGCCCTGGCCGTGGGCCTGGCCGCCCTGGGGGCATCCGCGCAAACCGTCGTCGGCGTGAGCTGGTCCAACTTCCAGGAGGAGCGCTGGAAGACCGACGAGGCGGCCATCAAGGCCCAGCTGGAAAAGCTGGGCGCCAAGTACATCAGCGCCGATGCCGGCGGCTCGCCCGAGAAGCAGCTGGGCGACATCGAGGGCCTGATGAGCAAGGGCGCCAAGGCGCTGATCGTGCTGGCCATGGACAAGGACGCAATCTTGCCCGCCGTGACCAAGGCCACGCGCCAGAAGGTACCGGTGGTGGCCTACGATCGCCTGATCGAGGCGCCCGGCGTCTTCTACATCACCTTCGACAACGTCGAGGTCGGCCGCATGCAGGCGCGCGAGGTGTTCAAGCTGGCGCCCAAGGGCAACTACGTGTTCATCAAGGGCGCGCCCACCGACCCGAACGCCAACTTCCTGCGCGCCGGCGCGCAGGAAGTGGTGGACGCTGCGGTGAAGAAGGGCGACATCAAGATCGTCGGCGACGAATACACCGATGGCTGGAAGCCCGAGGTGGCACAGAAGAACATGGAGCAGATCCTCACCAAGAACGCCAACAAGGTCGACGCGGTGGTGGCGGCCAACGACGGCACCGCGGGTGGCGTGGTGGCGGCGCTGACTGCCAAGGGCATCCGGGGCATCCCGGTGTCCGGCCAGGACGCGGACTTCGCCGCGCTCAACCGGGTGGCGCTGGGCACGCAGACGGTGTCGGTGTGGAAGGACTCGCGCGAGCTCGGCAAGGAAGCCGCCAGCGCCGCCGTGGCAATGGCGGCCGGCAAGCCAGTGGAAAACGCCGCCCCCTGGAGCGGCGGCGAGAAGAAGGTGCAGCTCAGCTCGCGCCTGCTCAAGCCCGTTGCGATCACCAGGGACAACCTCGACACGGTGGTGAAGGCCGGCTGGATCAAGAAGGACGAACTGTGCAAGGGCGTGGCCGCCGACAAGGCGCCGTCGGCCTGCAAGTAACGCTGCCCGCCAGCGCGAAGGGAGTCTTCATGAACAGGAACTTGCCCCTGTGGCGGCGGGCAGGCATCGACCTGCGCCTCTTGCTGATGTCCGTGCTGCTGGCGGTGCTCGGCATCGCCTTCCACGTCCTCTCCGGGGGAGTCTTCCTCTCGCCCGAGAACCTCTACAACGTGGCGCAGCAGACGGCGGTGGTGGGCATCGTGTCCACCGTCATGGTGCTGGTGATCGTGGCGCGCCACATCGACCTGTCGGTCGGCTCGGTGATGGGCTTCGTCGGCGTGCTGATCGCCTACCTTCAATACACCTCCGGCTGGTCCTGGCCGACCGCCTGCCTGGCCGGGCTGGCGGTGGCGCTGCTGGTGTCGATCTACCAGGGCTGGTTGACGGCGGTGCTGGGCGTGCCATCCTTCGTCGTCACGCTGGGCGGTCTGATGTCCTTTCGCGGCGCCGCCTTCCTGGTGGCCGACGGCAAGACGCAGCCGGTGAACGACGAGTTCTTCCAGCGCCTGGGCGGCGGCTACGACGGCGGCGTCGGCACCACCTGGACCTGGGTCCTGGCCGGCGTGGTGGCGCTGGTGCTCGTCGCGCGAATGGCGCAGCGGCGCCGCGCGCGAGCGCGCCACGGCATGCCGATCGAGCCGCTGTGGCTGGACGCGTTCCTGATCGCGGTGCCGATCGTGGTGGTGTTCGCCTTTGCCGCGGTGATGAACAGCTACCGCATTCCCTCCAAGGAGGAGGCGCAGGGCCTGCCGATCCCGGTGCTGATCTGGGCGGTGGTGGCGATCGTGCTTTCTTTCCTCGTGCACCGCACGCGCTTCGGCCGCTACGTGTTCGCCATGGGTGGCAACCCGGATGCGGCGGCGCTGGTGGGCATTCCGGTCAAGAAGGTGACCTTGCTCTTGTTCGCGCTGCTGGCGGTGCTGGTCACGGTGGCGGCCATCGTGTCGATCGCGCGGCTCAACGCCGGCACCAATTCGCTGGGCACCGGCATGGAGCTGTACGTGATCGCCGCCGCGGTCATCGGCGGCACCGCGCTGGCGGGCGGCAGCGGCTCCATCCTCGGCTCGGTGCTGGGCGCGCTGATCATGCAGTCGCTCGACAGCGGCATGCTGCTCCTGGATGTGCCGATCGGCCGGCGCATGGTGATCATCGGCCAGGTGCTGATCGCGGCGGTGGTGTTTGACGTGCTGTACCGGCGCAAGTTCGGGGAGAACTGAGATGACGACTCCCCTGGTCGAACTGCGCGACATCCACAAATCCTTCGGCGGCATCAAGGCGGTCGATGGCGTTTCCGTCAACCTGCACGCGGGCGAAGTGGTGGCCCTCCTGGGCCACAACGGCGCGGGCAAGTCCACCCTGATGAAGATGCTGGCCGGCGCCTATCCGATCGACGCCGGCGACACCCTCATCGCCGGCCAGAAGGTGCACATCCGCACGCCGGCCGAAGCGCAGGCGCAAGGCATCGAAACCATCTACCAGACCCTGGCGCTGGCCGACAACCTGGACTCGGTGGCCAACCTCTTTCTCGGCCGCGAGAAGATGACGTCCTGGCGCACGCTGGACGACCACTTCATGGAAGTGCAGGCGCGCAAGGTGTTCCAGCGCCTGAACAAGAACTTCACCAACATCCGCGTGCCGGTGCGACGCCTGTCGGGCGGGCAGCGCCAGGTGGTGGCGATCTCGCGCGCCCTGTACTTCAACGCCCGCATCCTGATCATGGACGAGCCTTGCGCAGCGCTCGGACCGGAAGAGACGGCGATGGTGGGCGACCTGGTGAAGCAGCTCAAGGCCGACGGCGTCGGCATCTTCCTCATCACCCACGACATGCCCGACGTGTTCGGCCTGAGTGATCGGCTGGCGGTGATGAAGAACGGCAAGCTGGTCGGCACCTACCGCACCGCCGACGTGACCGAGGACGAGGTGCTGGGAATGATCATTGCGGGCAAGCGCCCCGAGGGCAAGGCCGAGGCGATCCGCGCCGGCATATGACTACCATCGGCGACCAGCAACTCGTCAAGCGCATCAACCGCAGCGTGCTGCTGCGCCTCTTGCGCGCGCAGCCAGGGCTGTCGCGCGCACGCCTGGCGCAGGAAAGCGGCCTCACCAAATCGACCGTCAGCCTGCTGGTGCGTGAGTTGCTCGACGACGGCTGGCTGTTCGAATCGGGTGCGCCGGTTGCGGCCGACGGCCTGGGCCGGCCATCCACGCCGCTCTCGATCAATGTCGGCGTGCGCGCCCTGATGGGCATCGAGATCGCGGTCGAAGTGATCCGGGTGGCCGCCGTATCCCTGCAGGGCGAGGTGATGTGCTCGGCCAGCGAGCCACTGGTCGATCGCGCGCCGGAAGCGGCCAGCCGCCAGGCTGCGGCGATGGTGGCGCGCCTGCACGCCCAGCTGGCCGTGCGCGGGCCGCGGCTGGCGGGCATCGGCGTGGGCGTGCCCGGGGCCGTGGATGCCGCCTCCGGGCTGGTGCGCTTCGCCCCCAACCTAGGCTGGCGCAACCTCGACCTGCTGCCGCTGCTGACCGAAGCGCTGGCCGCGGCCGGGCTGCCGCCGGTTCCGATCCAGTTGCAGAACGAGGCCGATGCCGCCGCACTGGGCGAATTCGAATTCGCCGAGAGCGGCGCCGGCGAAGACCCGCTGATCTTCGTCAACTGCGATGTCGGCGTGGGCGCCGGCATCGTGCTGAACGACCGCCTCTTTGTCGGCGCCCAGGGCATGGCCGGCGAAATCGGCCACAGCATCTTGCAAGTCGACGGCCCGCGCTGCTCCTGCGGGCGAAAGGGCTGTGCCGAGGCCTTCTTCGGCTCGCGCGCGCTCGGCCGCAGCGGCGCCGATGTACAGCGCGCCGCAACCTTCCTGGGCGTGCTGCTGCAGAACCTGTGGGTCACCTTCAATCCGCGCGTCATCGTGGTGGGCGGCGACAGCTGCGCCGCTCATCCGCAACTGCTGCTGGGGGCGCTGGCCACCGTCGAACGCTATGCCGACGCGGCCGGCATGCCGGCGCCGCAACTGCGCGCAGCCCGTTACGGTGCGCTCGCGCCGGCCGTGGGTGCGGCCGCCTTCGTGCTGCACGAGTACCTGCGCCCATTGCACGGCGATGCCGGCGCCAGGCGCGCACAAAAAAGCCGCCGGGCCCGGGAGGACGCGGCGGCTTGATGGGAAGGCGCAATCAGTCTGCGTATTGGCCGGCAGCCTTGATGACGGGACCGAAGCGCGCGATCTCGCCTTGCACGAACTTCTTGTGTTCGGCCGGCTCGAGGCGCTTGTCGCTGGTCACCACTGCGCCCAGGCCTTCTTCCTTCTTGATGAAGTCCGGATCCTTCAGCGCAACCTTGAGCGCGTCATTGATCTTCTTGAGCACCGGCGCCGGCGTGCCCTTGGGCGCGTACAGGCCGTGCCAGATGGTGACCTGGAAGCCCTTCAGGCCCGACTCGTCCAGGGTCGGGATGTCCTTCAGCGCCGGCGTCGACAGGCGCTTGAGCGTGGTCACGGCGTAGGGCTTGACCTTCTTGGCCTCGATCTGGCTGGTGGTGTTGGTGGTCTGGTCGCACAAGAGGTCGATCTGGCCGCCGATCAGGTCGGCGATGGCCGGCGCGGTGCCCTTGTAGGGCACGGTGGTCATTTCAGCCTTCAGCTCGCTCTGGAACAGGAGGCCGCACAGGTGCGAGGCCGAGCCGATGCCGGCGTTGCCCAGGTTGACCTTGCCGGAGTTCTTGCCGATCCAGTCGCGCAGCTCCTTGAAGGTGTTGGCTTCCAGGGTCGGCTTGCCGATGACGGTCATGGGCACGTCGTTGATCACGCCCAGGTACTCGAAGTCGGTCTCGACGTTGTAGGAGAGCTTGCGGTAGAGCACCGGGGTGGTGGCCATGGCCACATGCGTCACCAGCAGGGTGTAGCCGTCGGGCTTGGCGCGGGCCACCTTGGCGATGCCGATGGTGGCGCCGGCGCCGGCCGCGTTGTCCACCACGATGCTGACGCCGTCCAGCGGCTTGCGCATCGCCTCGGCGAGGTCGCGTGCCACGCGGTCGGTCGGGCCGCCGGCGGCAAAGGGCACCACGATGGTGATCGGCTTGCCGTCGGGGAAATTCTGGGCTTGGGCGCCGAAGGCGGCTGCGGCGATGGCCGCGAGGGTGAGCAGTTTCTTCATCATGTCTCCGTTACAAATGAAACTGACGCGATCTTATCGGGTGGCCGGTGCGTCTCGAAATAGCGAATGCCCTTAAACCGCGCTCGATGCCCATGATGGCGGCGGGGCAGTGGCGAACCAAGTAGGCCGATTCCATAATGCGGCCGCCCGTGAAGACGGGCTTCATTGCACGATCAACTTCAAATAAAGGAGATGAGCATGGCAAGACAACGTCCCTCCTGGCGCCAGTGGGCGCTGCTGATCGGAGTTCCCGCGGCGCTCGCCGCCTGCGCGATGGCGCCATCCGGCGGGCCGGGCGGCATGAGCTTTTTCGTGACCAGCCAGGGCGTCGGCAAGGGGGCCGACCTGGGCGGGCTGGCCGGCGCCGACAAGCATTGCCAGACCCTGGCCGCAGGGGCAGGCGCGGGCAGCAAGACCTGGCGTGCCTACCTGAGCACCCAGGGCAAGGACGGCGTGCCCACGGTCAACGCACGCGACCGCATCGGCGCCGGACCCTGGTACAACGCCAAGGGCGAGGTGATCGCGCGCGATGTGGCGCAGTTGCATGGCGCCAATAACATCAGCAAGCAGAGCGCGCTCAACGAGAAGGGCGAGCCGGTCGCGGGCCGGGGCGATACGCCCAACCGGCACGACATCCTGACCGGCTCGCGCACGGACGGCACCGCCTTCTCGCCCAGCGACTCCGACATGACCTGCGGCAACTGGACGCGCAGCGGCGCCGAAGGCGTGGTCATGGTCGGTCATCACGATCGCGCCGGGCCGACGCCCGACCCCTGGGCCACCTCATGGAATTCCTCGCACCAGTCGCGCGGCGGCTGCAGCCAGCAGGCGCTGCGCGGAACGGGTGGCGACGGGCTGTTCTATTGCTTCGCCGTCGCGAACTGAAGCGGGAGCGGACCGCTATGAGCGCGCGGCCTGTCCGCGCGCCTTGGGCTTTGGTTTGGACTTGGGCTTCGGTGCGCCTGAGCGCAGCGCCGCTTCCCAGGCCCGGCGCGCCCACGCGGCCGCTTCGTCGCGATCCTCGAACAGCTCAGGCGGCGCTTCGTAGTAGGACAAGCGCATCGTCTTGCCCTGGCGCGTGTACTCGAAGGGCGCCAACTGCCTTGCTTCGAAGTGCGCGCGCGACGCGTCGTCGGTCTTGAGGTAGAGGCGCTCGCCCGCAATCAGCGCGAACATGCGCCCCTCGCGGTAGACGCCATGGCCGCCGAACATCCGCCGCAGCTGGATGGGGCCGAAGCGTTCGAAGACCTCGTGCAATTGTTCGGCAAATTCGCTCATGGGCCGATTGTCTGGCGCTTGACCTAGAGTGCACTCGAGCATTTCCAATGGCCTTGCCGGGTCGTTCCGGTGCACATCAGGCGGCGCGCTGAGCGCCTCTGCCTTCTTGCGCTGGAAAGCCCCGATGGCTGGCGCGGGTCGCGGCTCCTAGCATGCAAGCGTTTGGCCATTCGCCGCACCCATCGCCGGAGCATTGCATGTCGACGCACAGAAGCACCAGCACCATCGAGACGCCCTTCGAACTCAGTGCCAGCGACGGCCACCCGGTGGAGGCGCATCGCTGGGAGAGCGCCTCCCCCGCATGCGCGTCATTGCCGCGCGCCATCGTCCAGATCGCGCACGGCATGGGCGAGCATTCGCTGCGCTACCGCCCGCTGGCCGACGCGCTCACCGCTGCCGGCTGCGTCGTCTATGCGAATGAGCACCGCGGCCACGGCAAGGAGGCCGCGGCGCGCAAGGAACTCGGCGAGTTCGGCCCGCGCGGCTTCGCCGGCCTGGTGGACGACATGGCCCTGCTGAGCCTCCACGCCCGCGCCGAACACCCGGGCCTGCCGCTCATTCTGTTGGGCCACAGCATGGGCAGCTTTGCCACGCAGTACTACCTGGTGCGTCACAGCGAACTTCTGGCCGGCGCGGTGCTGTCCGGCACCAGCGCGCTCGACCTGCTTGGCGCGGCATTGCAGAGCGGCTTCAAGCTGGAAGACATGAACGCGGCATTGCCCGACGTGCGCACCCCTTTCGACTGGCTGAGCCGCGACCCGGCCCAGGTCGATGCCTACATCGCCGATCCGCTGTGCGGCTTCACCGTCTCGGCCGAGGGCATGGGCTCGATGTTCGCGAACCTGGCGCAGCTGACACCCGCGGCGATGAAGGACAGCATACGGCCCGAGCTGCCCCTCTATCTGTTCGTGGGAGATGAAGACCCGGTGAGCAACAAGGCGCAGTGGTTCCATCCGCTGGTGCAGCGCTATCGCGAAGCCGGGCTGCGCGATGTGTCATGCCATGTGTTCGGCGGGGCGCGGCACGAGACCTTGAACGAGACGAATCGGGCCGAAGTGGTGGCGGTGTTGCTGGCGTGGATCGGGAGGGTGGTGGGGAAGGGGTGAAAGGGGTCAGGCTGGGCGTTCGGTCGGCCCGAAGATGCGCTCCATCAGTTGCCGGAACTCCGGCTCGCGCGCGAGCGCTGCATTGCCTGGATCGCGCAACGCCATCGGCAGGACGCCGCAGTGGGACTTCTCGGCGGACTCGAGCAAGGCCAGTGCGCGGCGATGGTGTCCCAAGGCGACGAGGGCGGCCGCGTGGAGCACCCCGACGCAGGGCGACATGCGTTGGCAGTGCAGAACCGCGTCGACGACGGCCGCGGCCTCGGCCGCGGCCCCGGACCTCGCCAGGGCATAAGAGTAGACCGATAGCGCCAACGGCGGCGCATCGCGCTGCTGCGCCACGGCCCACGACGCTTCGGCAACCTGCGGCGACGGCCGCGCGTAGGCCAGCAGTCCCAGCCGGTAGATCGCCGCGATCTCGCTGTCGGGATGCTCGTCGCAGGCTTGCTGGGCTTCGCCGATCGCCGCCTCGGGGTCGCCCGCATGCGCAAGCGCGCGCGCCAGGGTGATGCGCAGCAGAGCCGAATGGGGATGCAGGCCCACCGCTTCGCGCAGGCGCGCCACGGCCGCTTGTGCATCGCCCGTGACGAGCAGGAAACGGCCGTGCAGGAAAAGCGCTTCCGGATCGTGCGAGGCCTGGGGCAACGCCGCTTGCCACGCGCTGCGCGCTTCGTCGTAGCGCCAGGCGCAATCGAGCAGGTAGGCGCGTGCCGTGGCAAGCCCGGGGCAGGCAGGGTCCAGCGCCTGCGCCTCATCGAGCTGGCTCAGCGCATCCTCGATGTCGTCCGCGCCGTTGCGCAAGCCCCAGCCTGAAGCGCCCGCGATCGCCTCGGCCAACGCGATTCGCGCGGCCGGGTAGCGCGGGTGCTGGCGCACCAGTTCGCGCAGGAGCTCGAGTGCGCGAACCATCGCGGCCGGGGTGCGCTTCTGGGCGAGCTGGCGCGCGTGCAGGAAGGCTTCCACCGCTTGCGGCGGCGCCTGCGCTGCATCGGCGATACGCGCATGGGCGCCGGGGCGCGGCAGCTCGTCGTGCAAGCGGTAGCCCTCGCCGTACACGGATTCGATGCGCGCGCTCGTCGTGCCGGACAGGCACGCGCGGATGCGGCTGATGCAGCGCGCCAGGCTTTCGTCGGACATCGCACGCGCGCCCCACGCGGCGTCCGCGAAGTCCTGTTTGCTCACGGCCTGTGCTCTGCGCCGGATCAGCAGGGCCAACACCGCGCGCTCCTTGCGAGGCAGGTCCAGGGCCCGGCCGCTCAATGCGGGATAGCCCTGAGGGTCGAGGTCCAGATTCATCAGGATTCGATCAAGATCGCGCAGGTGTCGCTGCATAGCATGGCCCACCATCCAAACAGCAAGTAATCGCTATGCACAGCAGGATCTGCATTCTCGGCGCCACGCTCGCGTGCGCCGCATCCACCGCCCTTGCCCAGGCGCCGCAACTGCCGCCGCCCGATGCCGTGTCGCTCGACCGCCTGGGGTACATGAGCAGTCTACCCCCCACCGGGGAGCAGATCGTCGGCCAGGGCAACCGCACGCGCTACCCGCAGATGCGCTGGGTCCTGCAGCACACCCGCGAGGTCGTGCCCACCCGCAACGTGCGGCGCGGCGCCCTTGCGCCTGCGCCCCTGCAGGTGGCCGCGCCGGGCCTGGGCGAGCTCGCCTTCGAGGACGACAAGGGCAAGCCACTCACGCTGGAGCAGTGGCAGGAGTCCACCTATACCGACGCGCTCGTCGTGCTGCACCGCGGACGGGTCGTCTATGAACGCTACCGCAACCAGATGCGTCCGGAGACGCCGCATCTGCTGTTCTCCATCACCAAGTCCTTCACCGGACTGATCGCCGCGCAGCTGGCCCACGAAGGCCAGATCGACCCGCAGGCATTGGTGACGCGCTACGTGCCCGAGCTCGCCGACAGCGCCTGGGGCGACATGAAGGTGCGCGATGTGATGGACATGACCGGCGCCGTGCGCTTTCGCGAGGTCTACACCGACCCCACCAGCGACATCTTCCCCTACCTCTACGCCAGCACCATGGTGCCGCCACCCGCCGGCCATGCCGGGCCGACGAGCATCTACGAATTCCTGAAGACCTTGAAGAAGGAAGGCGAGCATGGCAGCGGCTTCGTCTACCGCACCGTGCACTCGGAGGTGCTGGGCTGGATCTTGTCGCGCGCCACCGGCAAGCACTACGCCGATCTCTTGAGCGAACGCGTGTGGAGCCGCCTCGGCGCGCAGGAGGATGCCTACCTGATGGTGGACCCGGTCGGCACTCCGCTCCAGGGCGCGGGGCTCAATGCGACCGCCCGCGATCTCGCGCGTTTTGGCGAGATGCTGCGCCGCGGCGGTGAGCTCAATGGCCAGCGCGTGTTCGACCGCGCCGTGATCGACGATCTGCGCCGAGGCGGGGACCGCGAGAAGTTCAAGGCCTCGGGCATGACCTTCCGGCCGGGCTACAGCTACCGCAATCAGTGGTGGGTGCTGCATAACGCCGACGGCGCGTTCGAAGCCTCCGGGGTCCATGGGCAGATGCTGCACGTCAACCCGGCCGCCGAGATGGTGGTGGTGAAACTGGGCTCGCACCCGGTCGCGGGCGCGGGCCTCACGCACCCGGTCACGCTGCGCGCCTGGGACGCCCTGGCCGGCGCCGTGCGTCGATTGGACTGAGAAGTGCGTAGGCCGGTCCAGGCGCAGTGACGCTTGGCAGAATGCGGGCATGAGCAACCAGAACGACCCGCAGGACACTGCCCAATACATCCCGTTCGCAGAGTTCAGCAACGGGCTGCCGCACGGGCGTTTTCGGGTCATCGTCAATCCGACCCTGGTGGTGCCCTTCGTGGCCCACTGCACCCGCGCGACGCCGCTGGCGATGGCCATCATCGGGCCGGGCGTCGCCTTGGCGCTGGTCGGCTACCCGTGGATAGGCGGGTTGCTGGTGGCGGTGGGCATTCTCTTGCGGCGAGTCGTCAAGTCCCAAGCGCCGCGCATCCTGCTGCACCTGGCCACGCGTCTGCCCTCGGTCTACGAGCAGGCCACGGAACACGGCGTGATGGAAGTGCGCCGCGCCTGATCGCTCATGGCTTCGTGCCCGGGTCCTGGTTGCGGAACGCCGCCTCTCCGGCGTCCGACACCTCGACCCACTTCTTGTCCGGCGTTGCCTCTTCGTCGTAGTTGTCGTGCCAGTTCCACCATTTGTAGGTCGGAGTCTGCGGATAGCCCTCGGGCGAGTCTTCCCAGACCTCTTGCCGGCCCAGTGGCGTGATGTCGAGGTAGTTCCAGGTGCCCCCCATCTGCTCGTCGCCGCGGTTGTTGATGAAGTAGGTGCGGAACACGCGCTCGCCGTCGCGCAAGAACACGTTCGTGCCGTGCCACTCGTCCACGCCGAGGTCGGCGTCGAAGCTGTCGGTGATGGTGAACCACGGCATCTCCCAGCCCATGCGCGCCTTGAGCCGCGCGATGTCCGGCTGAGGCGCACGCGAGATGAAGACGAGGGTGGTGTCGCGAGCGTTCAGGTGGGCGACGTGGGCGACCTGGTCGGCCACCATGGAGCAGCCCCGGCAGGCATGGTCGGGCCAGCCGAACACGCCCGGCTCGAAGAAGGCGCGGTAGACGATCAACTGACGCCGACCTTCGAACAGATCGAGCAGGCTGACCTTGCCCGTGGGCCCCTCGAACGCATACGCCGTCTCCACCGCCATCCACGGCATTCGCCGGCGTTCGGCGGCCAAGGCGTCGCGCGCGCGGGTCTGGGCCTTTTCCTTCACTAGCAGCTGTTCGCGGGCCGCCTCCCACGCCTCGGGCGACACGACTGGCGGTGTGTGCATGTTCTCGGTTGACTTGGTGGTCATGGCTGAAGTCTCCTGATTCGGGTGGCCATAAGAAAGTTTGGCACCACCGATCGAAGGGTGGGAGTAACAAAAGTGGCGGCATTTCGATGGAGCAGCGGGCCTACATGAAAGGTCTGGCCCTTCTCATGCCGGCTGAGCAACGTCGCGTGCAAACTGGCGCGACCGCCACCAAAGTCAAAGGAGCGTATGCATGGAAACACAGGAGTTGCACCGCGGGCGCTTGATCGATCACATCCAACTCGTCGTGAGCGATCTCGCCGCGAGTCAAGCCTTCTACAAGGCTGTCTTCGAGGTGCTGAAGATTCCGATGGGTGGCACTGGCGAGGACTATTTCTGGGCCGATGAACTTTTCGTGTCGACCGCCGACAGCAAAGCTGCTCAAGGCCAGCTGACCGGGCGCCACCACCTGGCCTTCCAGGCCGAGGACAAGGCCATGGTCGATGCGTTCTACAAGGCCGCGCTCGCGCATGGCGGCAAGGACAACGGAGCACCCGGCAAGCGCAACTATCACCCGGGCTACTACGCCTGCTTCGTGCTCGACCCCGACGGCAACAACATCGAGGCCGTATTCCACGGCGAGGCCCGGCGCAGCGCGCCTTCGGTCAAGATAGCGTTCTGATCCGTTGAACTCGACGAGCCTGTCCCCGACGGCCCGTTCACGCTTCGTCAACTGCTACGGGTTGCCTGACTATGGCGACCAGGCGAGCGGTTCGTTCACATCCGCGACTGGAACCTGCGCGTAGAACGCTACTCGCGTGCAGTGACCCAGGGTCCATTGGTTCCACTTTCACTCGAAGACATCGAGGCTGACGCCAAGCGCCGCAGCGACACGACGGCGAGCTAGAGTCGTCGGACGGCGGCAGCCGGCCAGAAGCGGAGGTCCGTCACGGCCTCCGGCTTTCCATCTACAGTTCGTCGCGGGCTCGTCATTCGATCTAGCACACTCGCTGCATGAGCTCTTTCGAACAACTGATAAAGGGCATGCTAGAAGAGGATGGCTTCTGGGTGCGTTCTTCGTACAAGGTCAATTTGACCGCCTCCGAGAAGCAGAAGATCGGCCGTCCGACCAGTCCTCGATGGGAGATTGATCTGCTGGCGTACCGCGGATCGACCAACGAGATACTGGTCGTGGAGTGCAAGTCCTATCTGGATTCTGCAGGCGTCACCTACAAGAGCCTCTGTGAAGAGGGGAGGTATTCAGGACGCTACAAGTTGTTCACAGAGCCAGTATTGCGCAAAGTTGTTTGCGACCGGATTCGCAAACAATTGGTCGAAGAACAAGCTGTTCGTCCGCGACCATCGATCACCTTGTGTCTTGCCGCTGGCAACATTCGATCGGACGAGGAGCATAGGAAAATCGCCGTCGTGTTTGCAAGACGAAATTGGCGTCTGTTCGATCGGCACTGGATGTTCGACAAGCTTCAGTCCGCGGCGGACGGGGGCTACGAGGTCAATGTTGCGACAGCGGTATCCAAGTTGATCTTGAACGAGCCGCGACTGCGGCGTGCACTAGAGGAAGCGCTGGCAGACGAAGCGTGAATCAAAGTCCAGGTGCAAGGACGTCCGCTTCCGTTAAGGGTTGTCCGATACCTGCCCTTGTGATGCACATCTCCAGGAACGACACCGGCCTGAGGGCAGGTGTTGGACAACCCTTAACAGTTCCGGGCATTGCGGCGTGGATGTCCACTGGCTGCAATCCGCCCCTGAGCCGACTGTCATTCGGACCTACGTCCATAGCTGGGGAAGTTGCCGCTCTGCCATTGAACTACGGTCAGATTTGAGAAGCCGTCTCTCGATCAAACGGCGTCGAACCGTACTGGAGCGCGAACTGCCGGCGCGCTGGTGAGGCGCGATCTCATTGCCTTCCCTTACCAAAGCGGAGTGGGAACGGTCCCGGGTTGGGCACAGGGGGGACGGGTGTCGCCAACCGCCTGGTCAACTGCGGGGCCGCGATGCTGGTGCCCGAAAGGCGCATGTTGATGCCGCTCCGATTACCCCGGCCCAGCAGTCCTGCGAGGACCCGGCTCTGCTCGGTCGGATAGGCGTAGTCCGGGCTATTGCGTGGGGCGAGCAGGCGGCAGGGTCCGCCGCTGCTGTAGGGCGCAGGAAGGTTGTCGTGGAGCCGATATCCACCCGCGACCTGGCTCTCGGCACCCGTCGCGATGCCGCTCATGCTGCCGCGCGCGAACACTTCTGCCCGTCCCATGCCTGGCGGATTGGAATTCAATTGCTCGGTGGGGCGAGCGCCGCACTTGTCGCCATAGTTGGGGCTGTCGAGATAGCCGCTGCGGCCGCGCAAGGGCCGTCCCATGTTGGGGTCATTGCGCGCGAGATAGGCGTGCGCGATCCCCTGGATGCCGACGGCGCCAGACACGGCCTTGACCGTGACGCGCCAGCGCCCCGGCGTTGCCAGCGCCGGGGGGGACGCCCCAGGCGCGGAGTCTGTCGACGCACGCGCGGTCGGCGAAACGCTGATCGCTATCTGGAGCTGAGTGCTTGCTAGCGGCGCGGGGACCAGGGATGTCGTGATGCTGACAACCCCGCTCGCCGGGGGGGCGCTGGCCAGCGCGATGTCGCCAGTGGGCGATTGCACCTGGACGTCGACATGATTGAGCGTGACCTGCGGAGGCAACCAGATCTCGAGATGCGAGTACGACTGCGAGTCGGCGGCGACGTACCACATGACCGTGTGTCCTGCAGCATCGAGTCCCTGCAGGTCGATCTCGGCGTGAGCCTTCAGCAGATGGCTGTTGCCCGAAGGCAGGACGACCCAGAAGGTGTAGTTCTGGGCCCTCGCCGTCGCGGTGATCTCCTCGATCGCGCCCTCCATGAACGAGCTGCCATCGTGCGGGCCGGTCTGCGGCCCGTAGCTCAGGTTCGTGACCACCTTCGCCGCCGGCGGGTAGAGCAAGTCTCGCGCATAGGTGCGAATGGCGTGCAGTCCGTCGAGGCCGAAGTGCTTCAGCCAGAGGCCCGAGGGATCGTCGAGCGCTTCGGGCGGCAACTGCACGAAGGCGATGTCAGTCCTGCCGACGAGCGCTGGCGGCGGTGCGCGATTTTCGATCGGTCGCGCGCAGCCAGCCGCGTGGCTCATCACCTGCGCACCGTGACTCGCCATTGTGCGCAGGCTGGGCAACGCCGCCAGCGCATAGGCTCTGTCTTCGTCGACGCCCAGGGGCGGCGTGGTCGCCGCCGTGAGAATCGTGTCGAGCTGCCCGATGAGTACGGTGCCGTACGGAAAATAGCCGGGACCCGATCCACCTTGGTCCCAGATGAATCGCACGCTTGCCGCCGACCCGTTGTTGCGGCGGTAGGCATGGTGGGCGAAAGGACAGCCGTCGTCGATGATCCCGATCACCGTGGCAGGGCCGTCGGGCTGCGGGTCGGGCGGGCTTGTCTCGACGTCGACAAGGTCCGGCGCGTAAGGAGCCGCCAGCTCGCAGTAGATCGCGCCCAGTCCTTGCAGCCTGCCGAGTGCGGTGTCGAGGTCCTCGATGGAAACGGTGACTGTCGCGTACGAGTAGCCGATGTAGACCTTGCTGCACGACATCTTGAGGGAGCTCAGGTCTGCGATCTTCGACGCGGTGAGCCGCTGCCCGAACTGCACCAGCAGCACCGCGCGGTTGGACTTGCGTGGATCGAAAAGGCGAACGCCCGGCTGCATGGCCCATTGCAGGTAGGCATCGATCTTCAATCCGGATGAATGGACGAGTGCCATCGCGAACTCCGTGTGCCTACGGCACAAGCGCTGCGCGCTCTGTCTGGCCGTACGTGTATACCTGCGCGAGCACCGAGGCCGTGCCAGAAGCCGCGGCCACGGGCACCGGAGCGCTGATGATGTCGCCGATGCCCGAGCTGCCAGGGGAATCCACGTCCTGCGCGACCAGGTCCAGGTCGAGGCCGCCTTGGCTGTCCGGCGGCGCGAAGCTGCGCTTCGTGACACTCGTCAGCACGCCAAGGCGGGCCAGGATGTATTCGGCAATCGTGTGGCCGAGCATTCGTCCCGCAACGCTGTCCGCCGGAAAATGGAGCCCGGCGATGACGCGGTTGGTGGCAATGCGCGCGGCCTGTCGGTAGAGCTGCTGGGCCATCGAGGGCGCAAGGGCGTTCAGATTCAGAATCCCGACGAGGAGTCGCGCCAGCATGAACGCCTGGGTTGAATGCCCACTCGGGAACGATCCGTGCCCCGGCGTGGTGAGCATCGGCTGCACCTGGTCCGAATACCGGAGCGGCCGCCAGCAGGCCAGCACGTGCTTGAACTGCATTTGCAGGAGCACCGTGAACTGGATCGCGTTGGCCAGCAGCTCGACGGTCCATCGGTGACGCTCGAGATGCAGACCGGTGACCGAGGCCACGAAGGCGAACTGGTTGTCGATCTGCGACAGGATTTCCGGCGCCCGTTCGAGCCTTAGTTCGCCCCACGCCTGCACGAGTGCGACCTGGCTCTGGAAGAAGGTCGTGGTGGGGCGGCCCAGCGTGAAAACGGTCGTACCGCCGACCTTCATCTGCAAGGTGTTGGCCGTGGGCGAAGTCGCTCCTGGAGTCACCGGCGCCGAACTCCCAGTGGACAAAAAGCTGATGCCCTGGCTCAGCTCCCATAGAAACAGCTGCGTGCGGACCCAGCCCTCCCAGCGCTCGCTGCTCGCGGACCAGTCGAAGCCCGGATCGCCGCGCGTGAATGGCGTCACGATGGGGTTGCTGATCCCGTCCCTGCTCGTGGTCAGCGCGGTAGTGACCAGCGGATTGGCGAAGGCATCGCCCAGCACAGGTCCACCGGAAGGAGCGCTGCCGCCCGAGAAGCCGCCAAATCCTCCGAAACCACCGAACCCACCGAACCCACCGAACCCGCCAAATCCCCCGAAACCGCCGAGCTGTGACATTTGGTTCTCCTTGTTGTTGATCAGTCTTTGACCCCTGCCATTCGCAAGGCCTCGACGAGCAGCCTGAACTGCTCGGGCGCGCGTTCGGCCGCAGGGTAGGTTCGCTTGAATCGGGCGAGAGAATACGAGGGGTCGAGCCGCATCAGGCGATCGACCGTTGCGCGCGCTTCGTCCAGACGGTTGGACAAGGCCTGTGCCATGGCCAAGGCGCGGTAGGTCGATGGATGGATCGCATTGCGCTGCAGCGAGCGGTTCGCCAGCCGGATGGCCTCTTCGTAGTTGCCGTTGGCGATCGCCATCGATGCGGACAGCGACTCGTAGTAGTACGCGAGTGGATCCAGCGGCGACAGCGCCCGGGCACGCTCGGAAGCGGATTGCGCCTGCGGACCCTGCGCCTCGAACGCATGGATCATCCCCTTGAACAGCCACGCGAGAGGTTCATTGGGGTTGTGCGTGACGGCTTCGTCCAGTCGCACCGCCGCCTTGTCGAAGTCCTTGATCAAGTGGCAGTAGACGAAGCCCTCCATTGCCAGTGCAAGCGCATTGGCTGGGTCGCTGTCGAGTGCGCGTCGTGTCTGGTCGAGCGCGCGCGTCGCGTCGTCCTTGGGCGAAGTCGACAGCCCGCGCGTGGCGCACAGCACATACCATTTAGCCAGCCAGGAGCGGGCCAGCGGATGGCGCTGATGCCGCTCCGCCAGATGCTCCAGGACCTGCCGGCTGAGCACGAAGTCGGCGTGGGCCGAACGGTGCATGAGGCTGATGCCGCCCAACATCAGCGAATAGCTCGACAACGTCGGGATCGGCGATGTGCTTACCAGCGCAAGTTCACTGCTGAGGATCGCCGCGTTGATTTCCGTCGCGAACTCATCGATGGATTCGCTCCTGACCATGAACAGGTCTTCCAGAGCCGCTGTGCGGCGCGAGGCCCAAATCACGCGCCCGGAACTGGCCTGCGCGAGTTCGACGTTCATCAGGATCTGGTGGCCGGTTGCGTAATAGCTGCCCGACAGGACGTAGTCGGCGCCCAGACGGGTCGCTATGTCATTCAGGCTCAGGTCACGCTGGCCGAGGACGCGGGTGGACAGCCGCGAGACGACGCGCAACTGGTCGGCCTTGGAGATTTGCGCAATGATTCCATCCGCAATCAGGTCGCCGATGACCGCCAGCGCCACGTCTCCACGCTGGAAGGAAAACGGCATCACGGCGATCGTGGGTTGCATGACGGGCACCTTCGCGGCGCTGTCTCGAAAGGTGAAGTCACCGACCTTTCCCGCCGGCGCCAATCGGTAGGCACGGACCGGCCGTTCTATATGCTTGAGCCAGCATTCCCCGAGGTCATCGAAGACGCCGTCCAGTTCATCGTCGAGCAGGTCACGGATTTCTGCCGTGACGACGGTTTGGCCCGGACCTGCGAGTGTCGCCACGCGCGCCGAAAGGTTCACCCCGGTGCCATAGATGTCGTGCTGATCGACGTAGACGTCCGTCGCATGCATCCCCGCGCGCAAGCGCATCGTGTGTCCGCCGGCGACCGAAAGGCCATGCGTGTCCATCCAGTCATGCATGGCGAACGCGGCCGCGGCTGCGTGTCGCGGGGCGTTGAATTCCAGCATCAAGCCGTCGCCGAGACTTTTCACCATCCGTCCTTCGTGGGCGGGCAAGATCGACTGGGTCACTTGGGCCACAAATGCTTGCCACCCCTTAATGACACCCAGTTCGTCCGCCTGCATCAGGCTCACGGACTCGACAAGGTCCACCACCAGAACGACCTTGCGGCAGTACAGGAGGTCCAACCCATTTGCATCCAACGGGGAGATGGTGCGAGGATCCGATGTCAACGGCATCCCCTCTCGGGTGGACGAAAAGCGCCAAAACGCGAAAGAACATTCGTGTCACACGGTACACAAAACGTCCATCGCTCGGATGGAGTACGCATCAAGGCTCCCCACCCACCTTCAGCGGATACCCCGCCTCCCGCCAGGCCTTCATCCCTCCATCCAGCGCCACCGCATGCTGGAAGCCCAGCTCGCGCAAGGTCGAGGCTGCCAAGGTCGAGATGTAGCCCAGCTCGCAGCAGGTGAGGATGCGCCGCGTCGGGTCGGGCAGGTCCTGGTTCACGCGCAGCTCCAGTTGGCCACGCGGCAGCAGCCGGGCGCCGGGCACATGGCCCTTCTCGTATGCATCGCGCTCGCGCACGTCGAGCACGATCAGGTCGTCTTCGGCCGCTTCCACCCGAGCCTTCAGTTCGGCCAACGACATGAAGGGCACGCTGCTCGAAGCCTGGGCCAGGAGCGCGGCGATGGTCTTGCCGCCGCTCATGTTGGTGCGCAGCGCCTCGGTGATGTGGGTGGGCATCGTGAGGTTGAGCTGGCGCATCATCTCCACGAACTCTCCGCGCTCGCGCTTTTGCAGGCGCGGGTTCGAGGCCAGCTCCTCGCCGATGGTGGAGTGGCTGCGGCCCTTGTAGTCGTGCGCCGGGTAGACCTTGAGCGCCGCGTCCAGCTTCAGCAGGCGATTGAACAGGCTGTCGTAGAGGGCCTCCGGGTCGCCGCTGGGCAGGTCGGTGCGGCCGGTGCCGCCGATCAGCAGGGTGTCGCCGGTGAAGACCCGGTCATCCACCTGCAGGCACATCGAATCCGCGGTGTGGCCCGGCGTGTGCAGCACCTGCAAGCGCAACTTGCCCAGCACGACCATCTCGCCGTCTGCCAGGCGCATGTCCACAAAGGGCGCCGGGCTCGCGCGGTGCATGACGACGGGCACCGCGAGTTGACGCGCCAGTTCCTTGGTGGCCGAGAAATGGTCGGCGTGGGTGTGAGTGTCGATCAGGTAGCGGATGCGCACGCCCTCCCGCGCGGCGAGGGCGACGTAGTGGTCGACCTGGCTCAGCTCCGGGTCGATCAGTGCCGCGGCGCAGGTCTGGCCGCAGCCGATCAGGTAGGACTGGCAGCCGCCGGTTGCGATCTGTTCGAAGATCATGGCCAGCAGCGACCTTGCGTGTCAGCCGGGCTGCTTCACCACGCGCAGATAGGGCTTGGGCGCATTCCAGCCGCCCGGGAAGAGCTTCTTGGCATCGTCGTCCGACACCGAGCCGGCAATGATCACGTCCTCGCCGCTCTTCCAGTTCACCGGCGTCGCGACCTTGTGCTTGGCGGTGAGCTGCATGGAGTCGAGCACCCGCAGGATCTCGTCGAAGTTGCGGCCGGTGGTCATCGGGTAGGTCAGCATCAGCTTGATGCGCTTGTCCGGGCCGACGATGAATACCGAGCGCACGGTGGCGTTGGTGGCGGCGGTGCGGCCCTCCGATGTGCCGGGCTCTTCGGCCGGCAGCATGTTGTAGAGCTTTGACACGCTGAGGTCGGTGTCGCCGATCATCGGGTACTTGGGCAGGTAGCCCTGGGTCTCCTCGATGTCCTTGGACCAGCGCTCATGCGCGTCCACCGGGTCCACGCTCAGGCCGATCAGCTTGGTGTTGCGCTTGGTGAACTCGGGCTCGATCTTGGCCATGTAGCCCAGCTCGGTGGTGCACACCGGCGTGAAGTCCTTGGGGTGGGAAAACAGGATCGCCCAGCCGTCCCCGATCCAGTCGTGGAACTTGATCGGGCCCTGGGTGGTGGTGGCCGTGAAGTCCGGTGTGAGGTCGTTGATGCGCAATGACATGGCCGCTCCTGAGTTGGCGTTTTATGCAAAGAACCTGCGGTTTGTTGCTGCATCCAGCGCGCAACGCATGCAGGGCCAAACAGGAAGTACACCACTTTCGCACTACACGCACAAGAAGCGGGACTACGAGAAGGGCAGGACCTGGAGGTCGAACACCCGCTCGACGAGCCAGACCGAGGCCAGCATCGCCGCAACGGCCGACCCGCCCTTGAGCAGCACGCTCTGGTAGCGAGTCCAGTGGCGCAATGCCAGCAGCGCGCCCAGCGCGATGAAGACAACGGCGAGCTGCCCGGCTTCCACCCCGAGGTTGAACTGGAGCAGCGCCAGGGCGAAATCGCGCGACGGCAGTTCGAGTTCGGCCAGCGCGCCGGCAAAGCCGAAACCGTGGATCAGGCCGAAGAGGAAGCCAAAGAGCCTGCGCCGTCCGCGCAGCAGCCATGGACGGATGTTGTCGAGCGCGGCCAGCACGATGGTCAGCGCGATGGCCGGCTCGATGATGCGCGGCGGAACGTTCACGACATGGAGCGCCGCCAGCGCCAACGTCAGCGAATGCGCCACGGTGAACATCGTGACGATGCCGAGCATGGGCCATACGGCTTCGCGCCAGGTCAGGACTGGCGCCCAGGCGCCGGGCCCGTTGCGCCGCAGCACCGATGGCAGCAGCAGGCTCAGCAGGAACAGGACGTGGTCGTAGCCGATCAGGATGTGGTGGACGCCGTCGCGAAAGAGGCTGCGCTGGGGCGACGACGCCAAGGTGACCGGCCCACCGGACGGGTCCAGCGAAAGGACCCGAAGGAGCGACGACTGGCCGGGCTCGGCCAACCCCTCGACGCGCAACAGCCCTCGATGCGTCGGGTCGATCTCCCGCATGAGCCGGTAGTCGACTTCCAGGCCCGCCCCGAGCTCGCAGCGCGCTTCGAGCTGGAGCACGAGATAGGCGCCGTCGATGCGGTCGTCCACCGCCGGCGGCCTGGCCTGCGCCAGGGTGCAATGTGCTTGTTGAAGGGTGAGGCGCGCCAATGCATAGGCGCGAATCTCGTCGATGCGTGCGCTGACTTCGCCCCAGCTCAGTTGGCGGTTGCCGTCGCGGTCCAGGTCGAGCGCGGTGTCGAGGTCGCGCAGCGCGATGTCCCAGCGCAGCGCGAGCGCATCGCCGTCGATTTGCAGCAGCAGGTAGGCATCGCTGGCCTTGTGCGCGTGCGCCGTGCGCGGGCCGGCCGCAAGGGCGGCAAGCAGCAAGGCCAGGGCGCAGGCGACCGCCCGGCGCAGCAGCCGCGCGCGCAGGTGGCCCGGATGATCAAAGTGAGTCGATTCGAGCATCGCGCGCTCCCACTCGTTGCGCCAAGGCCTTGGCTTCTCGCAAGGCGCCGGCGTCGCGGGTCGCGGCGGCGCTGCGGGCCAGCAGCAGCAGGTCGAAGGGCTCGCGCTGCAGCTCCACGTTGGCGCGGGCCAGGGCGAGCGCACGCTTCGCGTCGCCCTGCACGTCGAGTGCGAACAGCGCCTCCTCGCGCGCATGAGCTGCCGTCGCGCCGGGCCGAAGCGCCGCGGCTTTCAGGCGTGCCAGCAGCTCGTTCGCGTACCGGCGCTCCGATGCGCCAGTCCGGCGTTCGGCAATGGCCAGGCGCAACAGCACCGCATCGCTGCGCGGCGCCTTGTCGAGCAGCGGCGGGACTTCGCCGGGGCGCGAGCGTTGCAGCAGGAAATCGCCGTAGGCCAGCAACAGGTAGCCCGAGTCGCTGGCCTCGCGCAATGCCTGCCGGTAGGCCGATTCGGCCTCGGCCGGGCGGCCGGCGCGTTCCTCGAGTTCGGCCAGGGTGGTCAGCAGCCACTGGCGGGTGGCCGCTTGCAACGCAGGTTCGGACAAGAGGCGGCGCAGAGTCTCGCGTGCAGTCTCGTGCTCGCCACGCAGGCCGGCGTTTTCCGCCTGGCAGGCCAGGGCGTAGGGCACCGGGCCGAATCGGCCGAGCGCGCGGCAAGCGGTGTCGGATTCGGCGATCCGCCCGCGCACCCGCAGGATGGTGGCGAGCGTGAGCCAGGCCTGCGCGTCTCGGGGCTGCCTGGCCAGCGCCGCCTTCAAGTCCGCTTCGGCGCCATCGAAGTCGTGCAGGAACTGCGCGACGGTGGCGCGCATCACCAGCACGGCGACGGGCGTCTGGTCGGGCGCACGCGCCTTCCAGGCTTGCAAGGCGCCCATGGCCTGGCCGGCGTAGCGCGCATCGCCCTGTTCGCGCGCGAGCGCCAGGTAGGCCTGCGCGGCCTCGACCGCGCTCGCCTCGTCCTCTGGCCGCTGCGCCAGCTCGCGTCGCAGCCGTCGCTCCTCGCGCGACCAGCCGGCGACGGTCGGCAGCGTCTCCACCACCTCGCTGTCGCTGGATGGCACGCGCGGCGCCGCGCCGGCCGGCAGCGAGCACGCCGCCACCAGCAGCACGAGCGCCGGCCATGAGAGGGCTGCGGGCACGCCGGTCCTCACTGCGCTGTCGCCATGGAGTCCTGCGTGTCCGATCTCGGCGGTGGATCGAACGCGGACACATCGGCCGGCTCGGAGCCCCAATCCGGCGCGCTCTCGACCATGGCCTTGACGAACGCCATCAGCCTATCGAGCGGGTCGTTGCGGGGCGGGTCGGTGGCTACCGGCGGCGGCGGCATGGGGTCGCCCCCACCCGCGCCACCCCCGCCGCAACCGGCAACGAAGATCGCCATCACCAGCGCCAGGCTGGCGCCAAGGGTCTTGTGCTTCATGGCGCTCTCCTCATTGCGCGCCCGGCAGCGGCAGGTTCAGGTAGGGGAAAACATCCGGGAATTGCGCCGGGCTCTGCAAGGCGCCGTCGGTCAGCGCCGCTGCGCCCGCCGGCGCGTCGGAAGGCTTGCAGCCGACCTGCAGCGCATCGGCGGCCCCGGTGGCCACGCACAGCGCACCCATCGCGACCCGCAGTTCGGCGTCGACCACGTCGTCGCCGGGCCGGCGGCCGTTCGGGAAGCCCGCGTTGTCGCCGCCCAGCACGCCCAGGTTGTTCTGCGCGGCCTTTGGCGTCGGGGGAATGCTGGTGTTCAGGCGCTGCATCTCCGACGGCTTCACGTTGGCCGGCTTGTTGACGCCGGCGACGCCGGTGAGGAAGGCCGCCACCAGGTCCGTGCGCGGGAAGTTCGTCGGTGCCAGCGCGCTGGGGAACAGCGTCTGGATCAGCGCCGGCAGCGTGGGGTTGGTCACGTAGTCGGCAAACTGCCCGTCGTCCTTCGGCTTGGAGCTGTTGAAGCGGTCCTTGTCCTTCAGGCCGATCACCACCTCGTTGACCAGCGGCATGCCCAGGCGCGACACCTGCGCCCACGGGCCGCCGTTCAGCGTGGTGGTGCCGTGGCCGCGCTTGGGCGGGTTGGCGATCAGGCGGCCCTGGCGCAGGCTGGCGCTGGTCCAGCCGCCGATGATGGGGCTGTCCCCCGCCACGCAGGCGATCGGCACTTCCAGCGCCAGGGTGGTGATGTTGCGGCCGGCCAGCTCATCGGGATTGGCGTTCGGCGCGCCCAGCGGATTGAGGTTGATCAGGTCGAACACCTTGCCCAGCGCGATGGAAAACGAGTCCTTGCGCTGGCCGACGAAGACCCGCCCCGGCGTGCCGCAGCCCGGGATGTTGACCGCGTAGATGTGCTGGTTCGCATAGGCCGCGTAGCCGCCCGGCCCGCTGAAGGTCTTGTTGCCGATGTAGTCGGTCGGCTTGTCGAACACGGTGCCGCCGCCCGCCATCGACACCGCGTCGACCCGGCCGCGGCGCCGCTCGCCGCGCACCATGTCGATGGTGTAGGTCTCGCGCAGGTTGCTGGTGGCCTGGTTCGGCGCCGAGATGCCACCGGCCTGCACCAGCGGAATCGACACCTGCTTGCCGGAGATCGGCAACTGGATGTCGCGCAGGGTGTTCTTGAAGTTGAAGCGGAAGCTGATGTTCTCCAGCGCGTCGCCGTCGGTGTCGAGGTGGATCTCGTACAGCGCGTCCGGGTCCAGCGTGTAGTAGTTGGGCCCGCCGTAGGGGCCCTGGTCGGGCTGGTAGTTGGCGATCAGGGTCAGGTAGTCCTGGCGGCCCGGCTCGTAGCTGCGGAACATGTAGAAGTCGGTGGCATCCACCTTCGGCATTGCCGTGATGGAAGGCGCCTCGCGGTGGCTGGAGGCGAGCGCGCCGGTGGCAGCGACGGCGCAGCTGGCGAGCACGCCGAGCTGCAGGACAGTGGGCATGGAAGGGAGTTTCATGAGCACACCTCGGAAGTTGGGTGCAGCGAATACGCGGGCCATGCCGGCACTGGATTCAGGGAAATTGAATCCATACGCAAGAAATCCCCGTATAGATTTGCAACCAACGTATGTCCGACCTTGGACCACAATCCGGCCATGAGCGCATCCAGCCCCGACGCCGAGCTGATGGCCTTGCTCGATCGCGTGGGCCAGCGAGACGAGGCGGCGCTGCGCCTGCTCTACGAGCGCACCGCCCCGCGGCTGCTGGGCCTGGCGATGCGCGTGCTGCGCCAGCGCGAGTGGGCCGAGGACGCGCTCCAGGAATCCTTTCTCACCATCTGGCGGATCGCCGGCGACTACCGTGCCTCGCTCAGTCCGCCGCTCGCCTGGATGGGCCTGATCGTGCGCAGCCGCTCGCTCGACGTGCTGCGAAAGCAGGCGGCCGACCGCAGCCACACGCAGTCCTTCGACGAGGAAGCGATCGCGGAGACGGTCCCATCCGACGTGAACGATCCGGTCGACGAGGTAAATGCCAGCGAACAGGCGCGCGCCCTGCATCGCTGCCTGGGCGAGCTGGCGCAGCAGCTCGCGCTCCCCCTGGGCACGGTCAAGACCTGGATCCGGCGCGGCCTGGACAAGCTGCGCAACTGCATGAAGCAGTTCGCCTGAGGATGAAGGGCGGCGCATGAACCTGTCCCAGAACCCCCGCCTGCTCGAGTTGCTGGCCGCGAGCCACGCGCTCGGCACCCTGCGCGGCGGCGCGCGCCGCCGCTTCGAGACGCTGGCGCGCGAGCAGCCCTCGGTGCGCGCGGCCGCGCTGGTGTGGCAGGGGCGGCTGGCCGGCATGGGCGAACTGCAGCCGAGCGTGGAGCCCGATCCGGCCGTGTGGCTGCGCATCCAGAACCTGGTCGAGGGCGAGCAGCAGCGGTCAAGGATGGTGCGTCAGCGCGAGGCGCCGGCCGGGGTCAAGGGCGGCTGGCTGCGCAGCCTCGCGCTGTGGCGCGGCGCGGCGGCGGCGGGCGCTCTCGCCACCGTGCTTGCGGTGGTGGTCGGCGTTCAACTCGAGCAGCGCCTGCGCCAGGCGCCGGTGGTGCAGTACGTGGCGGTGCTGTCGGACGACCAGTCCGCCCCGTCGATGCTGGTCACCTTCGACCCGAAGAACCGGCAACTGGTGCTGCAGCGCGTCGGCGACTACCGGGAAGGCGAGGACAAGTCGCTGCAACTGTGGGCCCTGCCGCCCGGCGGCGCCGCGCCGCGCTCCCTCGGCGTGATCGGCAGGGGACCGGCGCTCAAGCTCACCGCAGGGGAGGCGCAGGTGCGCGACGTTCCGGCCCTGGCCATCAGCCTCGAACCACTGGGCGGCGTGCCCAGCGAGCGCGGGCCGACCGGGCCGGTGCTGTTCAAGGGCGCGCTGATCGAGAAGACGCTTTGAGGCGGCCGGCTACTTGTAGCTGCGTGCGTCCTCGATTACCTTGCCATCGTTGGGCAGGCTGCCGGGCGCGACCAGCACCACGTCGCCACGCAGCTTGGTCACGTCGCGGATCGCCTCCGCCACCCGTTCGGCCAGGCCTTGCGGCGCACCGGCGCATTCCAGCTTGAGCGTCATGCGGTCGTCGGCCATCTCGCCCTCGACCACCAGGCGCGCGCGCAGCACTTCATCCGGAAAGCGCCGCGCGATGGCCGCGACCTGGCCCGGGTGCACGAACATGCCGCGCACCTTGGTGGTCTGGTCGGCGCGGCCCATCCAGCCCTTGATGCGCGCGTTGCTGCGGCCGGTGGGGCAGGGGCCCGGCAGCAGGGCGGACAGGTCGCCGGTGCCGAAGCGCACCAGCGGATAGTCGAGGTTGAAGCTGGTCACGACCACCTCGCCCACCTCGCCCTCGGGCACCGGGTCGCCGGTGCCGGGGCGCACGATCTCCAGCAACACGCCTTCATCGACCACCAGGCCCTGGCGAGCGACCGTCTCGTAGGCGATGAGGCCCAGGTCGGCGGTGGCATAGCACTGCAGGGCCTGCATGCCGCGTTCGGCAAACCAATCGACCAGGCTGGGCGGGCAGGCTTCGCCCGAGACCATCGCCTTGGTCATTGAACTCAATGTCACCTGCCTTTCGGCGGCTTTCTCCAGGATGATCTTCAGGAAGCTGGGCGTGCCGGTGTAGCCGGCCGGCTTCAGGTCGGCGATGGCCTCCACCTGCTGCTCGGTCTGCCCGGTGCCGCCGGCGAACACGGTGCAGCCCAGCGCATGCGCGCCGCTTTCCATGATCGAGCCGGCCGGTGTCATGTGGTAGCTGAAGCAGTTGTGCACCAGCTCGCCGGCGCGAAAGCCGGCCGCGTAGAGGGCGCGTGCGGTGCGCCAGTAGTCGGGCGCCGCGCCTTCGGGTTCGTAGATGGTGCCGGGGCTGGCGAACACGCGCCGCATCAGCGGCCCGCGGCCGATGGCGGCAAAGCCGCCGAAGGCATCGTTGGCGCGCTCCTGCTGCTGCAGCGCCAGCAGTTCGGACTTGCGCGTCACAGGCAGCCTGGCCAGTGCCTCGCGCGACCTGACCTGCGCGGCGACGACGCCGTCCAGGATGCGCGCGAAGGCCGGCGCTGCCTGCTGCGCATGCGCGATCTGCTTGGGCAGGCGGTCCATCAACGCTCCCTCGCGCTCCTGCGGATCGCGCGTTTCAAGCGCGTCGTAGTGTTGGTCGTTGCTCATCGGCCCTTCCCTTTCAGGCCAACCACCGCTTGCGGCGCTTGTAGCTCTTGACATCGCGGAAGCTCTTGCGATCCGCGCCGCCGACGCCCAGGTAGAACTCCTTGACGTCCTCGTTCTCGGCCAGGCTCTTGGCCTCGCCGTCCATCACCACGCGGCCGTTCTCCAGGATGTAGCCGTAGTCGGCGTAGCGCAGCGCCATGTTGGTGTTCTGCTCGGCCAGCAGGAAGGTGACGCGCTCCTTCTCGTTCAGGTCCTTCACGATGCCAAAGACCTCGTCGACGATCTGCGGCGCCAGGCCCATGGAGGGCTCGTCCAGCAGCACCATCGTCGGGTTAGCCATCAGCGCCCGGCCGATGGCGCACATCTGCTGCTCGCCGCCCGAGGTGTAGGCGGCCTGCGAGGTGCGGCGCGTCTTCAGGCGCGGGAAGTAGGCGTAGACCTTCTCCAGCGTCTGCGCGATCGCCGCCTTGCCGTCTTCGCGGGTGTAGGCGCCAGTCATCAGGTTCTCCTCGATCGTGAGGTGGGCGAAGCAGTGCCGCCCCTCCATCACCTGCACCAGCCCGCGCTTGACCAGCGCGGCCGGCGAGAGCGCCTCGATGCGCTCGCCGCGCAGCTCGATGCTGCCCTTGGTCACCGCGCCGCGCTCGCCTGCCAGCAGGTTGGACACCGCCCGCAAGGTGGTGGTCTTGCCGGCGCCGTTGCCGCCCAAGAGCGCCACGATGCCGCCCTCGGGCACCTTGAGCGACACGCCCTTGAGCACCAGGATCACATGGTTGTAGATGACCTCGATGCCGTTGACGTCGAGAACGATATTGGATGAGCTACTCATGGTTGTTTCCAGGGTCCGGCGAAGCCGCGGCTCGGCTAGAGCCGCCGCCCCTCCCGCTTGGCGGGAGGGGTTGGGGAGGGTGCCGTCAGTGCAAGCTGCAGGCTTGGTGCGCGAAGCGCATCAAGCCTGGCACTCTGCCGGCGTGCGAGGTGTGAGCTTCTTGTCGGCGGCGTACTTGGCCGCAGTGGTCTTGACCAGCGGCTTGATGATCTGCTCGTCACCCTGCAGCCAGTCGGACGTGAATTTCCACTGCTTGCCGTCCCAGGTATGGATGCGCGCCCACGAAGCGCCCATGTGGTCGGTGCAGGAGGTGCTGATCGGGCGCATCACGCCGGCAAAGCCCAGTGCGTCGAGCTTGGGCTGCGTCAGGTTCAGGTTCTCCAGGCCCCAGCGCACCTGCTCGCCGGTCATGACCTTGCCCTTGCCGAAGCGCTCCTGCGCGGCGCGGATGCCTTCCACACCCAGCATCGCGCTCATGGCGCCACGCATGTACAGCACCTGGCCAACCTCGTCCTTCGGCCCGGTGCCCTGACCCTTGTCGTGCACCATGGCCACGACGTCCTTGGCCACCTTGGACTGCGGCTCGGCGCCATGCTGCATGGTCACGGCGTTGTAGCCCTTGGCGCCATCGCCCACGTCCTTCACGTCGGGTTCGGCGCCGGTCCACCACACGCCGTACATCTTTTCGCGTGGGTAGCCTGTGGCCTGCGCTTCCTTGATCGAGGTTGAGTTCATTACGCCCCAGCCCCAAAGCAGCACGTAGTCGGGCCGGTTCTGACGCACCTGCAACCAGGTGGCCTTCTGCTCGACGCCAGGCGCCGTTACCGGCAGCAGCTGCAGGTCGAAGCCCAGTTGCCGCGCGCGCTCCTGGAGCAGCGGGATCGGCTCCTTGCCGTAGGGGCTGTCGAGGTAGACCAGCGCGACCTTCTTGCCCTTGAGCTTGTCCAGGCCGCCTTCCTTCTTGCCGATGGCCTGCATGATGGCGTCGGCTGCCACCCAGTAGGTGCCGGCGAGCGGGAAGTTCCACTTGAAGACCAGACCGTCGGCGCTTTCGCTGCGGCCGTAGCCGATGGTCAGCACCGGGATCTTGTCGGTCGGCGCCTTTTCGGTGATGGCGAAGGTGGCGCCGGTGGACAGCGGCTGCACGAAGGAGGCGCCGCGACTCTTCAGGCGCTCATAGCACTCAACGCTGCGCGCGGTGTCGTAGCCGGTCTCGCATTCCTCCCAGCTGATCTTCACGCCGTTGATGCCGCCGCGTGCGTTGGTCAGCTTGAGGTAGTCGACAAAGCCGTTGGCCCAGGGTGCGCCGTTGGGCGCGTAGGCGCCGGTGCGGTAGGACAGCACCGGGACGAATTGTTCCTGCGCGAACGCGGGCGTCGCCATGCTCGCCAGTGCTGCCACGGCAGTCACGGCCAGCGCGAGAGATTTCAGTCGATTCATGCTTGTCTCCTTCTAGTAGTGGGCACTCGGGGTGCGGGGGTCATCAATGCGGGAAGGGCCACAGCCGCAGCTTCTGCTTGGCGGTGGACCACAGCTTGGCCAGGCCGTGCGGCTCGACGATCAGGAACCAGACGATGAGGCCGCCGAAGATCATCAGTTCCGCATGCGCGATGCCGGCGGTGGAGATCTCGATGCCGAAAATGCCCAGGAACCAGGGCAGGAACTGGTTGAGCGCGATCGGCAGGATGACGATGAAGGCGGCGCCGAAGAAGCTGCCCATGATCGAGCCCAGTCCGCCGATGATCACCATGAACAGCAGGCGGAAGGAATAGTCCACCGAAAAGGCCGAGGGCTCCCAGGCGCCCAGGTAGACGAAGGCCCAGAGCGCGCCGGCCACGCCGATGATGAAGGAGCTGACGGCAAAGGCGCTGAGTTTGGCGTAGATCGGGCGGATGCCGATCACCGCCGCCGCCACGTCCATGTCGCGGATCGCCATCCATTCGCGGCCGATGGCCCCGCGCACCAGGTTCTTGGCCAGCGTGGCGATGATGATCAGCACGACCAGGCAGAAGATGTACTTGCTGAGCGCGCTTTCGATCGGCAGCCCGAACACCTGCAGGTTCGACACCGCCACCGAGCCCGAGGGCGTGTCGAGCGTGAACCACTTGATGCGCAGGAACATCCAGTCGGCGAAGAACTGCGCCGCCAGGGTCGCCACCGCCAGGTACAGCCCACGCACCCGCAGCGAGGGCAGCCCGAAGATGATGCCGAACAGCGTGGCGCACAGCCCACCCAGGATCAGCGCTGGGATCAGCGGCATGCCCGGAATGCGCACGAAGAAGTTGTAGGCGCCGTAGGCCCCCACCGCCATGAAGGCGCCCGAGCCCAGCGAGATCTGCCCGCAGTAGCCCACCAGGATGTTCACGCCGACGGCCGCCAGCGAGAAGATCAGGAAGGGGATCAGGATGGCGCGGAACAGGTAGTCGCTGGCCAGCAGCGGCACGCCGACGAAGGCGAAGGCCAGCAGGGCGTAGACGAAGACCTTGTCCTGCAGGATCGGGAAGACCTGCTGGTCGGCGCGGTAGTTGGTCTTGAACTGACCGTTTTCTCTGTAGAGCATGTCGTTCAGACCCGATCGATAATTTTTTCGCCGAACAGCCCCTGCGGCCGGAACAGCAGGAACACCAGCGCCAGCACGTAGGCAAACCAGATCTCGATGCCGCCGCCCACGAAGGGCCCGAGGTACACCTCCGACAGCTTCTCGCCCACGCCGATGATCAGCCCGCCGATGATGGCGCCCGGCACCGAGGTGAGGCCGCCCAGGATCACCACCGGCAGCGCGCGCAGCGCCACGGTGGCCAGCGAGAACTGCACGCCCAGCTTGCTGCCCCAGATCATCCCGGCCACCAGCGCCACCACCCCGGCCACGCACCAGACGATGACCCAGATGCGCGCCAGCGGAATGCCGATGGACTGCGCGGCCTGGTGGTCATCGGCCACCGCGCGCAGCGCGCGGCCGGTGCCGGTCTTCTGGAAGAACAGGGACAACAGGGCCACCAGCGCGGCGGCGATCGCCGCCGCGATAAGGTCTTCCTTGTTGATCAGCACGCCGCCCTGGTACATCGACTCCAGCACGAAGATCGGGTCCTTGGGCATGCCGATGTCGATGCGGTAGATGTTGCTGCCGAAGATGGTCTGGCCCAGGCCGTCGATGAAGTAGGTGATGCCCAGCGTGGCCATCAAGAGGGTCGCGCCTTCCTGGTTCACCAGATGCCGCAGCACCAGCCGCTCGATCAGCCAGGCCAGCACGAACATCAGCGCCCCGGCCAGCACGAAGGCGGCGATGTTGGCGAACCAGGGGTTGGCCACGCCGGTCCACTTGGGCACCCATTCGGCAAAGCGCGCCATCGCCAGCGCGGCGAACAGCACCATCGCGCCCTGGGCGAAATTGAAGACACCGGAGGCCTTGTAGATCAGCACGAAGCCCAGTGCGATCAGCGAATACAGCATGCCCACCATCAGGCCGCCAAGGAGGGTTTCGAGAAAGAAGCCCATGATCAGTGTTCCACCCCGAGGTAGGCGCGCACGACGTCTTCGTTGCCGCGCACTTCATCCGGCGTGCCGTCGCCGATCTTCTTGCCGTAGTCCAGCACCACCACGCGGTCGCTGATGTCCATCACCACCCCCATGTCGTGCTCGATCAGCACGATGGTGGTGCCGAATTCGTCGTTCACGTCGAGGATGAAGCGGCTCATGTCCTGCTTCTCCTCCACGTTCATGCCGGCCATCGGCTCGTCCAGCAGCAGCACCTGCGGCTCCATCGCCAGGGCGCGGCCCAGGTCCACGCGCTTTTGCAGGCCGTAGGGCAGGCGGCCCACCGGTGTCTTGCGGTGCGCCTGGATCTCCAGGAAGTCGATGATGTGCTCGACGAACTCGCGGTGCTTGAGTTCCTCGCGCTCGGCCGGGCCCCAGCGCAGGGCCTGGGCCAGGAGGCCGCTCTTCATCTTGAGGTTGCGCCCGCTCATGATGTTGTCCAGCACGCTCATGCCCTTGAACAGGGCCAGGTTCTGGAAGGTGCGCGCCACGCCCATCTCGGCCACCTGGCGCGAGTTCATGTGCTTGAAAGTCTTGCCGCGGAAGGTGATGGAGCCGTGCTGCGGCGTGTACACGCCATTGATGCAGTTGAGCATGGAGCTCTTGCCCGCGCCGTTGGGCCCGATGATGGCCCGCACCTCGTGCTCGCGCACGTCGAAGCTGATGTCGGTCAGCGCCTTCACGCCGCCGAAGGCCAGCGAGATGTTCTGCACGTCGAGGATCACCTCGCCGATGCGCCTTTGCGCCGCCGGTGTCGCCACCAGCAGCGTGCTTTCGTCGATGCGAGCGTTCATGCGGCGGCCTTCACGGGTGGGAAGCATTGGGCGTCGACGATCTTCAGCGTCGCGCTCACCGCGCCGCTGCGTCCGTCCTCGAACTTCACCTGGGTCTCGATGAACTGCTCGGACTTGCCGGCGTACAGCGCGCCGACCAGCACGTTGTACTTCTCGGCGACGAAGCTGCGCCGCACCTTGCGCGTGCGGGTCAGCTCGTCGTCGTCCGGGTCCAGTTCCTTGTGCAGCACCAGGAAGCGCGCGATCTGCGTGTCGGCCATGCCTTCCTCGGCCGCCAGGTCGGCGTTGACCTTGCCGATGCACTCGGCCACCAGCGCCAGCACCTCGGGCTTGCCGGCCAGGTCGACATAGCCGCCGTAGGGCAGGCCGCGCCGCTCGGCCCAGTTGCCCACCGCTTCGTAGTCGATGTTGATGAAGGCACAGACCTGGTCGCGCTCGTTGCCGAAGCACACCGCTTCCTTGATCTGCGGGAAGAACTTGAGCTTGTTCTCGATGTAGTTGGGCGCGAACATCGCGCCGCTTTGCATGCGGCCGACGTCCTTGGCGCGGTCGATGATGCGCAGGTGGCCTTCGCTGTCCAGCACGCCGGCATCGCCGGTGTGGAAGAAGCCGTCGGCATCCAGCACCTCGGCGGTGGCCTCGGGCCGCTTGTAGTACTCCTTGAGCACGGACGCGCCACGCACCAGCACCTCGCCGTTGTCGGCGATGCGCAGCTCCATGCCGGGGGCGGCCGCGCCCACGCTCGTGAGCTTGACCTGGCCGTCGCGCTGCAGGCAGACGTAGGCGCAGGTCTCGGTCTGGCCGTAGAACTGCTTGAGGTTGACGCCGATCGAGCGATAGAAGCGGAACAGGTCCGGCCCGATGGCCGCGCCCGCGGTGTAGGCCACGCGGATGCGGCTCATGCCCAGCACGTTGCGAAGCGGCCCGTAGACCAGCGCATTGCCCAGCTTGTAGAGCAGCCGGTCCATGCCGCCCACTGGCGCGCCGTTGAGGATGTCGGCGCCCACGCGGCGTGCCAGGGCCATGAACTTCGCGTAGATCCAGCGCTTGGGCGCGGCCGCGTCTTCCATGCGGATCGACACCTGCGTCAGCAAGCCTTCGAAGGTGCGCGGCGGGCCGAAGTAGTAGCTCGGCCCGATCTCGCGCATGTCGTTCATCACCGTCTCGGCTGACTCCGGGCAGTTGAGGGTGAAGCCGGCCGCCAGCCATTGCGCCACCGAGAACAGGTGGTCGCCCACCCAGGCCATCGGCAAGTAGCTCATGATGTTGTCGCCGGGGCCCAGCTTGTCGATCTCGACGCCGCCTTGCGCCGCCGCGATGAAGCCGCCGTGCGTCTGGCACACCCCCTTGGGGCGACCGGTGGTGCCCGAGGTGTAGAGGATCACGCCGACGTCGGTGGGCTGCACGCTGGCCACCGCCCTGTCGAAATAGCCGGGGTTCTGGGTGTCGAAGGCGCGGCCCATCTCGCGCAGGGCGTCGAAGCTCAGGAGCCCCGGCTGGTCGTAGTTGCGCAGCCCGCGCGGGTCGTCATAGATGATGTGCCTGAGCCGCGGCCAGGCTTCGCGGCATTCCAGCAGCTTGTCGACCTGCTCCTGGTCTTCGGCAATGACAAACTCGATCTCCGCGTCTTCGAGCATGAAGACCATCTCGCCCGCCACCGCGTCCTGGTAGAGCGGCACCGGCACGCCGCGCAGCGACTGCGCCGCCGCCACCGCCATGTACAGCCGCGGCCGGTTGGCGCCGACGATCGCCAGGTTGTGCAGCGGCTTGAAGCCCAGGCTGGCCAGGCCGCATGCGATCTCTCGCACTTCGCGCGCCGTCTGCTGCCAACTCCAGGTCTGCCAGATGCCCAGGTCCTTCTCGCGCATGGCCGGCGCGTCGGGCCGCTTCGCCGCATGGTCCAGCAGCAGGCGCGGAAAGGTGGTGTGTGACGTTTGGGTATTCAAGATGGCGCGAATGTAGGCCCGCGCTTTGACGCTCGCTTGTCGTTCCAACGACAATCCTAGGGACACTACTCCCCGGAGTTTCCCGATGCATCCAGGCGCAGCGGCGGTTCCCATTCCGGCATTTCCCCGCGAGGGCAAGGAGGCCAAGCCCGCGGGCGGTTCCTTGCGCGAGCGCGTGCGCTCGGCCAGCCAGGCCGAGCTCGATGGCGTGCCCTGGCTGCGCACCCTGGCGCCTGCCGAGCGGGATCGGGCCGAGGCCGCCATCGTGGTGGGCGATGCCGAGCCGGGCGACCTGGTCTGCCGCGTCGGCCGCCCGCCAACCTACTGGTTCGGCGTGATCGAGGGCCTGCTCAAGATGAGCAAGGACAACGCCGACGGCAGCTCCATGACCTACAGCGGCCTGCCGCCCGGCGGCTGGTTCGGCGAGGGCACCGCGCTCAAGCGCGAGCCCTACCGCTATGACATCCAGGCGCTGCGCGCCAGCGTGGTGGCGGGCCTGCCGATCGACGACTTCCACTGGCTGCTGGATCACTCCATCGGCTTCAACCGATTCGTGATGAACCAGCTCAACGAGCGGCTGGCGCAGTTCATCGCGGCGCGCGAGGCCGACCGCCTGAACAACCCCGATGCGCGGGTGGCGCGCAACCTGGCGCAGCTGTTCAACCCGGTGCTCTTTCCCGGCGTCGGCCAGTTGCTGCGCATCACCCAGCAGGAGCTGGCCTACCTGGTCGGCCTGTCGCGCCAGCGGGTCAACGAAGCGCTGCGCACCCTGCAGGCGCGCGGCGCCATCGCGGTGGAATACGGCGGCGTTCGCGTGCTGGACCTGCAGGCGCTGCGCAGCGGCGGGGCAGCCGAGCCCGAGGGCCAAGGCCGATGACAAGCGGCGGCGGCCCGCGCATGATGACGGCCTCCCGCTCTTGAAAACGAAAGTACGAAAGGAAAGGCCATGACGATTCCTCGCACCTTGCGCGCGCCCGTTCTGGCTGTGGCGCTGGCTGCCGCCGCGCCGCTGGCCGGCGCCGCCGGCTTCACGCTCGGCAGTCCGACCATCAAGCCGGGCAGCACGCTGACCGAGGCGCAGGTCTTCAGCGGCTTCGGCTGTACCGGCAAGAACATCTCTCCGGCGCTGCAATGGAGCGGCGCGCCCAAGGGAACCCAAAGCTTCGCCGTGACGGTGTACGACCCCGACGCGCCGACCGGCTCCGGCTGGTGGCATTGGGTGGTGTTCAACATCCCGGCCAGCGCCACCAGCTTGCCCGAAGGTGCCGGCACGGCCGACGGCAAGGGCCTGCCGGTCGGCAGCGCGCAGGGGCGCACCGACTTCGGCGCGCCCGGCTTCGGCGGCGCCTGCCCGCCGCCGGGCAACAAGCCGCACCGCTACATCTTCACCGTCTACGCGCTCAAGGTGCCTGCGCTCGACATTCCGCCCGACGGCACGGCGGCGCTGGTCGGCTACATGATCAACGCCAACAAGCTGGGCTCGGCCACCTTCACCGCGAAGTACGGGCGCAAGAAGTAGCGCGCATGTCCTGGTACGCCACACTGATCGATGCCGCCATCGTCAATCTGACGGCGGCGCTGGCTACGACGGAAGGGGTCATCGCGGCCGTCTCGGCGACCATCGCCGGCGTGCTGGTGCTGGCCAGCACCTTCGTCAAGACCATGATCCCGCTGCGCTGGCTGGCGGTGGCCAGCAACCTGGGCTTCCTGGTCTACGGCGCGCTGCATCCCTCGCTGATCATGCTGATGCTGCACGCGACCTTGCTGCCCATCAACGTCGTCCGTGTCGCGCAGATGGTGCGCCTGACGCGCCGGGTGAGCCAGGCGGCGCAGTCCAGCGACCTGTCGGGCGTCTGGCTGCGACCCTACATGCGCGCGCGGCGCTACCGGGCCGGCCACGTGCTGTTCCGCAAGGGCGACGAGGCGACCCATCTGTTCTTCCTGGCGGTCGGGCGCATCGAGTTCGTCGAGATCGGCCAGGTGATGGAGTCCGGCCGCCTGTTCGGCGAGATCGCCTTCTTCGCGCCCGACAAGTGCCGCTCGGCGACCGCGCGCTGCCTCACCAACTGCACCGTGCTGCGCATCGACGAAAACACCTTCAAGCAGCTCTACTTCCAGAACCCGGTATTCGGCTTCGAGGTGGTGCAGTTGATTGCCGGGCGCCTGATGGCGGACCGGCAGCGGCTGGAGGCGCTGGTGGCAGCGGAGCGGCCGGAGGCGGCGAGCAGCGCGGCGTGAGGCGAGCGCATGGCTTGCCCTAGCCATCCCGCGTTTGCCCCTTGCCATCCGATCTGCATGAGACTGACTTTGAGCCTGCTGGCGGCACTGCTGGCTGCCTATCTCGCACTTGTGTGGGTCACTGGCCACGTGGACACTCTTTCTGGCGCCCTTTGCAGTGCCGAATTCACGTTGCCCGGAATAGCCTGCCGATTTGCCGGGCTTGGACTGACGTTCCTGATGGTCCCGCTGTCGGGTGTGTTTGCCGGCTTGATCGCGTGGAAAGCGCTGCCCTGACCGGGTCTTGCGCTCCTTCTCTTCGGTGTCGCCGCCCACGCTGCCACGCCTGTCGCCTCGGTGGCGCCTGCATGTGCTGCCGAGGCGGCTCGCGGCGATCGCTGCAGCTTCACCTGTGAGCTGCCTGCGAGAGAGAAGCCCCAGCGCATCGAAACGCTGATGCCAGGGCCTGGACTAAACTTGATCCTCGCTCCGGGAGTTTTACATGCCTGACCAAGTCTCCGAACTCGTAAAGGAGCCCGCTGTTGCCGAACTGGACGCTGCATGGGCCGAGGAGATCGAGCGCCGCCTTGCTGAATACGATCGAGGCGAAGTGCCCGCTGTCGACGCTGAAGAGGTGTTCGCCAAGGCCCGCGCAGCTTCCTGGTGAAAGGCTTTCCGTTCAGCGTCGTCTACCGTTCGTCGGCGCAGGAGGTGCTGGTGGTTGCCATTGCTCCTCACCGCAAGCGCCCTGACTACTGGGCTTCGCGCATCCGGGCCTCTAGTGCATCATCCCCCGCGCCGCCTCCAGGATCATGTCCTCCGAAGGCAGCTTGCCGACGCCGGCCAGCCCCTCGTGCTGGCACTCGATGTCCACCCAGCGCACGATGCCCTCGCGGTCGATCATGTACAGCGCCTTGAGCTGCGGCCACTGGCGCTCGATGTCGGCCTGGTCGACTTCGCTGTTGATGTAGCCGTCCTGCTCCTGCATCCTGGCCGCGACCTGGTTGATCGGCAGCGGCTCGGGCAGGTCGCCGAAGGGATTGACGCGCACTTCGTCCAGGGCCTGGATCATCTCGGGCGTGGGCTCCGGCTTGGGCACGCGGAAGGCGCGGTGAATGGTGAGCGCCGGGTCGGAAGCCAGGCGCAGATGCGTCGGCCTGAACTTGAAGTACACCCGCGCATGCACCGGGTCCGTGGCGACCACCGCCAGGCTCTCGACCCCCAGCGCCTTGAGCTTGCCTTCCAGCGCGCCCAGCTGCACCAGCTGGCGGCGGCAGAAGGGGCACCAGAGGCCGACCATCAGCGCCAGGAAGAGGGGACTCTTGCCGCGGTAGTCATTCAACGAAACGGTCTCGGGCCCGGCCACCGCCGGCAGCGCGAAATCGGGAGCCGGTTCGCCCGGCTGCACCGGCGGCGCCATCAATACGGAACTCATGGCGAGTCTCCTTCAGCAGAGGAACGGAAGCACCATCAATGCGTCGGGCTCGAGGCCGGCGCGCTCGCACAGCGCCTGCGCCTTGGCCAGCCAGGCTTCGGCCTGGGCGGGGCGACCGGCGTCCAGATACAGGGTCGCCAATCCATCGTAGCAGGGAAAGAGCAGTTGCGGCTCGCCTACCTGCTCGGCCAGCTGCAGGGCTTCGCTGTAGGCGGCGAAGGCGCGTGCGTGGTCGCCGTGGCACTGGTGGATCTGGCCCAGCACGATCAGCGGCACCGCCAGGTGGTCGACCAGGCCCAGGCGCCGGTCCAGCTGCACGGCCGCCTGCGCCGCCTCGATGCCCTCGGCCTCGCAGCGGTTGGTGAGCGCGCAGTAGGCCACCGCAAGATTGGCGTACAGGCGCGACTGGAACGCCAGGTCGCCGACCTTGCGCGCGGTTTCCAGGCCGCGCAGGCAGGTCTCGATGCTGCGCGGCGGATCGAGCGTGGCATAGAGCACGCCCAGGTTGGTGTAGCCGCGGCAGGCCGCCTGCAGCAAGTCGTGCGCCTCGGCCTGGGCCACGCTGAGCTCGATCTGCGCCACCGCCTCGCTCGGCCGGCCCAGGCGCGCCAGGGCCACGCCCAGGGTGTTGCAGGCTTCGGCGCGCACCACGGTGGCGGCATGCGCGGCATCGTCGGCCGGCGCTTCGTCCAGCGCGCGCTGCGCCCAGGCCAGCGCGGCGTTGTTGTCGCCGGCGCGGAAGGCCAGGCGGCCCAGCTCCTGGAACAGGTGGGCGCGCTCGATGGCGTCGCCGCTTTCACCCAGGCAGGCGAGGCCGGCATTGAAGCAGGCGCTGGCGCGCTCGCGCTCGCCGGCTTCCCAGTGCAGGCCACCGACCTTGCGCAGCACGCGAGCCGCGCGCACCGGCTCCTGGCCGGGCTGCATGGCCTGCTGCACGGCTTCGTAGTGCGCCAGCGCTTCCTCGCGCCGGCCTTGCAGGCCCAGCAGCTCGGCCAGGCGCTCGCGCGCGTCGAGCCGCATGGTCTGCGTGCCCTCGTCGACCTGGACCGCCGCCTCGTCCAGCGTGCGCAAGGCCCGCTCGTAGTGGCGCATCGCGTCCTGGTTGGCATAGACGGCGCGCGCCCAGTCGCCGGCCGCCAGCAGGTAGCTCGCGCCGCGCGCCTTGTCGGGCGACAGGCTCCAGTGGTGGCCCAAGGCCTCGAGTTCTGCCAGGCGGCGCGGGCCGCCATCGCCTTCCTCCAGCGCGCGGCCGGCGCGGCCGTGCAGCTCGCTGCGGCGCGCCAGCAGCAGGTTCTGGTAGGCCACCTCGTGCAGCAGGGCATGGGTGAAGCGCCAGCGACTGCTGGCTGGAGCCTCGTCGCAGCGCAGCAGTTCGGCCGCGGCCAACCTGGCCAGCGCCGCATCGGTCGCCGGCACCGGCGCACTGGCAATGCGCCGCAACAGCCTTGCATCGAACTCGGTGCCCAGCACGGCCGCTTCCTGCAAGGTGCGGCGCTCCTGGACACCCAATCGATCGATGCGTGACAGCAGCAAGCCGTACAGCGTGGCCGGCACGTCCGGCGCGTCGCAGTCCGGCCCGCAGACCCAGCGCTCGCCCTGGCGCTGGAGCATGCCGGCGCCGGCCAGGCTGCGCAGGATTTCCTCGACGAAGAGCGGGTTGCCGCCGGCTCGCTGCGTCACCAGTTCGCGCACCGGGGCCAGGCCGGCATCGCCGGGCGCGCCGAGCAGCTGGTCGACCAGCGCTTGCGTGTCGGCCGCCGGCAGCGGGCCCAGTTCGATGCGCGTCTGCGCCGCCCGCGGCGCCTGCACCGGGCGGGCGTCGGGGCGCTGCGACAGGAGCAGCATCAGAGGCCGATCGGCCAGCTGGTCCAGCGCCTCGGCCAGCAGGTCGATCGAGGCGGCGTCGGCCCAATGCACGTCGTCGACCACGATCATCAGCGCTTGCTGCGCCAGGCGCCGCTCCAGCAGTGCGCGCGCCGCCAGGACGATCTGGCGCTGCAACTGCTCGGGCTCGATGTCCTGCGGGCGTCCCTCCTGCAGGCCCAGCAGGTAATTCAGAACCCGCGCCACCGCATCGGCCTCGTCGGCGCCGGCGCCGAGCGCGGCCAGGCCTTCCTGCAGCTTGTGCTGTGCCACTGCCAGCGAGTCGCTTTGCTCGACCCGGTAGGCCTCGCGAAACAGCGCGCCGAAGGTGCCGTAGGTCGGCTCGCCCAGCGAGGAGCAAGTGCTGCGGCGCACGCTGGTCGCGGCCAGGCTTTCGGCGCTGTCCTTCTCCAGCCGGGCAAAGAACTCGGCCAGCAGGCGCGACTTGCCGGCGCCGGCCTCGCCGATCACCTGCACCAGTTGGGCGCGGCCGGCCTGCATGCCATCGAAGGCTTGAAGTAGTTGCTCGAGCGCGGCCTCGCGCCCGACCAGCGGCGCGACGAGTCCGAGCTCGGTCAGTCCGCGCGGCGAGGCCGCATCGTCGCGCACGCCCAGCACGCGATGAACCTGCAAGGGCTGCGCCTTGCCGCGCAGGGCCAGTTCGGCCGGCGGCGCGAAGTCGAAGCGGTGCCGTGCCAGTGCCCGGGTGGCGGCCGACACCAGCACCGTGCCGGGCTCGGCCGCATTGAGCAGGCGCGAGGCGGTGTTGACGGTGTCGCCGGTCACCGCGTAGGTGCCGCCGGCACCGCTGCCCAGGCTGCCGGCCACCACCGCGCCGGTGTGCACGCCGATGTGCAGCGTCACCGGCCGCGAAAGGCGCGGCGCCCAGCGGCGGCTCAGTTCCTCGACACCGGCCAGCATGGCTAGCGCGGTCTCGATGGCGCGCACCGGGTCGTCCTCGTGCGCGCGCGGCGCGCCGAACACCGCCAGCACCGCGTCGCCGACGAACTTCTCGACAAAGCCGTCGAAATGGGCGACGGCCTGGGCCATGACCTCGAACAGGGCGTTCTGGAAAGCGCGCAGGGTTTCCGGGTCCAGCCCTTCGGCCAGCGAGGTGAAGCCGGTGAGGTCGGCAAAAAGCACCGTGACCTGTCGCCGGTCGGCGCCGTCCTGGCCGTCGCCGTCATTGGCGGCACTGACCGGCGGCGGCTTGCTCGCTTCCTGCGGCGTGCCGCAACGCGGGCAGAAGGCGAAGTCCGCCTCCAGCGCCAGGCCGCAGCCGCGGCAGGAAGCGCCGACACGGCGCCCGCAACGCTGGCAAAAGGCGGCACCGGGCAGCAGGGTGCCACCGCAACCGGAGCAGGAGGCTGGGTTCGTTGCCGACATCGCCCCAATGCTGCGCCTGATTGGGCGGGCGCGCTACTGGCGCGCCATCGGGCTCAGTCCTCGCCGTCTTGCGAGTCCGGGGCCGCTGACGCAATCAGCGCAATGTCGCGCACGTTCTTTTGCACGGCCACTGCGGCGAACAGGCTCAGCAGGAAGGCCATGGCGTAGAAGCCCTTCTCGCTGCCGCTGAGCGTGGCATTCCAAAGGCCGATGGCCAGGAGCAGGATCGACAGGGCCAGCGACAGCCAGCACAGGCCGAAGTAGATGCCGGTGACCTGGATGCCCTCGAGCCGGTCGCGCACCGACTTCTGCAGCGAGACCGCCGCGAAGAGACCATACATCAGCACGGTGAAGTAGTAGCCCTTCTCGTTGAGCTGCATCTGTGCATTCCACAGGCCGACCAGGAAGGTGATGGAGCCGACGAACAGAGCGGCCCAGGATGCGCCGATGAAAGCGCCGGTCGGTCGTTGAATTCGCGCGGTCTGCATGCGGTACGTCCTTGTGGTAGTTGGCGACGGGGCCGACTGTAACAAGATGTCGCCCGCCGCTCAGGATGCCCGCGCCCAAGGATTGACGATCACACCCCACAGTCGTCGAAATCGACAACGTTACGCGTCGCCAGGCGCAGACCATGTTGCTTCGCGATCGAAGCGATCTGCGCATCGAACTGCGCGATGGGCCGGCCCGCCGCCCGGCGCTGGCTCACGATGTCGACATAGGCTGCCGCGGCCGCGCTGTCGAAAGGCAGGAGTCGGTCACCGAAATCCTCTTCAAAGATGGCGCGCACTGCGCTTTCGAGCGCAGTGCGGCGCTTGCCGGCTGGAAGCAGCCGTGCGCCGACCATCATCTCGGCCTGCGTCACGGCGCTGACGAACAGCGTGTCGACCGGTTGCGCCGCAAACCAGGCGAGCACGGTGGCGTCGGGCGTCGAACGCAACAGTTCGGACAGCACATTGGTGTCCAGCAGCGTGCTCATCTCCGATTCCGGGAGGAGGCGGTGCCGGCCTTGCGAGTCGCCCTTGCCGGGACGGCCGACGGCTCTTCCAGGATGGGAGGCAGGCGCACGGGGTCGCGCGCGTCGATGGACAACTGGACGTCGCCCAGCGGCGCAAAGCGGGCCCGGATGCGGGAAGCAAGGTCTGGCGTCGGCTTCGCAGGCTCCTGCAGCGCAGTGCGCAGGATCTGGCGGGCCTCTTCTTCCATGGATCGGTTGCGCACTGCGGCGCGCAGGCGCAGGCGGCTTTTCAGCGAGTCGTCCAGGTTGCGGATGGTCAAGGTGCCCATGGCGGTTCCTCCTCGGACATCATTGTAGGCGTTGCTAGCACTGCTAGCAACGCTACCGGCGCGCCCATGCGTGACGCTAGCCCTCGGTCTGGATCGTCTCCCCTTGCAGCTTGCCCATGTCCCGGATGTTGAAGCGGTGCTTGCGCCAGCCGCGCCAGGTGCGGCGCGCGTTGAACCACGAGATGACGTAGTACAGCGCCTTGAAGCGCCGCAGCCCCCACCACATGGGCGTGCTGCCGTAGATGTCGCCGGCCAGGAGTGACATCAGCGCCTCCTTCACCCGCATCGGGTTGCGCGGGTGCATGAACATGTCGCGGATGGTCGGGTTGGTGGCACGATAGATGAACCAGGAATACTCGCGCGGGCCCTTGCGCATCACGGCCTCGAAGCCGCGGCGCGCCTGCGCGTAGGCCGCCGGCTGGTCCAGCGCGGTGGCCACCAGGTCGGCGCCGTCGAAGGCGCTGTGCATGGCCAGGTACACGCCCGAGGAGAACATCGGGTCGATGAATGCGAAGGCGTCGCCCAGCATCAGGTAGCGCTCGCCGGTGGCGTGCGTGCCGTTGTAGGAGAAGTTGCCGGTCGCATGCACCGCGTCGTCGACCAGTTCGCCCTGCTTCAGGCGGTCGGCCAGCTCGGGGCACAGCGCGATGGTGTCGAAGAAGAAGTCCTTCAGCGGCTTGCTGCCGCGCGACTTCAGGTAGTAGGGCCAGCACACCGCGCCCACGCTGGTGGTGCCGTCGGCCAGCGGAATGAACCAGAACCAGCCGTGCGGGAACCAGCAGATGCTGATGTTGCCCTCGCGCTTGCCTTCCAGCCGGCGCACGTTGCGAAAGTGGCCGAAGAGGGCGGTGCTGTTGTGGTCGGGGTTCTTTTCCTTGCTGCGGAACTTGTTGGCCAGCAGGGTGTCGCGGCCGCTGGCGTCGACCACGAAGCGGGCGTGCCAGCTGCGCTTGCTGCCGTCATCCAGCACGGCTTGCGCGGTGGCGCCGTCCTCGTCGAACTGCACGTCGCGCACCTTGCAGCCTTCGAGCGTGCGGGCGCCGCGCGCCGCGGCATTGCGAAACAGCAGCTCGTCCAGGTCGGAGCGGCGCACCTGCCAGGCCGAGGGCATGGTCTTGTCCCAGGCGTCGGCAAACTCGACATAGCTGCGGTAGTCGTGCTCGATCGAGACGAACTCGATGCCCCACTTCTTCATGCCGATCTTGTCGACCTCCTCGCGCAAGCCCAGGCGCTCGAACAGCTGCACGTTGGCCGGCAGCAGCGATTCGCCGATGTGAAAACGCGGGTGGTGTTCCTTTTCGACCAGCACCACGTCACGCCCCTGCTGGGCCAGCAGGGCGGCGATGGTGGAGCCGGCCGGGCCGCCGCCGATGACGAGGACGTCGCAGCCCTCGATGGGCGGGTTTTCTGGCGTGGCGGCGATGGGTGGCTGGGACATGGGTCTTGCGGGTCTATCCGAAAAATTGCGCAAACCCGCAGGATAGCGCGCCCACGCCATCACCTTGCAGCATCAGAACCTGGCGCGCAGGGTCAGCTGCACCTCGCGTCCGGGGCCGGGCAGGATCAGGTTGTCCACCGAGCCGTGGGCCGAGATGTAGTAGTTCTTGTCGGTGATGTTCTTCAGGTTCAGCGCAACTTCGTAGCAATCGGCCCTGTAGATGCCGGCCAGGTCCGCCGTGAGGTAGGAAGGCAGCGTCACGCGATTGGTCAGCGAGGCGTAGCGCTCGCCCACATAGTTCAGGCCGCCGCCCAGGCTGAAGCCCTGGCCCAGCTCCTTCATGACCCAGACGAAGGCCGAGTTGCGCGGCGTGAGCGCCGCGGTCTGGCCCTGCACCGGGATCGGTGCGCCGATGGGCAACTGCTGCTGACTCACCGTGGCGAGCGACTTGGTCATCTTCGCGTCGAGGAAGGCGTAGCCGGCGCTGATGTCCCAGTGACCCGGCAGGCGTCCGTTGAGCGCCAGTTCCAGGCCATTGGTGCGTTGCGTGCCCACGTTGATCTGGCGGCGCGGGTTGTTCGGGTCGGTGTTCTTCATGCCCGAGCGTTCCAGGTTGAACAGCGCGGTGGTGAAGTTGAGCTGGCCATCCAGCAGGTCGAACTTGGCGCCGATTTCCTGGTTCACCGTGATCTCGGACTCGGCGTCCACCGTGCTGGTGGAAAGGGCGAAGTTCTCGGCCGAAGGCTGGAAGGAGCGGCTATGCGAGATGTAGTAGGACTGCGCCTGCGTCGGCTGCCACACCAGGCCGGCGCGCGGGCTGAACTTGCGATCGGTGCGTTCTAGCGTGTCGAGCTTGCGCTCGAAGCTGGTTTCCTGCCGGTAGTCGTCGTAGCGCAGGCCCACCAGCGCCTTCCACTGCGGCGCCAGGGTGATCTGGTCCTGGAAGTACAGGGCAGCTGTCTGAAATTCGCTGTTGCTGGGAATCGCGCTATCGGCGGTGAAGGCGGATGCCGGTATCGGCAGCGGATCGACCACCGGGTTGAAGATGTTCACGCGCTGGTAGCCGACGGCCGAGGACACGGTGTAGGCGCGCTTTTTCTGCACCCCCAGCTCGACGCCGGTCAGCCATTCCTGCTGGAAGCCGCCGAGTTCGTTGCGCCAGGTGAGGTCGGTCTGGTTGAACCAGCCGCTCTCGTCCCGTTCGACGAAGCCGCGCGTGCGGCCCACCGTCAGCGCCACCGGGTCGGTGGTCCCGCTGGGCAGGGTGTTGTTGCGGTCCAGCTGGTAGTCGGACCAGCGCGTGGTGTTGCGCAGGTTGAGCGTGTCGCCAAAGCGGTGGTTCACGGTGGCGGTGAAGCTCTGCACCTCGCTGGTCACGGTGTCGTCGCGCTTGGCATGGGCAGAGCCGTAGTAGGTGCTCCGGGGTACGTTCACCGGCAGGCCGTTGAGGGCCGGCACGCCGAAGTCGGTCAGGCGCTCGTCGCGCAGGTTGGTGTACTGCAGCAGCAGATCCGTCTGCGGCGAGAACTTGATCGCCAGCGAGGGCGCGATGTTGTAGCGCTGGGTGAACTGCTGATCGCGGTAGCTGTCGGAATCCTCGCCCGCCACGTTCAGACGAAAGGCCATCGCCTCGCCGATGGGCGTGTTGAGGTCGGCGGTGGCGCGCTTGTAGCCGTTGCTGCCCACGCCGAGCGAGACCTCGCCGCTGAAAATGCTGCCGAGGATCGGCTTCTTGGTCACGCGGTTGATGATGCCGCCCGAGGAGCCGCGGCCGTAGAGCACCGCGGCCGGGCCCTTGAGGACTTCGATCCGCTCGGTGTCCGACAAGTCGCGGTAGTACAGCGCGTCGTCGCGCACGCCGTCCACGAACCAGTCCGAGATCGCGCTGAAGCCGCGGATCAGCACCTGGTCGCGCTGGCCGTCGCCGTGGTTCATGCTCACGCCCGGCACGTTGCGCAGCGCCGCTTCCATCGAGGTGGCGTTCTGGTCGTGGATCAATTGCGCGGGCACCACGTTCACGCTCTGCGGCACATCGCGCAGGGGTGCGCTGCCCTTGGTGGCGGTGCTGGTGCTGGCGGGGGCGTAGCCCTTGTCCTCGTCGGCGCTCACGGTCACCGTGGGCAGGCTGGCGCCGCTCGCTTGCGCCAGGGCGGCGCAGGGCAGGGACGCCAGCACAGCGCCGGCCAGGAGGGAGCGATGCAAGCAGGGGCGCGCCGCGCGCGGGGATGGCTTCATGTGATGCGTTTCGGTGTGGTTGCGTGTGGAAAAACGAGCGCGCACACCGACGCGGCCGTGCATGCCGGCGTCGGCCGCGCGACCAAAAAGGAAGCGCGCGGACCGGCGGCATGCCCTGCCTTGAAGTGATATCTGGGTGGGGCTCGCGGCGCCTGCGATCGGAAGGACCGGCGAAGCGGTCTCGCGCAAACAGCACCACGATAGACGGCCGCCCTGGGGCGGCGGCCGAATTGTAAAGACGTTTCAGCGTTCGAACAGGCTCTTGAACGGCGCCATCACGCCCTTCTTCTTGTCCGCGCTCGCGCCCGCACTGGAGGTCTTGGCGCTGCCGCCGTAGGCCGACTCGCAGGGATGCGCGTCGATCACCTTGCCCAGCAACCGCTCGCCGACCAAGGTGGCGCCGCCGGTGGCCACCGCGGCGCCGATGTTCACCGCCTCGCGCGCCGTGCCGGCCAGGCTGACATCCGTCTTCGGCGCCGACAGCGGGCCGGCGATCTTCACCACGCCGGCAAAGGCAGTCGGGTCGAGGCCGGTGCCTTTCTTCACCGTGGGCCGCATGCCCAGTTCGATGCGTTCGCTGTCCAGGTCGACAAGGCCAGACATCACCATGTCGACCCGCTCGCCCTCCACCGCGATCGAGCGGTCGATCACGATGCGGCCATCGCGCACCGGCAGGCGGGCGGCGGCGCACAGCACCCGGATGTTGTCGTCAGGGCGGCGCAGCGGCGTCAGGGCATGCAGCAGCGCCTCCACCAGGTCGCCGGGGCCGCTGGCGCGGGGGCCGGCCGAAGAGGCTTCGCCCATGCGCATCCGTATTTCGCCATTCAGCGAGGCCGCCAGCCGGTGCGGTGAATGGCCGGTGGCACTGAGCCGCGCGTCAAGATCGGTACGTCCGCCGGAGATGACGACTTCGCGCCGCATCAGCGCCAGCAGCGCATCCATGGCCACGCCGCGCGCCTTGAGATTGACATTGACGCGCGGTGGCTGCCAGCTTCCGGATACGCTGAAGCTGCCGCGCGCGAGGCGGAAGGCCAGTTGCGAGACCTCGATGCGATCGGCACGGCTGCTGCCGTTCGCCTGCACCGTGGTCAGCTCCAGCCCATTGGGAAGCACCAGGCGCTCGGCGCGCAGTTCGGCCTGGATCGCCAGCTTGGGCAGCTTGAATTCGGGGAAGGGCGCCTCGGAGAACACGCGCTCGCCCTTCGCCGCCGGAATGGCGTTGCGCTGCGACGGGTAGAGCCTGGCCAGGTCCAGGCCCTCGGCGTGCAGCGCCAGTTGCAGGGCCGGCGGCGTGGCGCCGCGGTCCCAGGCGATGCGTCCGGCAATGATCTGGTCGTGGCTTTCCAGCTTGAAGTCGTCGACCACCAGCAAGCGGGCGCGCCAGTTCAGGTCGCCGCGCAGCCTGGCCGGCAGCGGCAGCGGCCAGGCCACGCCGAGCATCGGGCCCAGTGACCTGGCGTGCTGCACGTCGGCCTCCACGCGCAAGCGCACCTGGCCGGCCGCCTCGCCCAGCCCCAGTTCGCCATCGAGGCTGGCGCTGGCGCCTTCCATGCGCAGCTCCAGGTCCAGCGGGATGGAGCGGCTGCCGCTGCGCTCGTCGCGCTGCACGCCGACGCCGCCTTCGGCATGGAGCTTTTGCTCACGCCAGGTAGTGTCGAGTTCGAGTTGCCAGAAATCGGGCGAGCGCGCCGGGTCCGGATGCTTGGCCAGGCGAAGAGACTCGATCCCGAAGGTTTCGCTGCGGCCACTGCGGCCGCTGTGCCAGTGGAGCTGGCTGTCGTGCGCGGCCAGTTCGGCCAGCGTGACGCGCACCGGGCTGGCCAGGTGCGGCGCGCTGATCGCGTCGTCGCCGCCCACGCGCTGGAAGGCCCAGTTGCCCTTGCCTTCTTCGTTGGTCTCCAGCAGCAGATCGGCGCCGCTCAGCTCGACGCGGCCGATTTCCACCCGCCGTTCCAGAAGCGGCGCCAGCGCCAGCTCGAAGCGCAGCTGCCGGATGCGCGCCATGTCCGGCCGCGAGCCCCAGGGCGCATTGCCCAGGCGCACACCTTCGGCCACCAGGGCCAGGCGCGGAAACAGCTTCAGGCGCACCGCGCCATCGATGGCGAAGTCGCGGCCGGTGGCGCTCTTGACCTCCTGCACCGCGCGCGCCATGACGGCGCCGCGGTCGATGCTTTGCAGCAGCAGCCACACACCGCCGGCCAGCAGCAGTGCCAGCAGCACTGTGCCGAGCAGCAGAGCGCGCAGCCATCTTCTTGTCATCCGGGGATCTCCTCGAAGCCTTTGATTTTTACGCTTTCTTTATGCCGGCGCCCTGGGTATCTGCCCTGTTTTTACGCACGAAGGCGAACACTGCAGCGCTGGATTTCGCTTTGAGGAGCAATTGAATGGACATCGTGTGGATTGCCGTCCTGGCCCTGTTCTGGGTGGCATTGATCGTGGGCGTCGACGGGCTGGTCCGGCTCGTGCGTCCGAAGGGAGAACGTTCGTGATCGGCCTTGAAGTCTTGTATGGCCTGGGCGGCCTGATTGCCGTCCTGCTGCTCGCGTACCTCGTGCTCGCCCTGATCTGCGCGGAGGAGTTCTGAAATGACCACCTCCGCCTGGATTCTTCTGGCCGCCTACCTGGTGGTGCTTGGCCTTCTGGCCTGGCCGCTGGGCAAGGCGCTTGCCGTCTTGTGCGAAGGGCGCGTGGCGCGCTGGATGCAGCGCGTGGAAGCGCCGCTCTTCAAGCTGGCCGGCGTCGCGCCCGGTGAAGCGATGGGCTGGCGCAGCTACGCGCTGGCCCTGATTGCCTTCAACGCGGTGGGCGTCTTCTTCATCTATGGGCTGCAACGCCTGCAAGGTGGCCTGCCCTTCAATGCCGGCGGGCTCGGGGCGGTCTCGCCCGACTCGGCCTTCAATACGGCCGTCAGCTTCGTCACCAACACCAACTGGCAAGGCTACGTCGGTGAGGCGACCATGAGCCACCTCACGCAGATGCTGGGGATGGCGGTGCAGAACTTCCTGTCCGCCGCCACCGGCATCGCCGTGGCCTTCGCGCTGGCTCGCGGCTTTGCGGCGCGCGGCACCGAAGGCCCCACGCGCGGCCAGATCGGCAACTTCTGGGTCGACATCACCCGCATCACCGTCTGGCTGCTGCTGCCGCTGTCCTTCCTCGTCGCGATCTTCTTCGTGAGCCAGGGCGTGATCCAGAACTTCGCGGCGAATCTCGACCTCTCCACGCTGGAGGCCGGCAAGCAGTCGATCGCCATGGGCCCGGTGGCCTCGCAGGAGGCGATCAAGATGCTGGGCACCAACGGTGGTGGCTTCTTCAACGCCAACTCGGCCCACCCTTTCGAGAACCCGACGGCCATCAGCAATTTCGTGCAGATGCTGGCGATCTTCGTGATCCCGGCCGCGCTGTGCTTCGCCTTCGGCCGTGTCGTGGGTGACCTGCGTCAGGGCTGGGCGGTGCTGGCCGCGATGACGGTGATGTTCGTGCTGGCGGTGATCGCGGTCATCCCGGCCGAGCATGCCGGCAACCCGGTGCTCGCTTCGCTCGGTGCCGACCAGACGGTCAATGCCTTGCAGGCGGGCGGCAACATGGAAGGCAAGGAAGTGCGCTTCGGCATCGATGCCTCGGCCCTCTTTGCCGCCATCACCACCGCCGCTTCCTGCGGCGCGGTGAATGCGATGCACGACTCCTTCACGCCCCTGGGCGGCATGATGCCGCTGGTGCTGATGCAACTGGGTGAAGTGGTGTTCGGCGGCGTCGGCGCGGGCCTGTACGGCATGCTGATCTTCGCCATCCTGGCGGTCTTCATCTCCGGCCTCATGATCGGCCGCACGCCCGAGTACCTGGGCAAGAAGATCGAGACGCATGAGATGAAGCTCATGTCGATCGCCATCCTGGTCACGCCGATCCTGGTGCTGGTCGGCACCGCGATTGCCGTGGTCGCCGACCCCGGCAAGGCCGGCATCGCCAACCCCGGTGCGCACGGTTTCTCAGAGATCCTGTATGCGCTGAGCTCGGCCGGCAACAACAACGGCAGCGCCTTCGCCGGCCTGTCGGCCAACACGCCCTTCTACAACTCGCTGCTGGCGGTGGCGATGTGGTTCGGCCGCTTCGGCGTGATCCTGCCGGTGCTGGCCATCGCCGGCGCGCTGGCCGCGAAGAAGCGCCTGCCGGTCACCGGCGGCACCATGCCCACGCACGGCCCGCTGTTCGTGACCCTGCTCATCGGCACCGTGCTGCTGGTGGGCCTCCTGAACTACGTTCCGGCGCTGGCCCTGGGCCCCGTCGTCGAACACCTGATGCTTTGGAAGTAAGTCCATGAGCAAGCACCCCAAGAAATCTCTTTCCCTGCTCGACCCGGCGCTCGTCAAGCCGGCCCTCTGGGCCTGCGTTGCCAAGCTGAGCCCGAATGTCCAGTGGCGCAACCCGGTGATGTTCGTGGTCTACATCGGCTCGATCATGACGACCGTGCTGTGGGCGCATTCGCTGCGCTACCCCGGCGACACTGCGATGCCCAGCGCCTTCGTCGGCGCCGTGGCGCTCTGGCTGTGGTTCACCGTGCTCTTTGCCAATTTCGCCGAGGCGCTGGCCGAAGGCCGCAGCAAGGCGCAAGCCGCTTCGCTGCGCGGCATGCGCAAGGACACCTGGGCCAAGAAGCTGGCTGAGCCGCGCCATGGTGTGGCCTTCACTCCGCACCGCGCGCTGGAACTGCGGCAGGGCGACGTTGTGCTGGTCGAGGCGGGCGACTTCGTCCCGCTCGACGGCGAGGTGATCGAAGGCGTGGCCTCGGTCGACGAGAGCGCCATCACCGGCGAATCGGCCCCCGTGGTGCGCGAGTCCGGCGGCGACTTCTCGGCCGTGACCGGCGGCACCCGCGTGCTGTCCGACTGGCTGGTGGTGCGCATCGCCGTGAACCCGGGCGAGTCTTTCCTCGATCGCATGATCGGCATGGTGGAAAGCGCCAAGCGCCAGAAGACGCCCAACGAGATCGCGCTGACCATCCTCCTGGTGGCCCTCACCATCGTGTTCCTGATCGTCACGGTGAGCTTGCTGCCCTTCTCGATCTTCGCGGTCCAGGCGGCCGGCGTCGGCACCGTGGTGTCGCTCACCGCGCTGGTGGCGCTGCTGGTGTGCCTGATCCCGACCACCATCGGCGGCCTGCTGTCGGCCGTCGGCGTGGCCGGCATGAGCCGCATGATGCACGCCAACGTGATCGCCACGTCCGGCCGCGCCGTCGAGGCCGCCGGCGACATCGACGTGCTGCTGCTCGACAAGACCGGCACCATCACGCACGGCAACCGCCAGGCCAGCGCCTGGTTCCCGGCGCCCGGTGTCTCGCGTGACCGCCTGGTGCGCGCGGCGCTGCTGGCGTCGCTGCCGGATGAAACGCCGGAAGGCCGCAGCATCGTCGAACTGGCCCGCCTGGGCGGCGCCGACGTGAGCCCGGTGGCGGATTCGTACTTCCATCCCTTCACCGCGCAGACGCGCATGAGCGGTGTCGACCTGCCGGCCGGCCCGGACACCCAGGAAGCCGGCCCGGTCGTGCTGCGCAAGGGTGCGGTGGACGCGGTGCGAAAGCATGTGGAACAGCTGCGCGGCGTGATGCCGGCCGAGGTGCTGCGCGCCGCCGAGGACATCGCCCGCCGCGGCAGCACGCCGCTGGCGGTGTCCCAGGGTGCGCGCGTGATGGGTATCGTGGAACTCAAGGACATCGTCAAGGGCGGCATCAGCGAGCGCTTCGCGCACCTGCGCCGCATGGGCATCAAGACGGTGATGATCACCGGCGACAACCAGCTCACCGCCGCGGCCATCGCGGCCGAGGCCGGCGTCGACGACTTCCTGGCCGAGGCCACGCCCGAAGACAAGCTCGCGCTGATCCGCAAGTACCAGGCCGATGGCCGCCTGGTCGCCATGACCGGCGACGGCACCAACGACGCTCCCGCGCTGGCCCAGGCCGACGTGGCCGTGGCCATGGGCAGCGGCACGCAGGCGGCCAAGGAGGCCGGCAACATGGTCGACCTGGACTCCAACCCGACCAAGCTCCTGGAAGTGGTGGAAACCGGCAAGGCGCTCTTGATGACGCGCGGCTCGCTCACCACCTTCTCGATCGCCAACGACGTGGCGAAGTACTTCGCCATCATCCCGGCGATCTTCGTGTCGACCTATCCGCAGTTGTCGGCGCTCAACGTGATGCAGCTGGCCAGCCCCTCGTCGGCCATCCTGTCGGCGGTGATCTTCAACGCGCTGATCATCATTGCGCTGATCCCGCTGGCGCTCAAGGGCGTGCAGTTCCGGCCGGTGGGCGCCGCCGCGCTCCTGCGCCGCAACCTGGCGATCTACGGCCTGGGCGGCCTCGTCGTGCCTTTCATCGGCATCAAGCTGATCGACCTGCTGCTCGCGGCCGTCGGTCTTGTCTGAGGAACATTCAAAGTGAAAAAACTTCTTCGTCCCGCGCTGGTGCTGTTCGCGGTGCTGACCGTCATCACGGGCCTGGTCTATCCGCTGGCCGTCACCGGCGTTGCGCAAGCCGTCTTTCCGCAACAGGCCAACGGCAGCCTGATCCAGGGCGCCGACGGCAAGCCGGTCGGCGCCGAACTGATCGGCCAGGCCTTTGCCGACCCCAAGAACTTCTGGGGCCGCCCCTCGGCCACCGCCGAAACGCCCTACAACGCGCTGGCCTCCGGTGGTTCGAACCAGGGCCCGCTGAACCCGGCCCTGCACGATGCCGTGAAGGAGCGCATCAAGGTGTTGCGCGAGGCCGATCCCCTACAGCGCGCCGAGGTGCCGATCGACCTGGTCACGGCCTCGGCCAGCGGGCTCGATCCGCACATCACGCCGGCGGCGGCGCGCTACCAGATCGCGCGCATTGCCAAGGCCCGCGGCATGGCGCCCGACGCGCTGGAGGCGCTGGTCGAGCGCAACACCGAAGGGCAGTGGCTGGGTTTCCTGGGTGAAGCCCGGGTCAACGTGCTGGAGCTCAACCTGGCGCTGAACAACGTCGCGATGCATTAGTCTCGGGCGCAGCCCATGCCCGAACTCGCCCGCCCGGACCCCGACGACCTGCTCGCGCAGATGCGTGCGGACGAGGAGCGGGCGCTGCGCGGCAAGCTGCGCATCTACTTCGGCGCCAACGCCGGCGTCGGCAAGACCTGGGCCATGCTGAGCGCGGCGCAGCGCGAGCACCAGGCCGGCCGCGACATCGTGATCGGCGTGGTCGAGACGCACGGCCGCGCCGACACCGCGGCCCTCCTGGCCGGGTTGGAACAGCTGCCGCGGCGCGCCATGCCCTACCGCGGCCGCGTGCTGCACGAGTTCGACCTGGACGCGGCGCTGGCGCGCAAGCCGGCGGTGATCCTGGTCGACGAGTTGGCGCACTCCAATGTGGAAGGCTCGCGTCACACCAAGCGCTGGCAGGACATCGAGGAGCTGCGCGC
>DATILH010000045.1:0-39980 GCA_035476655.1 Variovorax sp.
GTTCGCCGCCCGACATGGTGCCGGCCAGTTGCGTGGCGCGCTCCTTCAGTCGCGGGAAGGCGGCGAACACGCGCTCCATGTCCTGCGCGATCGCGGCCTTGTCCTTGCGGATGAAGGCGCCGATCTGCAGGTTCTCGGTGATCGTCATCCGGGTGAAGACGCCGCGGCCTTCGGGCACCATCACCAGGCCCTCTGCCACCAGGTCCCAGGCGCCGCGGCCCTTGATGTTCTTGCCGAGGAACTCGATGTCGCCCGCCAGCGCCGGCTGGGTGCCGGTGATGGCCTTCATGGTGGTGGTCTTGCCGGCGCCGTTGGAGCCGATCAGCGACACCAGTTCGCCCTCGCGCACTTCGAAATCGACGCCCTTCACGGCCTGGATGCCGCCGTAAGCGACCTTCAGGCCGCTGACTTTCAGCAGGGTCTTGCTCATCTCAATGTCCTCCGGTGCCGAGGTAGGCCTCGATCACTTTTTCGTTCTTCTGCACGTCGTGGGGAGTTCCCTCGGCGATCTGCTTGCCGTAGTCGAGCACGGTAACGCGGTCGCACAGGCCCATCACCAGCTTCACGTCGTGCTCGATGAGCAGGATGGTGCGGTTGTCCTTGCGGATGCGGTCGATCAGCTCGCGCAGCTGGATCTTCTCGGTGGCGTTCATGCCGGCCGCGGGTTCGTCCAGCGCGATGAGCTGCGGGTCGGTGGCCAGTGCGCGGGCGATCTCCAGGCGGCGCTGGTCGCCGTAGCTCAAGGTGCGCGCCTTGAAGTCGGCGTACTTGCCGATGCCCACGTAGTCGAGCAGTTGGTGCGCGCGCTCGGCGATCGCGTGCTCTTCGGCCTTGAAGCCCTTGGTGCGCAGGATGGCGCCGATCACGCCCGAATGCGTGCGGATGTGACGACCCACCATCACGTTCTCGATGGCCGTCATGTCGGCAAAGAGGCGGATGTTCTGGAAGGTGCGCGCGATGCCGGCCTTCGCCACTTCGTGCACCGCCGTGGGCTGGTAGGGCTTGCCGGCCAGCTGGAAGGTGCCGCTGTCGGGCGTGTACAGCCCGGTGATCACGTTGAAGAAGGTGGTCTTGCCGGCGCCATTGGGGCCGATCAGCCCGTAGACCTGGCCGCGGGTGATGGTGATGCCGACGTCGGACAGGGCCTGCAGGCCGCCAAAGCGCTTGGAGATGCCGTGCACCTCGAGGATTTTTTCAGTCATGGCTCGCGTCCTCGCTCACGGATTGATCGACATCGGACGCGAGGCTTCGCCCGGAACTTCATCTGCAGGGGTCTCCACGCCCGGCGTATGCGCCTGGATGGACCCGTCCTTGATCGGCGCGCCGTTCCTGCGCGCCAGCGACTTGCCGTGCTCCGGCGATGGCCACAGGCCGCGCGGACGCACCAGCATGATGATGATCATGGCCAGGGCAATGAAAAGCTGGCGCAGGATCGAGGCGTCCAGGCGACCGCCGGTCATCTCCTGCAGCGGACCAGCCACATAGCGCAGCACCTCGGGCAGCGCCGCGAGCAGCACCGCACCCAGGATCACGCCGGGCAGGTGGCCCAGGCCGCCGAGCACCACCATCGCGACGATCATCACCGACTCCATCAGGGCGAAGGACTCGGGCGAAACGAAGCTCTGGAAGGACGCGAACAGCGCGCCGGCCACGCCGCCGAAGCTGGCGCCCATGCCGAAGGCCAGCAGCTTCAGGTTGCGGGTGTTGATGCCCATCGCCTTGGCGGCGATTTCGTCTTCGCGGATCGCCATCCAGGCACGTCCCACGCGCGACAGCTGCAGGCGGTGCGACACGATCACCGTGATGATGACCAGCGCCAGGAACAGGTAGTAGTAGAGCGAGACGGATGAGATCGAGAAGCCGTCCAGCTTGAGCGTGCGGCCCAGGTCGATGCCGAAGAACTTCACCGAATCGATCGCCAGGATGCCCTTCGGGCCATTGGTGATGTTGACCGGGTGGTCCAGCGTGTTGAGGAACACGCGAATGATTTCACCGAAGCCCAGGGTCACGATGGCCAGGTAGTCGCCGCGCAGCTTGAGCGTCGGCGCGCCGAGGATCACGCCGAAGATGGCGGCCACCACGAAGGCCAGCGGGATCACGAGGAACATCGACACATGCAGGCCACCCGGGAACATGGCCTTGATCGCCGGGAAGGTGTCGGTCAAGTGCGGTGAGTCCAGCAAGGCGAACAGGTAGGCACCGATGGCAAAGAAGGCCACATAGCCCAGATCGAGCAGACCAGCGTAGCCGACCACGATGTTGAGGCCCAGGGCCAGCAGGACGTAGAGCAGCGCGATGTCGACGATGCGCACCCAGGCATTGCCCTGGGTCTGCAGCACCAGCGGCAGTGCCAGCAGCACCACGGCCGAGACGAGGAAGACGACGATCTTCTTGGTGGAGTTGTTCATGTGTGCAACTCCCTTAGGCGCGGTCGGCCACGCGTTCGCCCAGCAGGCCCGAGGGGCGCACGGTGAGCGTCAGGATCAGGATGATGAAGGCGAAGATGTCGCTGTGCTGGCTGCCCAGCACCCCACCTGTCAACGCGCCCAGATAGCCAGCGCCCACTGCCTCGATCACGCCGAGCAGGATGCCGCCGACCACCGCGCCAGCCAGGTTGCCGATGCCGCCGAACACCGCGGCGGTGAAGGCCTTCAGGCCGGGAATGAAGCCCATCGCATGCTGAGCGATGCCGTAGTTGGAGGCGTACATCACACCGGCAATGGCCGCCAGGATGGCGCCGATGATGAAGGTGGCCGAGATCACCATATCGGGCCGGATGCCCATCAGCGCCGCGACGCGCGGGTTCTCGGCGGTGGCGCGCATGGCGCGGCCGAGCTTGGTGAAGTTGACGATCCACATGAGGATGGCCAGCGACACCGCGGTCAGGCCCAGGATCATGATCTGCGTCGGCGAGATGGATGCGCCGGCGATATGGACCGACTCGCTGGGCAGCAGGGTCGGATAGGCCTTGTTGGTGGGCCGCCAGATGATCATGGCAACCGTCTGCAAAAAGATCGACATGCCGATGGCAGTGATCAGCGGCGCCAGCTTGGGGCTGTTGCGCAGCGGCCGGTAAGCCACCTTTTCAATCACGAAGTTCAGCGCCGCGGCGACGATGCAGGCAATGATCAGCGCCAGGATCAGGATGATCCAGCCCGGCGCGGTGGGCATGCCCTCGCGCATCATGCCGATGACCGTCCAACTGGTCAGCGCACCGACCATGAGGACTTCGCCGTGAGCAAAGTTGATGAGATTGATAATGCCGTACACCATCGTATAGCCCAGGGCTATCAAGGCGTACATGCTGCCGAGAACCAGACCGTTGATGATCTGTTGCAGCAAGATTTCCATAAGAGATCCCTTTTCCGTTGCAGCCTTTGGAGCTGCTTCTACTTACCCGACGCGCCGGGTCGGCGCTGAGGCTTCTTAATTAGCAAAAAACCCGCCAGCGTGGATTGGCGGCGGGTTGGTGGCCGGGATTGTAATCAAGCGTCATCCCCGTTTTGGGGCAGGACGGGACGGGGTTTTCCCGCTGGTGCGGCGGGCTGGAGCCAGGGGAACTAGCCGGCTTCTTCGTTGCGGCGACGCAGTTCGCGCAGCTTTTCGGCGATGCGGATTTCCAGGCCACGCTCCACCGGACGGTAGAAATCCGTCCGCTCCATGCCCTCGGGCAGGTAGCGCTCGCCGGCGGCGAAAGCACCCTCTTCGTCGTGCGCGTAGCGGTAGCCCTTGCCGTAGTCCAGCTCCTTCATGAGCTTGGTCGGTGCATTGCGCAGGTGCATGGGGACCGGGCGGGTGCCGTCCTTTTGCACGAAGGCGCGCGCTTCGTTGTAGGCCTTGTAGACCGCGTTCGACTTGGGCGCGATGGCCAGGTAGACGACGCATTCGGCCAGCGCCAACTCGCCTTCGGGCGAGCCCAGCCGCTCGTAGACCTCGGCCGCATCCAGCGCCAGGCGCAGGGCGCGCGGGTCGGCCAGGCCGATGTCCTCGCTGGCCATGCGCACCAGGCGGCGCGCCATGTAGCGCGGGTCGGCGCCGCCGTCGAGCATGCGCACGAACCAGTACAGCGCCGCATCCGGATCGCTGCCGCGCACCGATTTGTGCAGGGCGGAGATGGTGTCGTAGAACTGCTCGCCGCCCTTGTCGTAGCGGCGCATGCGCTCGCCCAGCACGCGCAAGAGCCAGGCATCGCCGATGTCGTTCAGCTTCTCGGCCCGGGCTGCCACCGCCAGGGTTTCCAGCGTGTTGAGCAGGCGCCGTGCGTCGCCGTCGGCATAGGCCACCAGCCGCTCGATGGCGGCGGCCTCGACGGCGGGCACGGCGTCGATCGCCTGGGCCTTGGCGACGATCTGGCGCAGGTCCTCTTCACTCAGGGGCTGCAGCACATAGACCGCGGCCCGCGACAAGAGCGCGGAATTCACCTCGAAGGAAGGGTTCTCTGTGGTGGCGCCGATGAAGGTGAAGAGCCCGCTTTCCACATGCGGCAGGAAAGCGTCCTGCTGGCTCTTGTTGAAGCGGTGCACTTCGTCGACGAAGACGATCGTGCGCTGCTGCGTGAGGCCGTCGCGCGCCAGCTGGGCGAGCTCGACCGCCTCGCGAATGTCCTTCACCCCGCCCAGCACGGCGCTGATGGCGATGAACTGCGCGTCGAAGGAGTCGGCCATCAGACGGGCAATGGTGGTCTTGCCGGTGCCCGGTGGGCCCCAAAGGATGCAGGAATGCGGCTGGCCCGACTCGAAGGCGATGCGCAGCGGCATGCCAGGCCCGAGCAGCTGTTGCTGCCCGATCACCTCTCCGAGATTGCGCGGCCGCAGGCGCTCGGCCAGGGGCTGGTGCGCGGGCGCCTTCGCCACGCTACTGCCTGATGACGTCGGCGCCGGCCGGCGTCTTGAACTGGAACACGCTGGCCGGCAGCGCCGGATTGACTTCGACCTTGTCGAACTTCAACAGCGAGCGCTGGCCGAAGCTGTCGAGAATTTCCAGTGCCGCCAGCGCTTCGCCGGCGAAGCCGACCTGCACATGCTGCAACTGCCCGTCCTTGGCCTTGGGCGTGGCCTTGACCCATTGCAGGCCGTCGCGGTCCGGCGCGGCTTCGAGCTTGAAGTCGGCCTGCAGGGCGCGCAGGTCGGGCGCCGCGGCGATCAGCGCAGCGGGGGTCGAGCCCAGGGCTTGCGCCTGCTTGCGCTGGGTGACCTGGTTCAGGTCGGCGTCATAGAGCCACAGCGATTCGCCATCGGCCAGGATCACTTGGACAAAGGGCTTCTTGTAGTCGAACTTGAACTTGCCGGGGCGCTGGAATTCGAAGCTGCCGGTAGAGACCTTTGTACGCGCGGGCTCGCCCTCCCTTGCCGGCGGGGTCACCGTCTGCGTGAACTGGGCTCGGCCGGAGCGCACGTTCTTCACGAAGCTCTCCAGGCTGGCCATGCCGTCGGCCCAGGCGGCGCCGGCAGCTGTCGACAGCACAAGAATTCCCAACAGACGCTTCATCATCTTTGCTTGCTCACTCGGCGCGTGCCGGCACCAGGATCTCGCGCTGGCCGCTGCCGCTCATGGCGCTCACCAGTCCGGCGTTTTCCATGTCCTCGACCAGCCGCGCGGCGCGGTTGTAGCCGATCTTCAGGTGGCGCTGCACCAGCGAGATGCTGGCCTTGCGATGCTTCAGGACGACTTCGACCGCCTGGTCGTACATCGGGTCCTTCTCGCCGCCTTCGCTGCCGCCTTCACCCAATAGATCGCCCTCGCCGTCCACGGTTCCGCCTTCGAGCACGCCTTCGATGTAGTCGGGCTCGCCCTGCGACTTGAGATAGGCCACCACGCGGTGCACCTCTTCGTCCGATACGAAAGCGCCGTGCACCCGCACCGGCAGGCCGGTGCCGCTGGCCATGTAGAGCATGTCGCCCATGCCCAAGAGCGCCTCGGCGCCCATCTGGTCGAGGATGGTGCGGCTGTCGATCTTGCTGGAGACCTGGAAGGCGATGCGGGTCGGGATGTTGGCCTTGATCAGGCCGGTGATCACGTCCACGCTGGGCCGCTGGGTCGCCAGGATCAGGTGGATGCCGGCCGCGCGGGCCTTCTGCGCCAGGCGGGCGATCAGTTCCTCGATCTTCTTGCCCACCACCATCATCAAGTCGGCCAGCTCGTCGATGACGACGACGATGTGCGGCTCGCGCTTGAGCGGTTCTGGCTCTTCCGGCGTCAGACTGAAGGGGTTGTAGATGAATTCGCCGCGGCCCTTGGCCTCGTCGATCTTGGTGTTGTAGCCGGCCAGGTTACGCACGCCCAGCTTGCTCATGAGCTTGTAGCGGCGCTCCATCTCGGCCACGCACCAGTTCAGGCCATGGGCCGCCTGCCTCATGTCGGTGACCACCGGCGCCAGCAGGTGCGGGATGCCTTCGTAGACCGACATTTCCAGCATCTTCGGATCGATCATCAGCAGGCGCACGTCGCGCGCCTCGGCCTTGTAGAGCAGGCTCAGGATCATGGCGTTGATGCCCACCGACTTGCCCGAGCCGGTGGTGCCGGCCACCAGCACGTGCGGCATCTTGGCCAGGTCGGCCACCACCGGGTTGCCGACGATGTCCTTGCCCAGGCCCATGGTGAGCATGGACTTGCCCTCGTTGTAGATCTGCGAGCCCAGGATCTCGCTGAGCTTGATCGACTGGCGCTTGGCGTTGGGCAGTTCCAGCGCCATGTAGTTCTTGCCAGGAATGGTCTCGATCACGCGGATCGAGACCAGCGACAGCGAGCGCGCCAGATCCTTGGCCAGGCCGACGATCTGCGAGCCCTTCACGCCGGTGGCCGGCTCGATCTCGTAGCGGGTGATCACCGGGCCGGGCGAGGCCAGCACCACGCGCACCTCGACGCCGAAGTCCTTGAGCTTCTTCTCGATCAGCCGGCTGGTCATCTCCAGCGTGTCGGGCGATACGGTCTCCTGGCGGCCCTGGGCTGCGTCAAGCAGGTCGACCTGCGGCAGCTTGCTGTCGGGCAGTTCGCGAAACAGCGGCTTCTGGCGTTCCTTGGCGACCCGGTCGCTCTTGGGCACCTCGGCCAGGGCGGGCTCGATCTGCACCGGCGGCGAGGGAGGGCGGCGCTTGGGCCGCGGCTCGATGCGCAGCTCCTCGTCAGGCGACTCCACTTCGTCGCTCTCTCGCTCGCCCAGCACGGTTTCCTCACGCTCGCGCACCGCGCGTTTGCCCATGGCGATGTCCTGCGCGATCTCGCGCTTCTCGCGGCGCCACTCGAAAAGCGAGTACAGGCGTGAGCCGACGCGTTCCGCGATCTGCGTCCAGGAGAATCGGAACACCAGTGCCGAGCCGATCACGCCGGCGGCGATGGCCACCAGGGCCGAGCCGGTGAAGCCCAGCCACTTGACGCTCAATGGCCCGACCAGGTAGCCCAGCACGCCACCACCGTGGCCCGGCAGGCGGAATTCCAGCCGGTAAAGCCTTGACCACTCCAGCACGGCGCTGGCGCACAGCAGCAGGATGAGACCGCACCAGAAGGCGATGCGGCTGCGGTTGAAACGGCCGCGCGGCGGCTGCTCGGCATGCCCGCCCTCGGCGCCGCGCAGCCAGCCAGCCAGCGAGGACATCCAGGCGCGCCAGCTCGCGGCCACGCACCACCAGACCGAGTAGCCGGCCAGGTAGTAGCTGCCATCGGCCAGCCAGGCGCCGATGCGGCCGCCCCAGTTCTTCACCTCGCCGCCGGTGCCGGAGGTGGACCAGGCCGCGTCCGATGGGGTGTAGCTCAGCATGGCGAGCAACCAGAACAGGAGCAGCACGAAGCCCGCGATCAGCGTGATCTCGTGGGCGAAACGCAGGGCGCGCGTGCGCACCGGCTGCACAGCCGCGCCTGTATTGGATTGGAGCGTATTGAGCGAATAGGTCATGGCAGGAACGGCGGTCTGACCGCGCGCAGGGCGCGGGACGCCGTTGTCGTCAAAACGATGGCGGGGCCCCGCGGGAGGGCCCCATTGTCACAAAAGGAAGGGCAGCCCGGCGGCTTCTTCAGGCGAGCGATGAGAGCCGGTCCTTGACGAGCATCGAGCCGTCCGGCTGGGTGTCCACGAAGCCGCGCTCTTCCAGGTCCTTCATCACGCGGCTGACCATTTCGCGCGAAGCGCCGACCATCTTGGCCAGGTCCTGGCGCGAGATCTTCTCGCGGATCTTCTTGTTGCCGGCGCCATCGTCCACGGCGAACTCGAGCAGCGAGCGGGCGACCCGCCCATACACATCCATCAGCGCCAGCGACTCGATCTTGCGATCGGCATGGCGCAGGCGACCGACCAGGCCGCGCATGATGTTGTAGGACATGGAGGAGTTTTCCGGCAGGCAGCGCGAGAAGCCTTCGCGGCCCAGCATGAGGACGTCGGTCTGCACCTCGGTGCGCACCGTGGCCGAATGCGGTTCGTCGTCGATCAGGCTCATCTCGCCGATGTAGTCGCCCGGCTGCAAGGTGGCCAGGATGACCTCGCGGCCGCGGCTGTCGGTGCTCATGACGCGGGCGCGCCCGGTCAGGATGATGTAGAGGGCGTCGGACTTCTTGCCTTGCTCCACGATCACCTCGGCTCGCTTGAAGCGCTTCTTGACGATGGCATCGGCGATGCTGGCCGATTGCCCAGTGGTCAGCGCCGAAAAAAGAGGCACGCGCCGAAGAAGTTCGAGGTTGGACAGCATCGACATTCAAAGTCCCTCAAAAAGGCGCGAGAGCCGATCCAATCGATTCATACAATCGCGCGCATTGAAAACACCGTGGAGCCCGTTTGGAACCGGGCGCGGATACTGCGTATCCATCCATTGCTCCAAAATGTACACGCACCCGGCGTGTATTTTTCACGTTTACAGGCTTTCCCCATGTCTACGACCCAACACGCGAAGGTACTCATTCTTGGCTCCGGCCCCGCCGGTTACACCGCGGCGGTCTATGCCGCACGCGCCAATCTGCAGCCCATGCTGGTCACCGGCCTGGCCCAAGGCGGGCAGCTGATGACCACGACCGACGTCGACAACTGGCCGGCGGATGTGCATGGCGTCCAGGGTCCGGAGTTGATGCAGCGCTTCCTCGAACATGCCGAGCGATTCAATACGCAGATCGTGTTCGACCACATCAACAAGGTCGACCTGGGCAAGCGTCCCTTCACCCTGACGGGCGACAGCGGCACCTACACCTGCGATTCCTTGATCATCGCCACCGGCGCCTCGGCCAAGTACCTGGGCCTGCCGTCTGAAGAACGCTTTCAGGGCCGTGGTGTCTCCGGCTGTGCGACCTGCGACGGCTTCTTCTATCGCGAGCAGGAAGTCTGCGTGGTCGGCGGCGGCAACACCGCCATCGAGGATGCGCTGTACCTGTCGAACATTGCCAGCAAGGTGACTCTGGTGCATCGCCGCGACAAGTTCCGCGCCGAGCCCATCCTGATGGACAAGGTCCGCGCCAAGGAAGCCGATGGCAAGATCGAGCTCAAGCTGTTCAACACGCTGGATGAAGTCCTGGGCGACGACAGCGGCGTGACTGGGGTGCGCCTGAAGAACGTCCAGACGGGCGCTACCGAGCAGCTCGATGTGAAGGGCTGCTTCATCGCCATCGGTCACCAGCCCAACACCGACATCTTCAAGGGCCAACTGGAGATGAAGGATGGCTACATCCTGACCAAGTCGGGGCTGCAAGGCTTCGCCACCATGACCAGCATCCCTGGTGTGTTTGCCGCCGGCGACGTGCAGGATCATGTCTACCGCCAGGCCATCACCAGTGCCGGCACCGGCTGCATGGCGGCACTGGACGCCCAGCGCTTCCTGGAGCAGGAATAGCGCGTTGCGCCGGACCGGGCTATAATCCTTGGCTTTGCCGAATATTGGCAGGGGCTGCAATGGCCCAATGCTTGCGGCAAGCCGGGTTACCGCCACCCGATTTCTGGCGAGGTCAAGCTGAAACCCACTGCTTGGGCACCCTGCCCCAGCAGTGCCAGCTGTTCATGAAAGAGTGTCCTCATGGCACGCGTATGTGAAGTCACGGGCAAGGGCCCGATGGTCGGGAACAACGTTTCCCACGCCAATAACAAAACCAAGCGCCGGTTCATGCCGAACCTGCAATACCGTCGTTTCTGGGTCGAAAGCGAGAACCGCTGGGTGCGCCTGCGCGTTTCGAGCGCAGCCTTGCGCCTGATCGACAAGAACGGCATCGACGCCGTGCTCGCAGACCTGCGTGCACGTGGCCAAGCCTAAGGAGCACGATCATGGCAACGAGCAAAGGCGGACGCGAAAAGATCAAGCTGGAATCCACCGCGGGTACCGGCCACTTCTACACGACCAGTAAGAACAAGAAGACGATGCCTGAAAAGATGTCGATCATGAAGTTCGACCCGAAGGCGCGCAAGCACGTCGAATACAAGGAAATCAAGCTGAAGTAATTCGGCTTTCCTGCAAAAGAAAAACCCGCTGCGATCCAGCGGGTTTTTTGTTGCCTCGAATAGCGGCGCCAAGAAAAAGGCCGCCCCTCGGGACGGCCTTGTTCGGGAAACACCGCGGAACTGGCTTTGCCAGGCCGCTGGTGTTGCCCCCTTGAGGGGGTGCTCGGCTACACGAAGTGAGCCGACACGGGGGTGGGCATCAATCAGGCGCGGGCAGCGCGCAGGCGGATCGAGAACTCTTGCAGCGCGGCAATGCCGCTGGCTTCGGCACGATGGCACCAGGCCGCAAGGTCAGCCGTGAGTTGCTCGCGCGACTGCGAGGTGTTGAGCCACATCTGGCGCAACTCTTCGCGCATGGTGACCATCTTGTCCAGCACCGGATGGGCGGCGCGCGCCTGCACCAGGGTCTGGCGGGCCGAGGCCGGCACCTTGTCGTCATCGCGGTGCAACCAGCGCTTGGCACCCTTGAGCACCGACAGGTCGGCACCCTTGGCCTTGAGTTGCTCGAGCTCGCCCTTGCAAGCGCGGCGCATTTCGCGGGCGTAGCGGGCCATCACTTCGTAGCGGTTGGCGATCACGGCCTCGAGCGTCTTTTCGTCGGCCACGGCCTGCACGGCGCCCATCTGCAGCTTCGGCGGCACCTTCTTGACCTTGGCCCAGCCGATCATCTCCATGGCGCGGATGTAGCCCCAGCCGATGTCGAACTCGTACTTCTTGACCGAGAACTTGGCCGAAGTGGGATAGGTGTGGTGGTTGTTGTGCAGCTCTTCACCGCCAATGATCACGCCCCAGGGCGAGATGTTGGTGCTGGCGTCGGGCGCCTCGAAATTGCGATAGCCCCAGTAGTGGCCGATGCCGTTGATGATGCCGGCCGCAGTGATCGGGATCCAGAGCATCTGGACCGCCCACACGGTGAGGCCCAGCGCGCCGAACAGCGCCAGGTTGATGATCAGCATCAGGCCCACGCCCTGCCAGCTGTAACGGGTATACAGGTTGCGCTCGATCCAGTCGTCGGGCACGCCATGGCTGAACTTGGCAATGGTCTCGGCGTTCTTGGCTTCGGCACGGTACAGCTCGGCGCCTTGCCAGAACACGGTTTCGATGCCGCGAGTCTGCGGGCTATGCGGGTCGTCTTCGGTTTCGCACTTGGCGTGGTGCTTGCGGTGGATGGCTACCCACTCGCGCGTGACCATGCCGGTGCCAAGCCACAGCCAGAAGCGGAAGAAATGCGAAGGAATCGGGCCCAGATCCATCGCGCGATGGGCCTGCGCGCGGTGCAGGAAAATCGTGACCGATGCGATCGTGATGTGCGTGGTCACCAGCGCGTACAGAACGATCTGCCACCAGCTCAGATTCCACAAGCCGTTGCCCAGCCAGTCGATGGCCGCACTGACAACGGCTGAATCAGTAAAAAACAACTTTGGTACTCCATGACCGCGCGAAGGCGCGGCGTCTTGGTTGAACCCGTGATTTTACCGGACCCGCAAAAAAAGACCTTTGATTTCCCTCAAGAAATAATGCGATTGGGCAATTTGTCCAGCAGCCCCTATTTGGCGGACTATTTGCGCTTCCAGACCGCGGCAAAAAAGCCGTCGGTGTCGTGCCGGTGCGGCCACAGGCGCAGATAGCGGATGCCGTTCTCGCCGCCGCTGCACAGGTTGGCGGCGCCGTCCACCTTCAAGCCGGCCAGCAAAGCCCCCGCCTCCTGTACTTCAAAGTCCGGGTGGGCGGCGCTGAAGGCCTCGGAAATGGCTTCGTTTTCCTCTGGCAGCACGCTGCAGGTGGCGTAGACCAGGCGCCCGCCCGACTTCACCAGCCGCGCCGCGCTTTGCAGGATCGCCGTCTGCTTGGCCGTCAGTTCCTCGACGGCCTTGGGCGACTGCCGCCATTTGAGGTCAGGGTTGCGGCGCAGCGTGCCCAGTCCGGAGCAAGGCGCGTCCACCAGCACGCGGTCGATCTTGCCGGCCAGGCGCTTGACCCGCTCGTCGCGCTCGTGGGCGATGGCGGCCGGGTGCACATTCGACAGCTTGCTGCGCGCCAGCCGCGGCTTGAGCGCGTCCAGGCGATGGGCCGAGGTGTCGAAGGCATACAGCCGCCCGGTGCTGCGCATCGAGGCGCCGATGGCCAGCGTCTTGCCGCCGGCGCCGGCGCAAAAATCGACCACCATCTCGCCGCGCTTGGCGTCCAGCAGCAGGGCCAGCAATTGCGAGCCCTCGTCCTGCACCTCGATGGCGCCGCGGGCGAAGGTGTCGAGCTTGGTCAGGGCCGGCTTGCCGTCGATGCGCAAACCCCAGGGTGAATGAGGCGTGGGCAGCGCCTTGATGCCGGCAAGCTTGAGTTCGGCCTGCACGTCGGCGCGCTTGTCCGACAGGGCATTGACCCGCAGATCGAGCGGCGCCGGCCGCAAAAGGGACTCGGCCAGCGGCCAGAACTCGTCGCCCAGTTGCGACTTGAGGGGCGCGACAAGCCATTCCGGCAGGTTGTGGCGGTGCCGCTCCAGCAGGTCGGCCGGCCGTACGGCGTCGCAAGCCTTCAGCCAGTTCGCCTCGGTGTCGTTCAACGCGCTGCGCAGAAAGTCGCGCGGGCCATGAAAGCCCAGGATGGCCATGCGCCGCTCCTTGGTGCCGCTGCCCGAGGGCGAGAAGTGGTCGAACTGCAGCTTCTTGCGCAGCACGTTGTAGACCGTCTCGGCCAGGGTGGCGCGTTCTCGCTGCCCGAGCTCGCGGTGCTCACGGAAATAGCGCGAAACGACGGCGTCCGCGGGATGGTCGAATTTAAGGACGAGGCCGACGAGTTCCGCCGTCGCGTCCAGCAAGGCGCTGGGGTGCATGCCCCGATTGTCCCATCGACGCCCGAGGCTCAGCCCGCGGTACGCGTCCAGAAGGCGGCGCGGGCATGGCGCTCGATATCTTCCAGCTTGGGCGAATGGCCGGCCCACAGCACCAGAGTTGCACCCGGCAGGCTCAGGGTCTGCTCGAGCTGGCGGCACAGGTGGTAGCGCTCTTCATCGACCATGCCGGGCAAATCCACGAACAGGATGTAGGCGCGCCGCCAGGGAAATTCGCGCAGGCTCTTGCGCACGAGCCAGGCCCGCGAAATTGGATGACAGCGCACCAGGTCGGCCTGCAGTTCGCCGGACTCGAAGTCGCTCAGGTCGTGCGCGGTGATCTGGCTGAAGAAGGGCGTGGTCGCGATCTCTTCCCAGGCGCGGCGTTCGGCCTCGTCGGCTTCCTTGAGACGGCCGCGCCAATGCTTGAGCGTTGCCTCGTCATGCGGCCCGGCCTCGGGATTTTCCAGGAGCGCCACCGCGCTGCGAGCGGCCCACCAGCGGCTGGCCGTGCCGGACTGGTGGAGCCGGTCGAGCACCGGCAGGCGCGCGGCGCGGTCATGGGGTGGCAGCATCTGCGCGTAGCCGCGCAGCGCGCCGGCGTGCTCGGGCGTGATTTCCAGGGCGCGCTCGTAGCGACTGCGCACATCCGCATTGGCATCGAGCCGACGCTCGAGGTCGGCCCACTCGACCATCTCGTCGGCATTGTTGCGGCCGACGCTGGCAGCCAGCACGTTGACCCGCTCGCGCACCCGCGACAGGTGAGCAAAGTGCAGCCTCCAGTCGCCAGAATGCTCGCGACACCACTGCCGATCGAAGTGCTCGATCCATTTCTGGCCCTGGCCGGCCAGCATGTCCAGCGCGGGCTTGACCGACCATTCGGGCAGTTGCGCCTTCTCCTCGAAAGCCTCGAGCCGGTCGCGCAACACCGGATGGGTGTCGTCGACATCGCTCACCCTGCGCATGGCGCCGCGCAGGGCCTCGCGTGCGAAAGCCGGCTCGGGCGCTGCGCCCAGTTGCGTGCGCAAGGCGGCGAGCGGCCCGACGGGCAGGGGCTCGGTGGCCGCCCGCGCCCAGTGGGCAGGCCAGAAGCTCTCCGCGTACCAGGCCCCCTTGACGGCGATCTCGGTCAGCGCCGCCGCCGCCACCGAAGTGCCCAAGAGCTTGGCGGAGATGCGGTCGGCCTCGTACTCGTCCTGCCGCGCGAGTGCGAAGGTCTTGGCGGCAAAGCGCGGGAAATACCAGCGGAAGAAGGCCTGCGAAACCGCCGCCATCAGGCCTTCGTTGCGCTGCAGGCTTTCGTCCAGCTTGAGCCAGGACAGCCGGGTCCGGTAGATCCAGGCGCTCAGCCGGCCGTGGTTGCCGCGCAGATGTCCGTACTCGTGCGCCAGCACCGAGAGCAGGCGCCGGCGGTCCAGCGCCATCAGCAAGGGCAGGCCCACGCTCAGGTAGTTCACGGCGCCGCCCAGGAGGCCGAAGCGGGGCAATTGGCGGATGCTGGCGTTGAAGTCGTCGTCCAGGTAGACGTGATGGACCGGCGGGCCGTCGATGCGATCGCGGATCCGGTCCAGGGCATCGAACAGGCGCGGCGCGTCCTCGCGTTCCAGCCGCACGCCCGAGGGCTCGTCGAAGCTCACCCACAGGGCCCGCAAGGTCGCCCACAAGAGGCCCAGCGCGAACAGGGCCAGCCAGGCGCGGGTGAAGTTCTGCATGCGGCCGTCGCCGAAGGAGGCGGCGACCCACACCAATATGCCCACGGCCAGCAGCAGGCAAGCGATGACCCACGCATAGCCTAGCGCAGCGAAGAACGCCACGCCACGCCGATAGCGCGCGCTGTCGTCTGCACTGTCGTGTTCGCTCAGGCGAACGAGATGGACGAAGTCTGCCCGTTCCAAATCAATCCCTTAGATGGTTAAGGGAATGTTAAACGTCAACTTCGACGCACAAGGCGCGCCGCGTCGCTTCAGCGCACCTTCCGTGAATTAAGCCCGTGGCAAATTTGCCTCAGCGCCGCTTGACTTCAGCAGAAAGTCTTCGATCGCCTTGGGATAGATGAGGTGTTCGTGCACCAGCACGCGCGCCGCCAGGCTTTGCGGCGTGTCTTCGGGCAGCACCGGCACTTCGGCCTGGGCCAGGATGGGTCCATGGTCGAGTTCGGCCGTGACCTGGTGCACCGTGGCGCCGGCCACACGGCAACCCGCCTCGATCGCGCGCCGATGCGTGTCGAGCCCCGGGAAGGCCGGCAACAGGGAGGGATGGATGTTCAGCAGGCGCCCCTCGTACTGCGACACGAAGCCGGGCGTGAGGATGCGCATGAAGCCGGCCAGCACGACCAGGGCCGGTTGATGGGCGTCGATGGCGCACGCCAACGCCGTGTCGAATTCTTCGCGCGAGCCGAAGTCGCGGTGCCGCACAACCTCAGCCGCGATGTCATGTGCGCGCGCAAAGGCCAGGCCCTCGGCCTCCTCCTTGTTGCTGATGACGGCTGTCACGCGGGCATCGAACCTTTGTGCCCAGCGTCCGTTCGTTGCCGCATTCACGATGGCCCTCATGTTGGAGCCAGCGCCAGAGATCAGGATCACAATGTTCTTCGTCATTCCGGCGCGGATTATCCTTGTGTCACCGGCCGGACTCGGGCTTGCGAACGAGCGTGCTAAAAACCCGGCTTCTCTGGAGACACTTCATGGATTTGGCTTTCACCCCCGAGGAACAGAAGTTCCGCGAAGACATCCGCGCCTGGGTCGCAGAAAACCTGCCCAAGGACATCTCGCACAAGGTGCACAACGCCCTGGAACTCACGCGCGACGATCTGCAGCGCTGGGCCAAGATCCTCGGCAAGAACGGCTGGCTGGGCTACGGCTGGCCCAAGCAGTTCGGTGGCCCTGGCTGGACGGCCGTGCAAAAGCACCTGTTCGAGGAAGAAACCGCGCTGGCCGGCGCGCCGCGCATCATCCCCTTCGGCCCCGTGATGGTGGCGCCGGTGATCATGGCCTTCGGCAACCCGGAGCAGCAAAAGCGCTTCCTGCCCGGCATCGCCAGCGGCGAAGTCTGGTGGAGCCAGGGCTACAGCGAGCCGGGTTCGGGCTCGGACCTGGCCTCGGTCAAGACCCGCGCCGAGCGCAAGGGCGACAAGTTCATCGTCAACGGCCAGAAGACCTGGACCACGCTGGGCCAATACGGCGAATGGATCTTCTGCCTGGTTCGCACGAGCAGTGAAGGCAAGCCGCAGACCGGCATCTCCTTCCTGCTGGTCGACATGAAGTCCCCCGGCGTCACCGTGCGCCCCATCAAGCTGATGGACGGCGGCTACGAGGTCAATGAGGTCTGGTTCGACAACGTCGAAGTGCCGGCCGAGAACCTGATCGGCGAAGAGAACAAGGGCTGGACCTACGCCAAGCACCTGCTCTCGCACGAGCGCACCAACATCGCCGACGTGAATCGCGCCAAGCGCGAGTTGGAGCGCCTCAAGCGCATCTCCAAGAAGGAAGGCGTCTGGGAAGACCAGCGCTTTCGCGACGAGATCGCCAAGCTCGAAGTCGACGTGGTTGCGCTCGAGATGCTGGTGCTGCGCGTGCTCTCGGCCGAGAAGTCGGGCAAGAACTCGCTGGACATCGCCGGCCTGCTCAAGATCAAGGGCAGCGAGATCCAGCAGCGCTACAGCGAATTGATGATGCTGGCCGGTGGCCCCTACTCGTTGCCCCTGGTGCGCGAAGCGATGGAGGCCGGCTGGCAGGGCAACTTCCCCGGCGGCCACCCCGAACTGGCGCCGCTGACCAGCACCTACTTCAACATGCGCAAGACCACCATCTACGGCGGCTCGAACGAAGTGCAGCGCAACATCGTTGCTCAAACCGTGCTGGGCTGAGGAGACAAGACATGGATTTCGATTTTTCCGACGACCAGCAGCAACTGCGCGACGCCGTCGCCAAGTGGGTTGAAAAGGGCTACGGCTTCGAGCGCCGCCAGGCCATCGAGAAGGCCGGCGGCTTCTCGCGCGAGGCCTGGGACGAACTGGCCGAGCTGGGCCTGGGCGGCCTGTACATCCCCGAGGACGAAGGCGGCATGGGCATGGGCCCGGTCGAAGGCATGGTGGTGATGGAAGAGCTGGGCCGCGGCATCGTGCTCGAGCCCATGGCGCAAGCCTTCATCGCCGGCGCCGTGCTGGCCGGCCACGCCGACGAAGAGACCAAGGACAACTGGCTGCCGCGAATCGCCGGCGGCCAGGCCCTGGTGGTGCTGGCCTACCAGGAGCGCAAGGCGCGCTACAAGCTCGACGTCTGCGAAGCCAAGGCCACCAAGGCCGGCGACGGCTGGGCGGTGAGCGCGACCAAGAGCCTGGTGCCCGCAGGCGACGAGGCGGACGCCTACCTCGTGCCGGCGCAGGCCAACGGCAAGATCGCCCTCTTCCTGGTTGAGCGCGCCGCCAGCGGTGTCGGAGCCAAGGGCTACGGCACGCAGGACGGCAGCCGCGCCGCCGAAGTCGTGCTCAGCAACGCCGCCGCGACGCTGATCGCGGCCGACGGCCTGCCAGTGCTCGAGCACGCGGTGGACATCGGCATCGCAGCCCTGTGCGCCGAAGCGGTGGGTGTGATGGACAAGACCCTGGCCATCACCGTCGAATACATGAACACGCGCAAGCAGTTCGGCGTGGCCATCGCCACCTTCCAGGCGCTTCGCCATCGCGTGGCCGACATGAAGATGCAGCTGGAGCTGGCGCGCTCGATGAGCTACTACGCCAGCCTCAAGCTCAATGCGCCCGCCGCCGAGCGCCGCCAGGCCCTGGCCCGCGCGAAGTACCAGCTGGGCACCTCGATGCGCTTCATCAGCCAGCAGGCGGTGCAGTTGCACGGCGGCATCGGCGTCACTGACGAGTACATCGTGAGCCACTATTTCCGCAAGCTGACGCAAATGGAAATGACCTTCGGCGACGCTCTGCATCACCTGGGAGAAGTCTCGGCCCGCATGCAGGACACCGCAGGCGTATTTGCCTGAACAGGCCGCTCCCAGGCAAAACGCCCGCCGGCATCACAGCCGGCGGGCGTTTTTTCGTTCGGGGTGCAGCCTCTAGGCGTGCAGGCGCGAGTTGTGCGGCAGGTGCGCCATCAGGAACTCCATCTGGTCCGCCAGGATGCGGCGGTTGCGCAGGATGAAGTCTTCCCACAGGCTGGGCACATAGGGCGCGTACAAGAGCGGCATGCCCGCCTGCTCTGGCGTGCGACTGCTCTTGCGATGGTTGCAGGGACGGCAGGCCGTCACCACATTCATCCAGTTGTCCAGGCCCTTCTGCGCGAATGGCCGGATGTGCTCGCGGGTCAGGTCTTCGTCGGCGAAATGGCCGCCGCAATAGGCGCAGATATTGCGGTCACGCGCGAACAGCTTGCTGTTGGTGAGGCCGGGCCGCTGGTTGAAGGGGTTGATCTTCGGCACGCCCTTGGTGCCGATGATGCTGTTGACCGCGATCTGCGACTGCTGGCCGGTGATGGCGTTGTGTCCGCCGCGAAAAAGCGCGACCTGGGCGCCGACTTCCCAGCGCACCTCGTCCGCCGCATAGTGGGTCACCGCCTGTTCCAGCGAAATCCACGATTGCGGCAGCCCTTGGGCCGACAGCTTCAACACCTTCACCACGCACGCCTCCTCGTCCAAAGAAGAATCACGGTAAATGAATGAACCAACGCGGTCACAATATATACCGCTTTCATGACAAACAGCCTGCCAGGGGCCATTGGCCGGGCACGGCGTGCTATCAAAAAGATACTCACACATGCAGATATTCCGCGGCTTCCGTCATCCCGGCGTTGCCAGGGCTTGCGCCTTGACGATCGGCAACTTCGATGGCGTGCACCGCGGACACCAGGCCATGCTGGCCCTGTTGACGACCGAGGCGCGCCATAGAGGCTTGCCCAGTTGCGTGCTGACTTTCGAGCCGCACCCGCGCGACTACTTTGCGCAGATCACCAAGAAGCCCGATCTGGCGCCGGCACGCATCGGCGCCCTGCGCGACAAGCTCTGCGAATTGGCGGCCTGCGGTGTCGACCAGACGGTGGTGCTGCCCTTCGACGCCCGCCTGGCCGGCAAGACGCCCGATGAATTCGTCGACCAGGTGCTGATCCAGGGGCTGGGCACCAAGTACGTGCTGGTGGGCGACGACTTTCGCTTCGGCGCCAAGCGTTCCGGCGACTACGCCATGCTGGATGCGGCCGGCGAGGCTCGCGGCTTCGACGTGGCGCGCATGATGAGCTACGAGGTCCATGGCCACCGCGTGTCGAGTTCCGCCGTGCGCGAGGCCCTGGCCGCCGGCGACATGGCCCATGCGCAGGCGCTGCTGGGGCGGCCCTACACCATCTCCGGCCATGTGGTGCATGGGCGCAAGCTTGGCCGGGGCCTGGGCGCCTCCGAACCCGGCCGAGGCGACGGCTTTCGCACCATCAACCTGCGCTTCAAGCATTGGAAGCCGGCCGCCAGCGGCATCTTCGCGGTGCTGGTGCATGGCCTTGCCGAGGCACCTTTGCCCGGCGTGGCCAATCTGGGCGTGCGCCCTTCGCTGGATGCCAACGATGTCAACGCCGGTCGGGTCCTCCTGGAGACGCATTGCCTGGAATGGCCGTCGCACCTGGGCGACGAGGGGGCCTACGGTAAAATCGTGCGCGTGGAACTCCTGCACAAACTGCACGACGAGCTGCGTTACAACAGCCTCGAGGCCCTGACGGCCGGCATCGCGAAAGATCGCGACGATGCGCGTGCGTTCTTCGGATCCACGCACCGGCAGACCACGCGCGACCGAATTTAGCCCTGCACGCCTCGCGCTGCCGCCCTTGGACAAGCTCAGGGCGAACGGCTTTTATTTCGCACCGACGCTGACCCGTTCGGGCTGAGCCTGTCGAAGCCCCTATCGCACCTCATCATGTCTGACGCCCCCACTTCCACGCCGACCGATTACCGTGCCACGCTGAACCTGCCCGACACGCCCTTCCCGATGCGTGGCGACCTGCCCAAGCGCGAGCCGGGCTGGGTCAAGGAATGGAACGACGAAGGCCGCTACCACCGCCTGCGCGATGCGCGCCGTGGCGCGCCCAAGTTCATCCTGCATGACGGCCCGCCGTACGCCAACGGCCAGATCCACATGGGCCACGCGGTGAACAAGATCCTCAAGGACATGATCACCAAGGCACGTCAGCTCGAGGGCTACGACGCGCTGTACGTGCCCGGCTGGGACTGCCACGGCCTGCCGATCGAGAACGCCATCGAGAAGAAGCATGGCCGCAACCTGAGCCGCGACGAGATGCAGGCCAAGAGCCGCGCCTACGCAGCCGAGCAGATCGCGCAGCAGATGGTCGACTTCCAGCGCCTGGGCGTGCTGGGCGAGTGGGACCGTCCGTACAAGACCATGGACTTCGCCAACGAGGCGGGCGAGATCCGCGCCTTCAAGCGGGTGATCGAGCGTGGCTTCGTCTATCGAGGCCTGAAGCCCGTCTACTGGTGCTTCGACTGCGGCTCCTCGCTGGCCGAATTCGAGATCGAGTACGCCGACAAGAAGTCGCAGACCTTGGACGTGGCTTTCAAGGCGCATGACCCGGCCAAGCTGGCCGCCGCCTTCGGCCTGCCTTCACTGTCGAAGGACGCCTTCGCCGTGATCTGGACCACCACCGCGTGGACCATCCCGGCCAACCAGGCGCTGAACCTCAACCCCGAACTCGAGTACGCGCTAGTCGACACCGAGCGTGGCCTCCTGATCCTGGCCGCCTCGCTGGTCGAGATGTGCATGACTCGCTATGCGCTGGACGGCAAGGTGCTGGCCACCGTGAAGGGCGAGAAGCTGGGCGGGCTGGAATTCGAGCACCCGCTGTACGACGTCGACGCCGGCTACCGTCGCCTGTCGCCGGTGTACCTGGCCGACTACGCCACCGCCGACGACGGCACCGGCATCGTGCACTCCTCGCCGGCCTACGGCCTGGACGACTTCAACTCCTGCGTGGCGCACGGGCTGGCCTACGACGACATCCTGAACCCGGTTCAGGGCAACGGCTCCTATGCGCCGGACTTCCCCCTCTTCGGCGGCCAGAACATCTGGAAGGCGGTGCCGGTCATCATCGCGGCGCTGCGCGATGCGAATCGCCTGCTGACCACCGAGACCATCACCCACAGCTACCCGCACTGCTGGCGCCACAAGACGCCGGTGATCTACCGCGCCGCGGCCCAGTGGTTCATCCGCATGGACGAGGGCGAGGGGGTGTTCACCAAGGACAAGGCACCGCAGACCTTGCGCCAGACGGCGCTGGAAGCCATCGAAAAGACCAGCTTCTACCCCGAGAACGGCAAGGCGCGCCTGCACGACATGATCGCCAACCGGCCCGACTGGTGCATCTCGCGCCAGCGCAGCTGGGGCGTGCCGATCCCCTTCTTCCTGCACAAGGACTCGGGCGAGCTGCATCCGCGCACCATGGAGATCCTGGACCAGGCGGCCGAGATCGTCGCGAAGGGCGGCATCGAGGCCTGGAGCCGGGTGACGACCGAGGAAATCCTGGGCGCAGAAGACGCCCCGCACTACACCAAGAGCACCGACATCCTGGAAGTCTGGTTCGACTCCGGCTCGACCTTCTTCCACGTGCTGCGCGGCACGCACCCCAACGTGCACCACGAGGCCGGCCCGGAAGCCGACCTGTACCTGGAAGGCCATGACCAGCATCGCGGCTGGTTCCATTCCTCGCTGCTGCTGGCCTGCGCACTGGAAGGCCGCGCGCCCTACAAGGGCCTCCTGACGCACGGCTTCACGGTGGACAGCCAGGGCCGCAAGATGAGCAAGTCGCTCGGCAACGGCATCGACCCGCAGGAAGTGAGCAAGAAGCTGGGCGCCGAGATCATCCGCCTGTGGGTGGCGGCCAGCGACTACTCGGGCGACATCGCCGGCGACGACAAGATCCTGGCGCGGGTGGTGGACGCCTACCGCCGCATCCGCAACACCTTGCGCTTCCTGCTCGCCAACACCAGCGACTTCGACATCACGAAGGACCTGGTGTCCTACGACGAGTTGCTGGAAATCGACCGCTATGCCCTCAGCCGCGCCTCGCAGTTCCAGGCCGAGATCCTGGCGCACTACAAGGTCTACGAGTTCCACCCGGTGGTAGCCAAACTGCAGGTCTACTGCAGCGAGGACCTGGGCGCCTTCTACCTCGATGTGCTGAAGGACCGGCTCTACACCACCGGTGCGAACTCGAAGGCGCGCCGCAGCGCACAGACCGCCCTGTGGCACATCACCCAGGCGATGCTGCGCTGGATGGCACCCTTCCTCAGCTTCACCGCCGAGGAAGCCTGGAAGTTCTGCGCCCCCGAGGAGGGCAAGGGCCAGTCGATCTTCGCCGAGACCTACCTCGACCTGGGCGCACCCGACGAGGCGCTGCTGGCCAAGTGGTCGCGCATCCGCGAGGTGCGCGACGTGGTCAACAAGGACATCGAGAACGTGCGCGCCGAAGGCAAGGTCGGCTCCTCGCTGCAGGCCAATGTGCAGCTGACCGCCGGCGCCCAGGACCACGCCCTGCTCGCCAGCCTGGGCGATGACCTGAAGTTCGTGCTGATCACCTCGGCCGTGGAACTGCTCGCCGGCAGCGAGTTGGCCACCGCAGTGAAGGCCAGCAGCGACCTCAAGTGCGAGCGCTGCTGGCACTGGCGCGCCGATGTCGGCCACGACCCGGATCGCCCCACCCTGTGCGGGCGCTGCACCAGCAACCTCTACGGCGCCGGCGAAGAGCGCAAGGTGGCCTGATGACGCCCTCCTCTCCCTCGGCTTCGGCCGCGGCGCCGGTCGGCATCTGGCCCTGGCTGGGTATTGCGCTGGCCATCATCCTGGCGGATCAGGTCAGCAAGGCCTGGATCCTGGGCGCCTACAACCACGCCGACCAGACGGTGGTGACCAGCTTCTTCAACATCGTGCGGGCCCACAACACCGGCGCGGCCTTCTCCTTCCTGGCCGGTGCATCCGGCTGGCAGCGCTGGTTCTTCACCGTCATCGGCGTGGCGGCTGCCATCTTCATCACCTGGATGCTCAAGTCGCATGCCGGCCAGAAGCTGTTCTCGCTGGCCATGGCCTGCATCCTGGGCGGCGCGATCGGCAACGTGATCGACCGCATGGTGCACGGCTACGTGGTGGACTTCCTGGACTTCCACTGGGCCGGCCGGCACTTCCCGGCCTTCAACCTGGCCGACAGCGCCATCACGCTGGGCGCCATCCTTCTCATCCTGGACGAATTGCGGCGCATGCGGCGCGGCCGCTGATGAACTAGCCGGGTGCCTGCCGCCCGTGCGCTACGCGCTCCTGGTGTACCTTGAGCAGGTACTCGTGGAAGAGCACCAGCGGCATGGTGACGAAGCCCATGCCGATCACATAGATGAGCAGGCTTGCCAGCGGGAAGTCGGCGCGCGCAAGGGCGGGAATGGAAGCGGCCAGCGCGGCCAATGCGATGAGCGCGATCACCGCCTTCAAGGCGCGGCCGCAGAAGGCGGCACGCCTGAAGCCCAGCGGGTCGTACTGCTCACCATCTGCGCGCGCACCATCGCCGCGCCTGTCTCCGTTGTTGTGCATGGCCTCTCCGTTTCATGGCAAGGCTCCCTGACCGCTTCTTAACATGCGGCCTCGGCGCACAGCAACCTAGCAGCTTCCCTATCGGGTCAAGCCCGACTCAATCCAGGCCGATGCGCGAGGCGCGCCGGCGCAGCGCGGCGGCGCGCGCCGGGTCGGTGCCCTGAAGGGCATTGGCGGCAGACAGCAGCACGCCCATCTGCTCGACTTCGGCCAGGATGCGCCCCGGATGCAGGAGCGTATCGAAGAAGGCAGCAACTTCGACGACGAAGCGCTGCAGGCCAGCGGGCGTGCCGCCGCGGGGAAGGGGGAAATCGAGGATCGACATGGAAACTCCTTTGTTTTTGGTTCGGTCGATCTTCGGGCGGCATTGACATCAAGTAAAACGATATTTATTGCCAGATAAGTGCAAGAATATTGCATTCATGGACATCCACCTGGCCCGCACCTTCCTCGCCATCGTCGAGACGCGCAGCTTCCAGCGCGCCGCCGAACAGCTGCACGTGACGCAGACCTCCGTCAGCGCCCGGGTGCGCACGCTGGAAGAATTGTTGGGACGCCGGCTCTTCGTGCGCAACAAGGCCGGCGCCGCGCTCACCCTGGCGGGCGAACATTTCCAACCGCATGCCCGCACCCTGGTCCAGGTGTGGGAACGAGCGCGCCAGCAGGTCGCCGTGCCGGTCGGCAGCCGCGCCGTGCTGGCGCTGGGCTGCGAGATCGCCTTGTGGCATCCGCTACTGCCGCGCTGGCTCCAGTGGATGCGCCAGCGCGTGCCCGAGCTGGCGTTGCGCACCGCAGTCGACACGCCGCGCGAGCTGCTCGACCAGGTGGCCTCGGGCGTGCTCGATGCCGCCATCGCCTACGCGCCGCAGCAGCGGCCCGGCCTTCGGGTCGAACTGCTGATCGAGGAGAAGCTGGTGATGGTCAGCACCGATCCGAACATGCGCGCGCCGCGCGCAGCCGACTACGTCAATGTGGATTGGGGTCCGGAATTCGAGGCGCAGCATGGGCTGGCCTTCCCCGCCCTGTCGAATGCGCCGGTACAGGTGGGCCTGGGGCCGCTGGGGCTGGAATACGTGCTGGCGGCCGGCGGCACCGGCTACTTCCGGCTGGAGGTGGCTCGCCCCCACCTGGAAGCGGGCAAGCTGCATCGCGTGCCGGACACGCCGGAATTTCTCTATCCGGCCTACGCGGTCTATGCCGCGGGCGCCGAGTCGGCGGCGCTGAAGGTGGCGCTGGAAGGCCTGCGCGAAGCGGCAGGCGCAGGTGCCAAGGCGGCGGCTATGGGGAAAAAACCTAGGACGCGCGCGCCGAAGAATTGACGCGGGTCAAGCGCCCTTGGCGCGAGCGCTGCACAGAATCCGCCACGAATGCGACGGAAGCTGCAGATGAGAAATGCTCAGTTCACGCCGATGCGGGCAACGCGGGCGCGCAGTTGCGCGGCGCGGACCGGATCAGCGCAGGCGTTGGCCGCCACCAGCAGGGTGCGCATCTCTTCCACCTCGCGCAGGATCTTGCCCGGGTTCAGCAGAGCTTGGACCAGCACCGAGGCTTCTTCGGCAAAGGTCTTGAAGGCACCGGACAGGCCGTTGGAAACGGTCGAACTGGAGGACGGGCTGAGCGTGGACATGAAAGGGAACTCCTCTGATGCGGTTGGCGTATGGACCCGATTTTATAGGGTTTACCCCGATTTAGGGGAAAACCCGCAATTTTCACCCCCGCGAGCGCCAAAAAGTGCCGGCGCGGGCCCTTCGTCCTTCAATGGGCCATTCGCATGACCACCTTGATCTACACCCATGAAGCCTGCCTGGCCCACCGGCCCGGCCCGCACCACCCCGAGTCGCCCGACCGGCTGCTGGCAGTGCTGGAAGCGCTGCGCAAGCCCGAGTTCGAGAAGGCGCAATGGCGCGATGCCCCGCTGGGCACGCGCGAGCAGGTGCTGCTGGTGCACACGCCCGAGTACGTGGACAGTGTCGAGGCCCTGGCCCCGGCCGAGGGCTATCAGTTGCTGGACGCCGGCGACACCATCATGTCGCCCGGCACCCTGCAGGCCGTGATGCGCTGCGTCGGCGCCGCCTGCGCCGCAGTCGACGCGGTGGTGGCCAAGCAGGCACGCAACGCCTTCTGCGCCACCCGCCCCTGCGGCCACCATGCCGAGGCCGACCGCGCGATGGGCTTTTGCGTCTACAACCAGGCCGCCATCGCCGCGCTGCATGCGCGCGCCGCCCACGGCCTGCGGCGCATCGCGGTCATCGACTTCGACGTGCACCACGGCAACGGCACGCAGCATGCCTTCTGGCGCGACCCGGAGCTGTTCTACGGCTCCTCGCACCAGTCGCCCTTCTATCCCGGCACCGGCGCCCGGCAGGAGACCGGCGTGTCGCACAACATCGTGAACGTGCCGCTGTCGATGTCCTGCGACTCGGCCACCTTCCGCGCGCGCGTCGGCGACGAACTGCTGCCGGCGCTGCGCCGCTTCGAGCCCGAACTCCTGATCATCTCGGCCGGCATCGACGCGCACTTCAAGGACCCGCTGGGCGGACTCAACTTCACCGACGACGACTTCCACTGGATCACCGCCGAACTGGTGAAAGTGGCCGACGCCACCGCGGGCGGTCGCGTGGTCTCGATCCTCGAAGGTGGCTACAGCCTGGAAGCGCTGGCCAGCGGCACCTCGGCGCATGTGCGCGCGCTCATGCAGGCCTGAACGCACGCTAGTACGCACTCATCAACGGGCGCGGGTTGACCCGGATACGGATTCTTCGAAAAGTTGACCATGGTCAATCAGTGTTCATTCAGCAACGCGCAGCATGTGTCTTCGGTGGGAACTCCGACGAGGTCCCACACAAGAAGAGCTGCATCAACTTAGGAGACAACATGATCAAGAGCCTCGTTTCCCGCGTCCGGTCCTGTCGTACGAAAGTCTGCTCAGCAGCCCTGCTGGCGCTGGCTGCAGCGTCGCCGGCTTTCGCGTGGGAGCCGACCAAGCCAGTCGAGTTTGTCGTGCCCGCCGGCACCGGCGGTGGTGCCGACCAGATGGCGCGCCTGATCCAGGGTATCGTCATCAAGCACAAGCTGATGAAGGAACCGCTGATCGTGGTCAACAAGTCGGGCGGCGCCGGTGCCGAAGGCTTCCTGGCCGTGAAGGAAGCCAAGGGCGACCCGCACAAGATCGTGATCTCGCTGTCGAATCTGTTCACCACCCCCATGGCCACCGGCGTGCCCTTCAACTGGAAGGAAATGACGCCGGTCGCGATGATGGCGCTCGACCAGTTCGTGCTGTGGACCAACGCGGAGCAGCCCTACAAGAGCGCCTCCGAGTACATCGCCGCGGTCAAGGCAGCCGGCCCCAACAAGATGAAGATGGGCGGCACCGGCTCCAAGCAGGAAGACCAGATCATCACGGTGGCGATGGAAAAGGCCACCGGCACCAAGTTCATCTACGTGCCCTTCAAGGGCGGCGGCGAGGTGGCGGTGCAGTTGGTGGGCGGTCACATCAACTCGACGGTGAACAACCCGATCGAGGCGGTGGCCCAGTGGCGCGCCGGCAAGCTGCGCGCGCAATGCGTGTTCGACGACCAGCGCATGCCCTACAAGGCCAAGGTGACCGACACCCAGTCGTGGAACGACATCCCGACCTGCAAGGAAGCCGGCGTGCCGACCGACTACACCATGCTGCGCGGCATCTTCATGCCGCCGGGCGTGAAGCCGGAAGAGCTGGCCTTCTACGTGGACCTGCTGACCAAGATCAAGGCCACGCCTGACTGGGCCGAGTACATGGAAAAGGGCGCCTTCAACCAGACCTTCCTGACCGGCGAGCCCTTCAAGAAGTGGCTGACCGAGGCCGAAGCCACCCACAAGACGCTGATGACCGAAGCCGGCTTCATGGCCGCCAAGCAGTAGTCGCCAAGCAGTCGCCCGAGCGCGCGACCCTGAAGCCCTTCGATTCGATGACGATACCGCCCGGTGCGCCGGGCGGCGGGGGCGGCTTTGCCCTTTTCTTTGAGACCTACGATGGAGAAGCTCAATGGAGCATGAGGAAACAGCCCGCACGGGCGTAGCCACCTGGGTGGTGGAAGCGGTGGTGGCGGCGGTGTTGCTGGTGGTCGGCGTCGTCGTCATCTTCGAAAGCCGGCGCCTGGGCGCAGGCTGGACCAGCGACGGCCCGGGATCGGGCTACTTCCCCTTCTACATCGGGCTGATCATCACGATCTCCGCGCTCGGCATCCTCTACCAGGCAGTGCTGGGCAAGGAGCGCAACACCGAAGTCTTCGTCGACAGCGTGCAGCTCAAGCGCGTGCTGTCCGTGCTGCTGCCCGCCACGGTGTACGTGGGCGCCATCGCGCTGCTCGGCCTGTACGTGGCCTCGGCGCTGTACATCGCCCTGTTCATGATCGTGCTGGGCAAGTACTCCTGGATCAAGAGCGTGATCGCGGCGCTCGCCGTCAACACGCTCTTCTTCTTCATGTTCGAAGTGTGGTTCAAGGTGCCCCTGTTCAAGGGCGCACTCGATCCTCTGCGCTTCCTTGGCTACTGAACCCACACGGAGCGACGCGAAATGGAAGAGATCAACGCCCTGCTAACGGGCTTTAGCGTGATCATGACCCCGATGAACATCCTGCTGATGTTCGTCGGCATCATCCTGGGTGTGCTGATCGGCGTGCTGCCCGGGCTGGGCGGCGCCAACGGCGTGGCCATCCTGCTGCCGCTGACCTTCACCATGTCGCCGACCTCGGCGATCATCATGCTGTCGTGCATCTACTGGGGGGCCCTGTTCGGCGGTGCCATCACCTCGGTGCTGTTCAACATCCCAGGCGAGCCCTGGTCGGTGGCCACCACCTTCGACGGCTACCCGATGGCGCAGCAGGGGCGCGCAGGCGAGGCACTGACCACCGCCTTCACCTCCTCCTTCATCGGCGCGCTGGTGGCGGTGATCATGATCACCTTCCTGGCGCCGCTGGTGGCCAAGTTCGCGCTGAAGTTCGGCTCGCCGGAATTCTTCTCGGTCTACCTGCTCACCTTCTGCAGCTTCGTCGGCATGGGCAAGGGCTCGCCCTTCAAGATCCTGGCCTCGATGGCGCTGGGCTTCGCGCTGGCCAGCGTGGGCATGGACACCGTCACCGGCCAGCTGCGCCTGACCTTCGGCCAGGCCGAGCTGATGCGCGGCTTCGACTTCCTGATCGCGGTGATCGGCCTGTTCGGCATCGGCGAGATCCTGTTGTCGATGGAAGAAGGCCTGGAGTTCAAGGGCAAGAGTGCCAAGATCGATCCCAAGGTGGTGTTCAAGACCTGGGCCCAACTGCCCAAGTACTGGGTCACCTCGATCCGCAGCTCGCTGATCGGCATCTGGATGGGCATCACCCCCGGCGGTGCCACCCCGGCTTCCTTCATGAGCTACGGCCTGGCCAAGAAGATGTCCAGGAACGGCAAGAAGTTCGGCCAGGGCGAGATGGAAGGCGTGATCGCTCCCGAGACCGCGGCGCACGCCGCCGGCACCAGCGCCCTCCTGCCGATGCTGGCCCTGGGCATCCCCGGTTCGCCCACCGCGGCGGTGCTGCTGGGCGGCCTCTTGATCTGGGGCCTGCAGCCCGGACCGCTGCTCTTCGTCGAGCAGAAGGACTTCGTCTGGGGCCTGATCGCCTCCATGTACCTGGGCAACATCGTCGGCCTGATCGTGGTGCTCTCGACCGTGCCGCTGTTCGCCTCGATCCTGCGCATCCCCTTCTCGATCATCGCCCCGGTGATCATCGTGATCTGCGCCATCGGCGCCTACACGGTGCACAACGCCATGCTGGACATCTGGTTCATGCTGGGCTTCGGCGTCATCGGCTACCTGTTCAAGAAGCTGGACTTCCCGCTGGCGCCGCTGGTGCTGGCCCTGGTGCTGGGCGACAAGGCGGAGGATTCCTTCCGCCAGGCCATGCTGGTGTCGCAAGGCGACGTGATGATCATGTTCTCCAACCCGCTGGTGGGTGGCATCACCACGCTGGCGCTGGTGTTGCTGTTCTGGCCGCTGATCTCCAAGGCCGTACACCTGATCAAGCCGCCGAAGGCCGACGAGTTCCACAAGGAGCGGCCGGTCGATTGAACCCGCCCGATTACGAACAACAAAGGCGCCATTTGGCGCCTTTGTTGTTTCTGCCCTAACGGGACTGACCCATATATTTGGCGCTTCGAGTCCCTTGCCGCAGTCCGTCCATGCCCAAAGTCTCCGTTGTCATGCCCGTCTACAACGGGGCGCCTTTCCTCAGGGAAACCATCGATTCGATCTTGACGCAGACCTTCGACGACTTCGAATTTCTCATCGTCGCCCCCGCGAACCGGCGAACTGTAGATGCAGACCGTTTCGCCCTGCTCGTCCAGCACTGCCCAGGACTGCCATTCGCCGTCCGCCTTCGAGCTTGAGCCTTGAATGCTCTTGAAGCTCGCATTGCTTCCCACTGAAGCGGTCGGTGTTCCATCGAATCGGGGGGATGCGCAGGAAATGGGCGAGCGTCGTGGAAGCCGAAGATCTCGTCGTGGTTCAGCACGCTCTGGCGGAGCAGGGGCCACACTTCCTCACGCAGGAATATCTGGTCTGCGAAGCGCGTAAGGTCACGCTGCCTCGCCAGCCAGTGCACCATCAAGGGCTTCAACGGGGGCAGCACGCCGCGGCAGCCACCCCACAGGCCAGCCAGGATGAGCTCGGTATGCGTGAAGTAGTCGCGCAGGTGGTGGAACCAGTAGAGGCTTTCCGTCCACGCCTGCACCGCCATTTGCTCGCGCTCCGAAAGCAGAGAGTCTGCGGCGCGGATCAGAAAGCGCGTAACCTCTGGGTCATCGGCGACCAGAAAGCGCCACATCAATGGATGGACGCCGGCCTGCGCATCTCCACTCATGTCGATGGACGGCTGCCGGCACGGTGTCGTCCAGATAGACGCGGCAGCGCCACTGCGGAAACAGTTCGGCAGCGACCTCGACGTTCTTGACGGCCGGCTCGCAATAGCGCGGACTGGCGCCAAAGAGCGTGTACGAAATGATGTTGCGCTCGGGTTGGCCTGCGTCAAAGGCAGGCGGCGCAGATGAGATGGTGGCGACGGCTGCCCCTGCGCCCACTCGGGCATCCGCCTGCTCGAGCGACTCCCTGCCATAGCGGCGCACATCTTCCGGTCGGTCCAGCCAGCCGCAAACTTCCGTCAGGCCGTCCAACCAGGTTCGGCCCGCCTGCACCCGCCCTGAGTTCGCCTTGTAGATACGCAAGTAAACCTTGTGGGCCTCCGCATGGCGCCTCTGTCGCAACAGACTGCACGCATAGCCCGCCATCACGGCCAGGTTGTCGGGCTGAATCTTCAGCGTTGCTGCTGCCGCCAAACCGGCTGCGGCGAAGTCCCCCTTCGCCGTCGCCTCGACGAAGCGCTGCCTGAGCATCTCAAACTGCCGCGCGATTTGCGCCGAGGGGCCTCGTGCGCCGAATGCATGAACCTTGTTCTTGTTCCTCATCTGACTCCCTGCTTGCAACTACCAATCCGAATGCCGATTGATCTTATCGGTGCGTGGCAGGGAGGGCGGCGAATTGCCGCCGATTCAGATCTTTCCTTGTTTTCGCAAGCGGCTAAGGGTTTCCGCTGAGAGATTGAGATAGGAGGCCAGCTCCTTGCTCGGAATGCGGTCGATCAACTCCGGGTGCTTGCGCATGAAGCGGTGCACCCGCCCCGGCGCGTCGAGCAGGTGCAAGGTGATGGTGTGGGCCATGATTTCGCTCATGCCCTTCATCACCGCGTACTCGAAATGCTCCTTGGCTTCGGGACGGCGGCTGAGAAAGGCGATCCACTCCTTCAGCGGCAGGGTCGCCACCCGCGCCTTGGTCACGCAGACGATGCCGTAGGGCGTGGGCGTGCCCAGGCGCAGCGCGGCGTAGCTGGTCTCCATGTCGTTCTCGTCGGCGAAGCGCAGGATCATCTCCTTGCCTTCCGCATTGCTCACCACGCGCTTGAGGATGCCGTCGAGGATGAAGTACTGCGCCATGTCGCGCACGCCCTGGTGCAAGAGGAAGTCGCCCTTGTGTGCATCGACCACCACCAGGTGGCTTTCCAGCTCGGCCCGATCGCTGTCGCTCAACTCCTTGAGCACCACGTTTTCCCGGAGCCGAAGGCGAATGATGTTTTTCTCCGGGTGGTTTTCCAACAACGTCATGGTCCGTCTTGTTCGATTTGCAGCAGCGCCGCTTCCGTCGGCGGGCATCGTTTTGCAAGAAAGTTGACCGAGGTCAACGTGCCGAAGGCATGGCGCGAATCATAGTCGTGGCTCGGGCTGCGGCCATTCAGATACACAGAAGGAGAGACATGTCTTCAGTCAGCACGGAAAAGCAACCGGCAACGCTCGACCCCGCAGTCGCGCGCGCCATCAAGCAGATCGCAGACGAGGCGCCGGCGGCCGAAACCACCGACGGCTTCCACCTGGTCATCGACGCGTTGAAGCTCAACGACATCGACACCATCTTCGGCTTGCCCGGTATTCCAATCACCGACCTGACGCGCATGGCGCAGGCCGAGGGCATGCGGGTGATCTCCTTCCGCCACGAGCAGCACGCCGGCAACGCCGCCGCGGCAGCCGGCTTCCTGACGCAAAAGCCGGGCATCTGCCTGACGGTGTCGGCCCCCGGCTTCCTGAACGGCCTGACGGCGCTGGCGAACGCGACGACCAACTGCTTCCCGATGATCCTGATCTCGGGCTCCAGCGAGCGCGAGATCGTCGACCTGCAGCAGGGCGATTATGAAGAGATGGATCAGCTGGCCATCGCCAAGCCACTGTGCAAGGCGGCCTTCCGCGTGCTGCATGCCGAGGACATCGGCGTGGGCATCGCGCGCGCCATCCGCTCGGCCCTGTCGGGGCGCCCGGGCGGCGTGTACCTGGACCTGCCGGCCAAGCTCTTCTCGCAGACCATGGACGCGGCCAAGGGCAAGGCGTCGCTGATCAAGGTGGTGGACCCGGCTCCCAAGCAGATCCCCGCCGCCGATTCGATCAAGCGCGCGCTGGACCTGCTCAAGGGTGCCAAGAAGCCGCTGATCCTCTTGGGCAAGGGCGCTGCCTACGCCCAGGCCGACGCCGACATCCGCGCGCTGATCGAGAAGACCGGTATCCCCTACCTGCCGATGTCGATGGCCAAGGGCCTCCTGCCCGACACCCACGAACAGTCGGCCTCGGCCGCCCGCTCCTACGTGCTGCAGGAGGCCGACGTGGTCATGCTGGTGGGCGCGCGCCTGAACTGGCTGCTCTCACACGGCAAGGGCAAGACCTGGGGGGCCGAGAAGGGCTCCAAGCAGTTCATCCAGATCGACATCGCGCCCACCGAGATCGACAGCAACGTGGCGATCGCCGCGCCGGTGATCGGCGACATCGGCTCCTGCGTCTCGGCCCTGCTGGCCGGCGTGGGCAGCAACTGGACCAAGCCGCCGGCCGACTGGACCGGCGCCATCAGCGAGCGCAAGGAAAAGAACCTGTCGAAGATGGCCGCGACCCTGGCCGCGCGTCCCTCGCCGATGAACTTCCAGAGCGCGCTCAGCGTGATCCGCGACCAGGTCAAGGCCCGGCCCGACGCCATCGTGGTCAACGAAGGCGCCAACACCCTGGACTTCGCCCGCTCCATCGTCGACATGTACGAGCCGCGCAAGCGCCTGGACGTCGGCACCTGGGGAATCATGGGCATCGGCATGGGCTTCTCTGTGGCCGCCGCGGTGGTCACCGGCAAGCCGGTGATCGCGATCGAGGGCGACAGCGCCTTCGGCTTCTCCGGCATGGAAGTCGAGACCATCTGCCGCTACAACCTGCCGGTGTGCGTGATCGTCTTCAACAACAACGGCGTGTACCGCGGCACCGACGTGAATTCGAGCGGCACGCCCGACGTGGCCCCCACCGTGTTCGTGAAGAACGCGCGCTACGACAAGCTGATGGAGGCCTTCGGCGGCGTGGGCGTGCACGCCACCACCGCTGACGAGCTGCAGAAGGCGCTGACCGAGGCGGTGGCCTCCGGGCGCCCCACCCTCATCAACGCAGTCATCGACGAGACCGCCGGCACCGAGAGCGGCCGCATCACCAGTCTCAACCCGGCCACGGCCAAGAAGAAGTAAACCCAGGCAACACAGGAGTTATCCCATGAGCAACAAACCTCTCAGCGGCATCAAGATCATCGACTTCACCCACGTCCAGGCCGGCCCGGCCTGCACGCAGCTCCTGGCCTGGTTCGGCGCCGACGTGATCAAGGTCGAGCGCCCGGGCGCCGGCGACGTCACCCGCAGCCAGCTGCGCGACATCCCGGACGTGGACGCGCTGTACTTCACCATGCTCAACAGCAACAAGCGCTCGATCACGCTGGACACCAAGAAGCCCGAAGGCAAGGCGGTGCTGGAGAAGCTGGTGCGCGAATCCGACGTGCTGGTCGAGAACTTCGGCCCCGGCGCGCTGGACCGCATGGGCTTCACCTGGGAGCGCATCCAGGAACTGAACCCGAAGATGATCCACGCCTCGGTCAAGGGCTTCTCGGAAGGCCACCACTACGAGGACCTGAAGGTGTACGAGAACGTGGCGCAGTGCGCCGGCGGCGCCGCCTCCACCACCGGCTGGTGGAAGGGCGAGAACTCGGCGCCCACCATCTCGGCCGCGGCGCTTGGTGATTCGAACACCGGCATGCACCTGGCCATCGGCATCCTGACGGCCATCATCGGCCGCGACAAGACCGGCAAGGGCCAGAAGGTGGCCTGCTCGATGCAGGACGCCGTGCTCAACCTGTGCCGCGTGAAGATGCGCGACCAGCAGCGCCTGGAGAAAATCGGCTACCTCGAAGAGTACCCGCAGTACCCGCACGAGATGGAAGCCTTCGCAAGCAAGGTGACGCCGCGCGGCGGCAATGCCGGCGGTGGCGGCCAGCCGGGCTGGATCCTCAAATGCAAGGGCTGGGAGACCGACCCCAACGCCTACATCTACTTCACCGTGCAGGGCCACGCCTGGGAGCCGATCTGCGACGCGCTGGGCAAGCCCGAGTGGAAGACCGACCCGGCTTACACCACGCCGCGCGCCCGCCAGCCGCACATCGACGAAATCTTCGCCACCATCGAGGACTTCATCAAGGACAAGACCAAGTTCGAGGCGGTCGACATCTTCCGCAAGTTCGACATCCCCTGCGCGCCGGTGCTGTCGATGGCCGAACTGCTGCGCGACGAGTCGCTGCGCAAGAGCGGCTCCATCGTCGAAGTGCCGCACAAGGAGCGTGGCAACTACTGGACCATCGGCAGCCCGATCAAGTTCTCGGACCTCAAGCCCGAGGTCACGGCTTCGCCCCTGCTGGGCGAGCACACCGATGAAGTGCTGAAGGAACTGGGATATTCCAAGGAAGAGATCGCCAAGCTCCACGAAGGAAAAGCGGTCTAAGCTTCGCATCCGGCCGGCCTTGAGCCGGCCGATTTGTTTTGGAAGCGTGCTTTTGAAGAAAGCGCGGGAGAAAAGCGCATGCCCACGAATATCGATCTGAACCAACTCGTCGCCGGTGCCGGCGACTCCATCATCGTCGCCGACGCACAGGGCGCCATCGTGCTGTGGAACAAGGCGTCCGAGCGCATCTTCGGCTTCACCGAAGCGGAGGCGCTGGGCAAGTCGCTCGACCTCATCATCCCCGAGCGGCAGCGCCAGCGGCACTGGGACGGCTACGAGAAGACCATGGAAACGGCCGTCACCCGCTATGGCACCAGCCTGCTCAAGGTGCCGGCGCTGCACAAGGAAGGCCGCACCCTGTCGATTGCCTTCACGGTGTCCCTGCTGCAATCGCCGGACGGGAAAGTCACGGGCATCGCCGCCTTCGTGCGCGACGAGACCGAGCGCTTCGCCGAGGACCGCAAGCTGCGCGCGCGCCTCAATGAAGCCGAACAGATGTTGAAAGAAAGAGGAGTTGGTTCATGAGCGGCAAGGCATTGGAGGGTGTTCGCATCCTCGATTTCACCCACGTGCAGTCGGGCCCGACCTGCACGCAACTGCTGGCCTGGTTCGGCGCCGACGTGATCAAGGTCGAGCGCGCCGGCGAAGGCGACGCCACGCGCGGGCAACTGCGCGACATCCCGGGCGTGGACAGCCTCTACTTCACGATGCTCAACCACAACAAGCGCTCGATCACGCTGGACACCAAGAAGCCCGCTGGCAAGAAGGTGCTCGACAAGCTGATCAAGACCTGCGACGTGATGGTCGAGAACTTCGCGCCCGGGGCGTTGGACCGCATGGGCATCACCTGGGAGCACATCCAGGAACTGAACCCGCGCATGATCGTCGCCTCGGTCAAGGGCTTCGGCCCCGGCAAGTACGAGGACTGCAAGGTCTACGAGAACGTGGCGCAGTGTGCCGGAGGCGCGGCCTCCACCACCGGCTTCGAGGACGGCCCGCCGGTGGTCACCGGCGCCCAGATCGGCGACAGCGGAACCGGCTTGCACCTGGCGCTGGGCATCGTCGCGGCGTTGTACCAGCGCACCCATTCCGGCCGCGGCCAGAAGGTGCTGGCGCCGATGCAGGACGCGGTGCTCAACCTGTGCCGCGTGAAGATGCGCGACCAGCAGCGCCTGGAACGCACCGGCACCATGCACGAGTACCCGCAGTACCCGGACGGCACCTTCGGCGACGCGGTGCCGCGCGCCGGCAACGCATCCGGCGGCGGCCAGCCCGGCTCCATCCTGAAGTGCAAGGGCTGGGAGACCGACCCCAACGCCTACATCTACTTCATCACCCAGGGCGCCGTGTGGCCGGCCGTGTGCAAGGTGATCGGCGAGGAAGGCTGGATCGACGACGAGGCCTACGCCACGCCTGCGGCGCGCCTCTTGCACCTGAAGCCCATCTTCAGGCGCATCGAGAAATGGACCATGACCAAGACCAAGTTCGAGGCCATGGAGATCCTGAACCAGTACGACATCCCCTGCGGCCCGATCCTGTCGATGAAGGAGATCGCCGAGGACGAGTCCCTGCGCGCCAGTGGCACGCTGGTCGAGGTGGACCACCCGACGCGCGGCAAGTACCTGACGGTGGGCAACCCGATCAAGATGTCGGACAGCCCCACCGAGGTGACCCGCTCGCCGCTCTTGGGCGAGCACACCGACGAAGTGCTGGGCCAGCTGGGCTACAGCGCCGAGGACGTGGCGGCGCTGCGCGCCGAGAAGGTGATCTGACCCTGCGGCGCTGATCCGCTGGAAGCGGCCAAGCGCCGCCATGGGACAGCGTCGCCCTTGATGTATAACTCATGCGTGATGCATACGATCAAATAGTTTGACTTTCATTTATTGATCGAAGCCTTGAAGATTCATTCGTGCCCACCTGATTTCACCCATCCACCACCCGGCACGCAAAGCTCTCAAGGAACAAGTTCATGCTCAACGATCTGCCCGCCCAGTACCGCGACGAGGAACTGGATCGCAATGCCTTCAATGCGGCCTTCAACGAACTGGGCCTGCGCTGGTATTGGGATGCCGAAACCCACGTCGAACTGCTTCGCCAGAGCGCCGACGCCACGGCCCGCCTGCGCCACTACCTGGAGACGCAGCAACCACACCTGCTGCGCGCCTACGACGCCGACTTCCTGGTCGGCGTGATCCAGGAGAAGGCCGCGCTGCACCGCGAGCGCCTGTGCCAGCCCGGTGCCATGGCCTCCGGCCCCTACTTCAACTGGGCCGAGACCCTCGGCCGCGAACTCGGCATCTGAGAAAAAAGGAAATCGCGTGCTGATCGACGACACCCGCACCGGCCCGACCATGGCCACCCACACCGCGCCGACGGACAGCGCCGCGCGCGGCCAGAAACTGCCGCGCCACTGGCTGCGCTTCAAGCACGCCGGCCGCACCGGCTTCGGCACCCTGTCGGGCAACACGGTGCACGAGTGGCGTGGCGACATGTTCGGCGCCTGCGAGCCCACCGGCACGGTGCTCGCGTTTGCCGAGGTGCACCTGCTCACCCCCTGCGACCCCACCAAGGTGATCGCGCTTTGGAACAACTTCAAGGCGCTGGGCGAGAAGCTCAACCTGGCGGTGCCGGCCGAGCCGCTGTACCTGCTGAAGTCGCCCAATTCCTACCTGGCGCACGGCGAGCGCATCCGAAAGCCGCTGTGCGACGGCAAGGTGGTGTTCGAGGGCGAGCTGGGCATCGTCATCGGCAAGACCTGCACCGCAGTGCCCGAGGCGCAGGCGCTCGACCATGTGTTCGGCTACACCTGCGGCAACGACGTCACGGTGGCCGACATCCTGAATCGCGACGCCTCCTTCGCCCAATGGGTGCGTGCCAAGGGCTTCGACACCTTCTGCCCCATGGGCCCGGTAATCGCCACCGGCATCGATGCGTCCACCCTGTCAGTCACCACCCGGCTCGATGGCCAGGTGCGCCAGAACTACCCCATCAGCGACATGCGCTTCTCGGTCGCGCAGCTGGTCAGCCTGATCTCGATGGACATGACGCTCAACCCCGGCGACGTGATCCTGTGCGGCACCTCCATCGGCGTCGGCTCGATGAAACCCGGCAGCCTGGTCGAGGTCGAGATCAGCCAGATCGGCCGCCTCGCCAACCTCTTCGGGGAACAGGCGCCAACGAATTCTGAAACTACCTAGGAAAGTCATGAAGATTGCAGTGATCGGCGCCGGCGCCATCGGCGGCCTGGTGGGCGCAAAGCTCGCACTGGCCGGGGAGGACGTCACTTTCATCGTGCGGGGCAAGAACCTGGACGCCATTGCCACTCACGGCTTCAAGCTCATCAGCGCCGAGGGCGGCGAGCAGGTGGCGCGCAACGTCAAGGCGACCGAGCGCTACGACAAGGCCGGGCCTCAGGACATCGTGATCCTGGCGATGAAGGCGCACCAGGTCGAGGCCGTGGTGCCGGAGCTGCCCAAGCTCTTCGGGCCCCAGACAGTGGTCGTGACCATGCAGAACGGCATCCCCTACTGGTACTTCCAGAAGCACGGCGGCCCGCGGCAGGGTCGCACGGTGACCAGCGTGGACCCGAAAGGCGCGGTGGCCGCCGGCATCCCGGCCGAGCGGGTGATCGGCTGCGTGGTCTACCCCGCTTCCGAGCTGGTGGCGCCGGGCGTGGTGCAGCACATCGAGGGCGACCGCTTTCCCGTGGGCGAGCTCGACGGCTCCACCAGCGAGCGCGTGCAGCGCGTCGCGGCATGCCTCACCAACGCGGGCTTCAAGGCACCGGTGCTGGACAACATCCGCGCCGAGATCTGGCTCAAGCTCTGGGGCAACCTCACCTTCAACCCGATCAGCAGCCTGACCCACTCGACCCTGGTCGACATCTGCCAGTTCCCGCTCTCGCGCGAGCTCGCCGCCAACATGATGAAAGAGGCGCAGGCGGTGGCGAACAAGCTGGGCATCGAGTTTCGCGTCACCCTGGACAAGCGAATTGCCGGCGCCGAGAAGGTGGGCAAGCACAAGACCTCGATGCTGCAGGACGTGGAAGCCGGCCGCGCCCCGGAGATCGACGCGCTGGTTGGAGCCGTGGTCGAGCTGGCTCGCCTGACCGACACGTCGACGCCGCACATCGACAGCGTCTACGCGCTGGTCAAGCTGCTGGCCAAGACCATGAACGAGGCACAAGGTCAGGTGCAGTTGCGCGAAGTGGGCGCCCCGCACTGACGCTGACGCGGCAAAACTGTTTCCGTCCGTTTCTCAGCCTTGCACCTTCCCTAACTAAAGCCTGGCGCAAGGCTTTAAAACAAGCAGTTGACTTAATTGACGCTCTCGTAAACACCCGCCCATACTGGCCACCACTTCGGTTCGGCTCAGCAGGTTGCGGCGCCAGTCGCTTGTCTCCTTCGACCGCTTTGGCAAGGGATGGCAACGATGTTCAGGCGTCAAGACAAGGCGAGAGACAAGCAATCCAGGAACGCACTGACGGGGGGCGACGAGTGGATGACGCTGCGGGCGCTGGAGCCGCGCGTGCTGCTCGACGCGGCCGCCGCCACCACTGCCGCCAACGCCACCCAGCACGAACAGCCGCCACCACCGCCCGATCCCTCGGCTGAACTGGTAGCGGCGCTGGCGCAAGCCTTACTTTCCGCAGGTCGGCAGACGCATTTGCGCGTAATTTCCTGACTGCGAAGGACGGGTCTAGAACGTGCCGGCCGGCACGCCAAGGAGGGTGAGCACTTGGCGCTGCAACGGTGTGAGCTTGAGGTCGAAGACCTGGA
>DATILH010000046.1:0-10604 GCA_035476655.1 Variovorax sp.
GTCGGCAGCGATCATCACCGCCTTGTACCCGGCGATATTGGCCTGCGAGGACAGCACGTCCATGCTCTGGGCGCGGGTGGTGCGCGGCGCTGCTTCCAGGGCGAAGGCGGTCAGGTTGGCCGCCGCCATGCGCGCGAGGCCGTCGGCGTCGAAGGGGTTGAGCATGCCCACCACCACGGTGCCCGGCTTCATGAGGGCGGCCTCGTTGTCGAAGGGCGTACGCACCTTCAGCACGAGCTCGGCCCCGAAGGCACCGGCCGCATCGACGATTTGTGCACCGGCGCCCTGGTAGGCGGCATCGGTGGCGGCGGCAGGCACGCCGGCGCCGGACTGCACCCGCACGGTATGCCCCGAAGCGACAAGCTTCTTGGCCGTCTCGGGTGTAACGGCCACGCGGGTCTCGCCCGCCGTGCTCTCGGCTGGCACGCCAATCAACATAGAGGTCTCCTCAGGGGGTCGGTCTGCGCAAACCGGCCGAGCTTACCCGAAGATTACAAAAGGTCACCGTCGCCCAGGCGCAGGCCGGCAAAAGCCGCCTTCTTGCAGCATTTTCCAAAGTGGCATGCAGAACATTCCCACAGTTGGTCAACAGTGCTCGGATGGACCGTGACATTGGCTCGAGAGTTGACAGTCGCAACTATTGCTGATGAAGTCCGTATGCACCTTCGGCACTAGACTGAAGGCACAAAAGGAAAAGGGGTTGGAACATCATGCGCATTGCGGCACTGGACGACGAGCAGTCTCAACTGGAGTTGATTCGTCACACAATGAACGGCATCGAACACGAATGCCATGTCTACACTGAAGGCAAGGCACCTGCTGCGCGACCTGCGCCTGCAATCCTTCGACCTGCTGATCCTCGACTGGACCCTGCCCGACATTTCTGGCCCGTCCGTCGTCAAGTGGGTGCGCGAAGACTTGGCCAGCCGCATCCCGATCCTGTTCGTGACCAACCGCAGTGACGAGGCCGACATGGTGGCCGGCCTGGCTGCCGGCGCCGACGACTTCATGGTCAAACCGATCCGCGGGGCCGAACTCGAGGCGCGCGTTCGCGCCTTGCTTCGGCGCGCCTATCCCAGCCAGCACGAAGTGGAGCTGCATTTCGGCCCCTACCACTTCTTTCCGCAGTCGCGCACTTTGCAGGTGGATGGCGAAACCATCGACCTCAAGCACCGCGAGTACGAACTGGCGTTGTTCCTGTTCCAGAACCTGGGGCGCCTGCTGTCGCGCGAGCATCTGCGCGAAGCAGTCTGGGGACGCGGCCCCGACGAGCCCTCGCGTTCCCTCGACACCCACATCTCGCGCCTGCGCACCAAGCTGTCGCTGCGCCCGTCCAACGGCTTCCTGCTGTCGGCGGTGTATGGGCTGGGCTATCGCCTGGAAACCGTCGAAGTTGCCTCGCTGGCTTCCTTTGGCTCGAGCATTGGCGACGAGGGCGCGGCATCATGAGCCGCGCACGTTGCATTCCACACCTGGCCCTGCGGCTGCCGCTCTGGGCAGGCGTGTCATTGGCCCACGGCGGGCCGTCGCCGGACGACAGCGTCGCCACGTACGAAGTCGATGAAGCCGGCCTGGAGCTCCGACTGGCCGACGGCTCGTCGCTGCGCGTTCCCTTCAACGCAACCGCCAAGCGCGTGAACGGCAGCCCCGAACACGCGGCCAGCGAGGACCCCGCGACCGACACGCGCCGCAAGGCGCCGTCGCAGCGCGCCAGGGTCTTCGACCCCGAGACACCTGGCGCCATTGCCAGCGTGCGCGGCTAGCTTCGCCGCCTGCATCTGCCCGCCGACAGCGCCGCTCCCCGGAGTGGCCACTGCCTCGCGCCTGCCATGCCCTTCACACGCCCCGCCGAACTCGAGCCGCCGCCGTCCGCGCCACGCCTCAGCCGCTGGCTCGAGCTGGCGCGCCGGCGTTGGACCTGGCTGCTGCTGGCGCAGGGCCTGATCGCGCTGGTGTCCTGGATCACCGTCAGCAACAGCCTGCCGCGCGTCGACCGCATGCTGCAGGAGAGCGCAACCTGGTGCGCCCAGGTGCCTCGAACGACATCGTGATCGTGGCGATCGACGACAAGAGCATCGAAGCCATCGGGCGCTGGCCGTGGCGCCGTGCCCTGCATGCCGAAGTCCTGCGCCAGATCAGCCGCGGCGAGCCGCGCTGCGTCGGGCTGGAACTGCTCTTGTCCGGGCCGGACGCGGAGCATCCCGGCGACAACGCATTGCTGGCGCGACGCATGAAGGAGGCCGGCTGCGTGGTGCTGCCCATGGCCTTGCAGGTGTCCGGACGAAACGCGAACTTCCAAACCGAAACCCTGCCGTCCCCGGAACTGGCCCGGGCCGCAACGGCCCTGGGCCATGCGCACCTGGGGGTGGACGAAGACGGCGCGGCCCAGGGCGCCTACCTGCGGGAGGGTTTGCCGGGACGCGAATGGCCGCATTTCGCGCTGGCCCTGCAGCAGGCCGCCCGCGGCCGCCTGGCGCCGCAGCCCCCGCTGGCAAGCGGCGCCGCGACTTCGCCGCCGGCAGCGCGCTGGCGGCGACACCAGCACGAGTTGCTGCTGTTCAACTCGCCCAGCTCGCCGTTCCAGGTCGTCTCGTACATCGACGTGCTGCGCGGCCATGTCGCGCCGGAGCTGTTCCGTCACCGCTGGCAGCCTGGCTGACGTGTTCGCCAGCTCCGCGCCGAGCAGGTACGGCCTGGTGCCCGGCGTGGAGATCTTCGCCACCTTCCTGCAAGGACTCGAAAGCGAGATCCACATCCAACCTGCGTCGACCTGGCAGAACCTGGCCTTCAACCTCATCCTGCTGGTGATCGCGCTGCTGGGCCTGCTGTGGCTCGGCCCGCTGGGGGTGTTCGTGCTGATCGTGTCGATGCTCTTGGCACGCGCCAGCCTGCAGATGGCGCAGCCCTGGCTCGGCCTGCGCTTCGCAGCGGCGGCCGGGCTTGGCGGGCTGCTGCTGGTCTACCCCTTGTGGAGCCTGATGCGGCTGACGGCGGCCTACCGCTTCCTGCAGCGCGGCACGCGCGAGCTCAACACGGTGCTCGATGGCATGGCCATTCCCAACAACGCGCTGCAGGACGGTGACTTCCTGGACCGCGAGATCGATGCCACGGCCGCGGCGGTGCAGCGCGTGCGCGACATGCACCGATTCGTGCGCGACAGCGTCGACCATCTGCCCGACGCCTCCCTGGTGCTCAATCGGCGCGGCGAGGTCTTCATGGCCAACCGGGCGGCCGCGCGGCACTGGCAGCGCGAGGCCTGGACACTGGTAGGCCAGGACGCGCATGCCATGTTGGCCGACTTGCGTTCACGCGACACCGGCGAGCAGATGATCCACCCGGGCGCGCTGGCCTCCGAGCATCCCGCAACGATCATGGGCGAGGGAGAGGATGCCTCGGGCCGCATCGTGCTGCTGCGCTGCGTGCCCTTCTTCGATGCCGGCAACGCCTATGCCGGCTGGATGATCGCGCTGGTCGACATCACCAGGATGCGACGCGCCCAAAGCCAGCGCGACGAAGCGCTGCGCTTCATCTCGCACGATATCCGCGAACCCAGCGCTTCGATCCTGACGGTGATCGAGCTGGCGCGCGCCAAGCCCTCCATGCTGCCGCGCGACCTGCTGCTGCAGCGCATCGAGCGCCATGCCCGAACTGGCCTGGATCTGGCGGACGGCTTCGTCAACCTGGCACGGGCCGAGGCCCAACCCTTCCGCGCCGAAGTGCTGAACCTGGTCGAGCTCACCACGCTGGCCATCGACAACGCCTGGGCCGAGGCGCGTCGGCGCGAGGTTCGCATCGAGCTGGACACCGCGCTGGAAGAGGCGCCCTGCGTCGGGGACCCCAACCTGCTGTCGCGCGCCTTGACCAACGTGCTCGGCAACGCGTTGAAGTACTCGCCAGCCGGCAGCGTGCTGCACTGCGCGATCACCGAGCGCAAGGCGCACTGGGGCATTGCCATTGCCGACCAGGGCCCCGGCATTCCGGTAGAGCTGCAGCCGCAACTCTTCCAGCCCTTCCATCGGCTGCACCGCGATTCGCACCCGGAGGTGCAGGGCATCGGCCTGGGTTTGCTGCTGGTGCGCGCAGCCGTCCAGCGGCATGGCGGCAGCGTCGAGATCGAGAGCGCGAAAAACCAGGGCTGCACCGTCATACTTGTGCTTCCCAAGCCGGCCTCCGGCGCGGCCCGACCCCTCCTGCGCAACGCCCCCCCGATCACTGATGAACGACGCTCGCTGGAAGCCCAATGTCACTGTCGCCGCCATCATCGAGCGTGACGGCCGCTTTCTGCTGGTGGAGGAGCAGACGCCGGAGGGCCTGAAGCTCAATTCGCCGGCCGGCCACCTGGATGCCGGCGAGTCGCCGATCGAAGGCTGCGCCCGCGAGACGCTGGAGGAAACGGCGCATCGCTTCACACCAAGCGCGCTGGTCGGCGTCTACATGGCTCGCGCGCGTAGCGGCGAGCTCGATGTGACCTACATGCGCTTCGCCTTCTGCGGCGAACTGGGCAAGCGCGAGGAAGGCCGCGCGCTGGATCACGGCATCGTGCGCACGCTGTGGATGACGGCCGAGGAAATCCGCCAAAGCAGGGCGCGGCACCGCAGCCCGCTGCTGCTGCAATGCGTGGACGACTACCTGGCGGGCGCGCGCCACCCCTTGTCGCTGATCCACGTCGACCCTTCGGTGCGCGGCGGCTGAGGCCCAAGCTGGCATGCAGATCGTGGCCAAGTGATTTCCCGCACCCCGGCACCGGCTCACGCGGGCTGGGACAATCCGGGCCCATGAGTACGAAAAAGCGCGTGGTGGTGGGCCTTTCCGGCGGAGTGGATTCCGCCGTGACGGCGCACCTGCTCAAGCAGCAGGGCCATGAAGTCATCGGCATCTTCATGAAGAACTGGGAGGACGATGACGACAGCGAGTACTGCTCCTCCAACATCGACTTCGTCGACGCTGCCAGCGTGGCCGACGTGCTGGGCATCGAGATCGAGCATGTGAACTTCGCGGCTGACTACAAGGACCGGGTGTTCGCCGAATTCCTGCGCGAGTACCAGGCCGGCCGCACGCCCAACCCGGACGTGCTGTGCAACGCCGAGATCAAGTTCAAGGCCTTCCTCGACCACGCCATGCGCCTGGGCGCCCAGCAGATCGCCACCGGCCACTACGCGCGGGTGCGCTTCAACGAGATGACGCAACGGCACGAGTTGCTCAAGGGACTGGACCCGGCCAAGGACCAGAGCTACTTCCTGCATCGCCTGAACCAGCAGCAGCTTTCGAAGACGCTGTTCCCGGTTGGCGAACTGCGCAAGACCGAGGTGCGGCGCATCGCCGACGAGATCGGCCTGCCCAATGCGAAGAAGAAGGATTCCACCGGCATCTGCTTCATCGGCGAGCGGCCCTTTCGCGAGTTCCTGAACCGCTACATCAGCAAGGAACCGGGGCCGATCCGCGACGAGCGCGGGCGGGTGCTGGGCGAGCACCAGGGCTTGTCCTTCTACACCCTGGGTCAGCGCCAGGGACTGGGCATCGGTGGCGTGAAGGACAAGAAGGCGGCGCGCGGCGGCGGCGACCACGCGCCCTGGTTCGTGGCGCGCAAGGACATGCAGAGCAACACCTTGTGGGTGGTGCAGGGGCATGACCATCCCTGGTTGCTGTCGAAATCTCTTGAGGCCGACGACGTGAGTTGGGTGGCCGGCGACACGCCTGCCGCCGGGGACTATGCGGCCAAGTCGCGCTACCGGCAGGCCGATGCGCCTTGCGCGCTGGATGAGGGTGCGAATAGCGCCTTCCGTCTGCGGTTCCCGCAGGCGCAGTGGGCGGTGACGCCCGGCCAATCGGCCGTGCTCTATGACGGCGAGGTCTGTCTGGGTGGCGGCGTGATTTCGCAGGCCGCCTGAATCACTTCAGCGCAGCCAGCAGCTCATAGGACTTCAGCCGTGCCTGATGGTCGAAGATCTGTGAAGTGATCATCAGTTCGTCGGCGCCGGTGCGCGCCAAGAAGGCCTCGACGGCTTCACGCACGGTGATGGGCGAGCCTACCGCCGAGCAGGACAGCACCGAATCGAGCAGCGCGCGCTCAGCCGGCCCCACCCGCTGCGCATACCCCTCCACCGGCGGCGGCAGGCGCCCCGGCCGGCCGCTGCGCAAGTTGACGAAGGCCTGCTGCCAGGAAGTGGCGCGAAAGCGCGCCTCCTCGTCGCTGTCGGCGCAGAACACGTTGAATCCCAGCATCACATGGGGCTTGGCCAGTTGGGCCGAGGGCTGGAAGTTGGCGCGGTAGATCTCGATGGCCTGCATCAACTGCTGCGGCGCGAAGTGCGAGGCAAAGGCGTAGGGCAGGCCCAGATGCGCCGCCAACTGGGCGCCGAAGGTGCTGGAGCCCAGGATCCAGATCGGCACCTCCAGCCCGCGCCCCGGCACCGCCAGCACCGGCTGGCGCGACTCCTTGGACAGGAAGTCCATCAGCTCCAGCACGTCCTGCGGGAACTGGTCGGCGTTGGTGTCGAGGTCGCGGCGCAGGGCACGCGCGGTGCGCTGGTCCGAGCCGGGGGCACGACCCAGGCCCAGGTCGATGCGGCCGGGGTAGAGCGATTCGAGGGTGCCGAACTGCTCGGCAATCACCAGCGGAGAATGGTTGGGCAGCATCACGCCGCCAGCACCGATGCGGATGCTGGAGGTGCCTGCGCCCACGTAGGCCAGCAGCACCGCGGTGGCGGCGCTGGCGATGCCGGGCATGCCGTGGTGCTCGGCCAACCAATAGCGGGCGTAACCCAGGCGTTCGCCATGCTGGGCCAGCGACAGGGAGTTGCGGAAGGACTGGGCGGCATCGCCGCCCTCGCAGATGGGCGAGAGATCGAGGATGGAAAAAGGGGGCATGGCCGGCATCATGGCGTGAAGCGCGGGTGCCTGCCGGGCAGCCGCGCAATGCCCCGGGCTCAGGCCGCCAGCGCCAGCGCCGGCTCCTCCAGCACCCGCAGCCAGAGCCGCTTGCCGTTGTCCTGGTAGTGGCGCATCGCGTCCAGCAGGGCGCGGCGTTCGGCCGAGGGCAGGATTTCTTCGGGCAGCAGCGGATCGCGCACGATGCCTCGAATCACCGTGCGGCCTAGCAGCAGGGTTTCGCAGGCGGCTTGCGCCAGGGGCATGCGCTCGAGTCTTTCCAGGCTGCGCCCGAGGGCCTGGCGCGCCTGCTCATAGCCTGTGCGGATGGCCGCCACTTCCCACAAGCCCATCATGCGCCGGGTCGTCGCCTCATCGAAGTCCTGGCCGCGGAACACGGCGCTTTCCGGCGCGAGGCCAAGGCGCAGCAGCGTCTGGCGCATCGCTTCGACGGAGTCCGCCAGGTTGTCGGGGCGCACCCAAAGCTGGGAGGCCAGTGGCCTGAAGCCCTGCAAATGCAAGGCATGCGCATGGTGCTTGGCGCTGGTGCGGTCGAGTCGCGCGTCCACCGAGTGGGCCACGATCCAGCCGTGGCTCCAGGGCCTCAAGCGGCGCTCCTTGTCGAACCAGTGCTCCACCTCGTACTGAAGCGGATTGCCGCCGGCGCGCAGCGCGTAGCGGCCGCGCTCCGCCTTTTCGATTCGGCCCTGCTGCAAGAGGCGCGTCAACGCCACCCGGACGCTGGGGGTGGCAATGCCCATCACCTCGGCGGCGCGGGCCAGGGCCTGCACGCTCAGCGCCCGCTCCGGATGACTGATGAGCAGATCCAGCACCAGTTCGGCGGCGGACAGGTCAAGCGGTTCGAGCGGGGCAGATGGGGACACGGGTAGGAGTTTAAGGCGGGCCCTCGTAATATTACGCACCAGGGACAATATTGGACTGCCGATGCAACATCCCAACATCCGCGTTGAGACCCAGGGTCCGGTCTTCACCGTCATCATCGACCGCGCCGACAAGCGCAATGCGGTCGACGGCCCCATGGCCCTGGCCCTGCGCGCCGCCTTCGAACAATTCGAGGCTGATCCCGAGCTTCGCGTCGCCGTGCTGTGGGGCGCCGGCGGCAACTTCTGCGCCGGCGCCGACCTGAGCGCCGTTGGCGACCCGGCACGCCGCCACGAACTCGACCCCGAGGGCGGCGGCAGCGGCCCGATGGGCCCCAGCCGCATGGCCTTGTCCAAGCCGCTCGTCGCCGCCGTCAGTGGCCATGCGGTGGCTGGTGGCCTCGAGCTGGCGATGCTGGCCGACATGCGCGTGGCCGAGCGCGACGCCGTGTTCGGCGTGTTCTGCCGCCGTTGGGGCGTGCCGCTGATCGACGGCGGCACCGTGCGGCTGCCCCGCGCCATTGGCGCCAGTCGTGCGCTCGACATGATCCTCACCGGCCGCCCGGTCGGCGCCGAGGAAGCGCTGAGCATGGGGCTGGCCAACCGCGTGGTCGAGAAGGGCCAGGCACGCGAAGCCGCCGAGGCGTTGGCGCGCGAGATCGCCGCCTTCCCGCAGAACTGCATGCTGGTCGACCGCGCCTCGGTCTACGCCCAATGGGACTTGCCGCTGCAACAGGCGCTGGCCAACGAGGGCGCGAAGGGCGCACCCATCGTGTTCCAGGAAGGCGTCGACGGGGCCGCCCGGTTCGTCAAGGGCGCTGGCCGACACGGCGAGTCCGCCTGATCCTCGTCCCTTTCGGGCGCGAAAAGCCCCGGGCGAAATGTTGATTTTTGATACACATTTAATGCGAATCGTTATCATTCGCTGTCAAAATCAACTGTTTCTCCCAACAATCATGCGCGCACCCTTCCGACTTGGCCGGACCTCGGCCATGCTGGCCAGCCTGTTGGCCGTCTATTCCCAGCAGCACGCGGCGGCGCAGGCCGCGGCCTCCGCCCTGCCCGAAGTTCGTGTGGATGCCAGCGCCGAGCGCGAAACCGCCGCCACACCCGTGGTGGGCTACCGCGCCAAGAACGCCATCACGGCCACCAAGACCGACACGCCGCTGTCGGAAACGCCCCAGTCGGTGACCATCATTCCGCGTGACCAGATGGTCGACCAGGGCGCCACCAACATCCAGGACGCGCTCAATTACGCCGCCGGCGTGCGCTCGGACGCCTACGGCCTGGATTCGCGCACCGACTCGGTCCGCATCCGCGGCAGCTATCCGGACGTCTACCTGGACGGCCTGCGCCAGGCCTACGGCTACTACACCAGCAACACCCGCACCGAGCCCTACACGCTCGAGCGCCTGGAAGTGCTGCGCGGCCCCTCCGGCATGCTGTTCGGTTCCGGCACCGCCGCTGGCATCGTCAACATGGTGAGCAAGCGCCCGCTGCAGGAGACCCAGCGCGAGGTCGGCGTCGAATTCGGCAGCTACGGCCGCAAGCAGATCCAGACCGACCTGACCGGCGCGCTGACGAAGGACGGCGACTGGTCCTACCGCCTGATCGCACTGGCCCGCAAGTCGGACACCCAGGTCGACTACGTGCCCGACGACCGGACGGTGGTCGCCCCCTCGCTGACATGGCGCCCGAGCGCAGCCACTTCGCTGACCCTGCAGGCGCTCTACCAGAAGGACGAGAGCGCAAGCAGTTCGCAATTCTTCCCGTGGGAAGGCACGCTCCTGCCCAACCCCAACGGCCAGTTGCCGAGCAGCCGCTTCATCGGCGAACCCGGCGACTACTACAACAGCGAACGCAAGACCATCGGCTGGCAGTTCGAGCACAAGTTCAACGATGCCTGGTCCTTCCGCCAGAACTTCCGCTACGCGGAGAACGAGAACGACAACCGCTACCACTGGGGCGACTCGTTCAGCATCCCGGGTGGCTGGGGCGCCGACCCGATCAACAAGCGCATCCTCGGCCGCTACCTCGACTACCAGCTCACCCAGAATCACATCGCGGTGATGGACAACAACGTCCAGGGCAGCTTCAACACCGGCGCCATCCAGCACACGGTGCTGCTGGGCGCCGACTTCTCGCGCCAGAAGGAGAACGTCTACGGCGGCACCGTGGGCTTCAGCGAGATCGATGCCTATGCCCCGGTCTACGGCAACCGGGTCCTGCCGGCCACGCGCGATCCGCTGCCGCAGACCTTCCAGCGCAGCAGCGGCTTGTACATCCAGGACCAGATGAAGCTGGACAACTGGGTCTTCCTGGCCGGCCTGCGCCACGACAACACCACTTCCGGCGCGCAAGGCTCGCCCGACCGGGATGACAGCGCCACCACCAAGCGCTTCGCCCTCCTGTACGCCGCGCCATCGGGCTGGTCGCCCTATGTGAGCTATTCCGAATCCTTCACCCCGCAGGCCCCGCAGCTCGGGCAGGTGCTCAAGCCGCTGCGCGGCGAGCAGTGGGAAGCGGGCATCAAGTACGAGCCGAGGGAACGGGCGCTGGCCTTCAACGCAGCGGTGTACGACCTGCGCGAGAAGGACCGCACCACCTCGCCCATGCCCAACGTCATCGAACAGCTCGACGACACCAAGACCCGCGGCGTGGAACTGGAAGCGCGCGGCCGCATCGGCACTGCGCTGGACGTGATCGCCAACTACACCTACACCGACGTGGACCCGGTGCTCGAAGGCCTGCCCGAGAACATGGTGAGCATGTGGGCCAAGTACCGCTTTGCACTGGGCGGCCTGAACGGCTTCTCGGTGGGCGCCGGCGTGCGCTGGATGAGTTCATTCCGCGACG
>DATILH010000047.1:0-3115 GCA_035476655.1 Variovorax sp.
GGTTGCCGGCTTCGACACCGTCCCGACGCTCGCGGAGCAGGGCTTGAAGGGTTTTGAAGCTTATGCATGGCAGGGCATGGTCGTGCCGGCAGCAACTCCGCCGGAGGCGATTGCGGCGTTGAGCAAGGCGCTGCTGGCCGCGTTGGACACCACTGCGGTCAAGGCGCGATTCCAGACGCTCGGCGTCGAGCCCGTGCCCAGCACATCTGTGCAGATGGCTGCCTATGCCAAGGGCGAGCGCGAGAAGTGGGGCCAGGTCATCCGCGCCAGCAACATCCGTCTCGATTGAGGGACCCGTGCACGACCTTGACGACACCCATGACCCAAAGCTGAAAAGCTGGGTCGACTCGGCCAACACAGCGGCCACTGACTTTCCGATCCAGAACCTGCCGTTCGGTCGATTCAGGCGCATTGGAAGCAGCGATGCGTATCGCATCGGAGTGGCAATCGGCGACCAGGTGCTGGACCTCCGGGCCACGGGCCTGATTGCCAGCAACGATATGAATGCGCTGATGGCCGCAACGCCGGAAGAGCGGCGCGCGCTGCGCGCGGCCATCTCGGCCGGACTCGCTGAAGGCAGCGCGCAGCGGCCCGCCTGGCAAGCTGCCCTGCTGGAACAGTCCGCGGTCGAGATGACGGTGCCTTCCCGCATCGGCGACTACACCGACTTCTACATCGGAATCCACCATGCCACGGCGGTCGGCAAGCTGTTCCGGCCCGATGCGCCCCTGTTGCCGAACTACAAGTGGGTGCCGATCGGCTACCACGGCCGGGCGTCGACCATCCACGCCAGCGGCCATTCCTTTGCGCGCCCGTGCGGGCAGTTGAAGGGGCCGCAGGACGAGGTTCCGCGCCTGGCCCCCACGCAGCGCCTGGACTATGAATTGGAATTGGGCGTCTTCGTCGGCCGGCCCAACGCGCCGGGTGTACCGATCTCCATGGCGCAAGCCGAGTCGCACGTGTTCGGCCTGGCCCTGTTCAATGACTGGAGCGCGCGCGACATCCAGGCCTGGGAGTACCAGCCGCTGGGCCCGTTCCTGTCGAAAAACTTCGCCAGCACCGTATCGCCATGGATCGTCACGCTGGAGGCGCTGGCGCCCTTTCGCAAGGCGTTCGAACGGCCGAAGGAAGACCCGCCACCGATGGCCTATCTCGACGCCCCTGCCAACCGGGAGCGAGGGGCAATCGACATCGATCTCGAAGTCCAGCTGCAGACCGCGTCGATGCGCGCGCAAGGCCTGCCGCACACAACCGTCACCCGCAGCAATTTCGCCGAGGCGGCCTACTGGACCGTGGCCCAGCTGGTGGCTCATCACACCGTGAACGGCTGCGCCCTGGCCTCCGGCGATCTGTTCGGCACCGGGACCCTGTCCGGCCCCGCCGAGGACCAGGCTGGATCGCTGCTGGAACTCACCCAGGCGGGCAAACGGCCCATCACATTGCCGAACGGCGAGCAACGCACGTTCCTGCAGGACGGCGATGCGATCAACCTGGTGGGGCGCTGTACCAGGGCCGGCTATCGATCCATCGGCTTCGGCCACTGTGCGGCGACTGTGCTTGGCAGCCCGATGCCATAGGTGAAGCCCCGATTGGGATCAGGTACGGCTTTCCATAACCAGCTGTTCCAGCCTCGAAAGGTCCGTAACGAGGAGCGCACCCGGCTCTTTTCCCAACAGCCCGGCCTTGGTCATTGCGGACATCTCGCGGGTCACCTGTTCCCGATAGGTGCTGACCTGGCTGGCGATATCGGCGTGCTTGGGGGCAGGCGCAATGCGCGCCACGTTGCCGTCGACCGCGGCCAGGCGTGCCAGCCGCAGCAACTCCGCGTGAATCCGGTGCTGGACGCCGAGCGTGCTCAGCTCGATGACACGCTCCGACAGCAGCCGGACGAGCCCCGTCAGCCGCCGCATGAACCGCTCCGCCACCACCGGCTCCTGCTGCAACAGGCGTTTGAAATTGGCCGGCGGCAGCGAGGCGATCAGGACGCCGTCCAACGCAACCGCGTCGGCGGACCGCGGGCCGTCGTCGACCGCCGCCACGTCACCCAGAATCGCGCCCGCCTCTTCGTCGCGGAAAGTCACTTGGCGGCCGGCCGTCGAATAAAATGTGATGCGAACGCGGCCCGCGACAATCATGTACACGTCTCGCTCGGGGCCATTGCGCGAGATGATTCGCTGCCCAGGTTCATACCGGCGCCAGGCGCACTCGCGCGCGAGCGCCTCGAGTCGCTCGGTCGAAACACCGTCCAGAAGCGGTATGCCTCTTAGACCCAGAATGGAAGGTTGGACTTCTGTGGACATAGCACTTGTTGATGCCAAATTCTAGTCGCCGCTTGCGCATGGCGTCGGGCCTCGTGCTGATGGCGTATCTCGTCACCCACTTCCTGAATCACGCGGCAGGCCTGGTGTCCTTGGAGACAGCCGAGGCCGGCCGCAGGGTTTTCGGCACGTTCTGGCGCAGCCTGCCCGCGACTGCGCTTTTCTATGGCGCGCTGCTGGCGCACATGGCGCTGGCGTTGTCGGCGCTCTACCAAAGGCATACCTTGCGCATGCCACCGCTGGAGTTCTTGCGGCTCATCCTCGGTTTCAGCATTCCCTTCTTGTTGGCTGCTCATTTCACGGGAACGCGAGTCGCGTATGAACTCTATGGGCGCGACGATCTGTATGCGATCATCGCGTCCGCCCTCTGGCGCGCCGACTGGGGGCTTGTCCAGCTGGTCTTGATGCTGGTGGCGTGGGCCCACGGCTGCCTGGGCCTGCATTTCGCGTTCAGGCACCGGCCCACGTACCGCCGCCTCCAGCCTTACTTCATCGCTATGGCCACGCTGCTGCCGACGCTTGCCCATCTCGGCTTTGTGTCAATGGCACGTGAGATTGCCGTGCAGCCGCGCCCGGCGCAATCGGTTGGGGCGCTGAACGAAGCCCAACGAGCGGCCTTGTCCTCCATCGCGGACGTGCTTCTGCTGGCGACGGCTCTGCTGATCGCCCTGACCTTGGCTGCACGCCAGTGGCGCGACTGGCAAAGGCGCCGGTCGGGGACCATGGTCGCGATCAGCTATCCCGGGCGTGTCGTGCATGTTCCGGCGGGCTTCTCGGTGCTGGAGGCGAGCCGCTTG
>DATILH010000048.1:0-17178 GCA_035476655.1 Variovorax sp.
CGCAGCAAGGCAGGTCGCCCCTCGAACGACATAGTTCCCACGCGATATGGCGCCGCCCCGGGCCCCGGGCAAAGAATGGCCGCAACACACATCAACGCGGTGGGGACAATGAGCGTCTGCCAGGGTTGCCGGGGCAAAGCCAGCGCCACCGCGGCCTAGCGGCGAGCCGACATGCCTCGCCTGCTCGACTGCTTTACCCCCCTGATCTCCTTCGGTCTGGCGCAAGACGGCAAGCGCGGTGGCATCGGCGAGCGCCAGCAGGAGGCGTTGGGCCTGCTGGACGCGGCCCGCGCTGCCGCCGCAAAGGCCGGCTACCCGAGCGCCACCATCGAATCGGCGAGCTTCGCCATGGTCGCCTGGATCGACGAGATGCTGGCGCGCCACGCCAACGACTCGGACAAGGAGCCGCGCGAGCCGCTGCAGCAGCAGCTCTTCAACTCGCGCAATGCGCACACCGAGTTCTTCCACCACCTGTCGGCCCTGTCACAGCAGGACGACGAGCTGCGCGAGGTCTACTGGCATGCGCTGGCCCTGGGCTTCACCGGCCAGTACTACTTCGAGACCGATGACCACGGCGAGCTCGGCAAGCTCAAGGAGCTGCACGGCCGCCAGCTGGCCCAGCCGCCGCTGGACCTGGCCGGCCTGGCACGCGAACACATCACGCCGCAGCCCTACGCGGTGGCTGATCCGCCCCTGCCCGGCAATCCGCAGGCGCGCGAGCGCGCCATCCTCTCTGGCGGCACGTTGCTGGCGCTCCTGCTGCCGGTGCTGGGCCTGCTGTGGCTCACCCTGGCCGGCCCACTCGAGGCGCCGCCGGCGCTGGTGCAGCGCATCGACGATCAACTGCAACGCTATACCTGCGCCGACCTGAGGGCACAGGTCGAGGACGACGGTGGCCTGCGGGTGCGGGGCTTTGTCTCCCGGCCAGAAGACATCGAGGCGGTGCGGCGCGAAGTGGCGGCCATCCCGGGGGTGCGCGCCCCGCAGTTCGAACTGGGCCTGCGCATCTGGCCGCATTGCGAGGTCCATGCCATCCTCAAGCCCTACCAGGCGCGCAACCGCGAGAAGGGCTGGGGCCTGCGCATCGCCGCGCCCAGCGCCAAGGGCGGGCGCCTGCGCGAAGGCGACACCGTGGTGCTGCAGCTGACGCAAGCCAATTTCGAAGGCAGCGTCTGGGTCGACTACTACGGGGCCGACGGCTCGGTGCTGCACTTCCAGGCCGGGCGCGGCCAGCCGCGCCTGCCTGCGGGCGCGCGGATCGAACTTGGGCGCGACATCCCGGCCAGCTGGCTGGTCAGCCCGCCCTTCGGCACGGTGATGGTGAGCGCCGTCGCCTCGCCCGCGCCCTTCAGCGAGACCGCCGACCGGCCGCCCTTCGAGCTGGCCTCGGCCTACCTGCTGCGCCTGCGCGAGATGCTGGCGGCCAACCGCGGCGCCGACCGGCTGGTGGCCGACACCCTCTTTCTCGAAACCGTCGAGCGATGACCATTCCAAATCCCATCCTGCTCGCCCAAGTGACGCTGGCTTGCCTGCTCGCGCTGGCGGCCTTGTGGTGGTTCGTGCGCGGCGCGCGTCGCTGGGCGCGCCGCCGCAGCCTGCGCCAATGCCTGGAGCAAACGGGCCTGGACGAAACACCCTTGCCCTTGCTGGACGAGGCCTTCGACCAGGCGCGCCAGCAGCTGCAGGGCGACGGCAGCGCGCGGCCGCAGGTCCTCTACCACACGCCCTGGGTGCTGTTCCTCGGCGATGCCGCCAGCCGCGTGCCCGATCTGCTGCGCGCCGCGGGCCCGGCCACAACCGCGCACGGCGACGCCCGCGACAGCTTCTGGCGCTGGTGGGTCATGGCGCGCGTGGTGGCCATCGAGATCGATGCTCGCCTGGTCGAGCCGGAGGACGAAGCCGGCCCGCCGCCCGCTCGCCAATTGCTGGCCGGCTGGTACCGGGCCCTGCTGGCCCTGGCCGAGCGGCGCGGCGCGCTGCCGCTCGACGGCATTGCGCTGTGCGTCGACGCGCGCAGCCTGCTGGCCGGTCCGCAAGCGGTCACCGCGCTGGCCGCACGCCTGCGCCAGCGCGCCGACGAAGCCTCGCAGCACTTGCGACTGCGCCTGCCCACGCAGGTGCTGGTGACCGGGCTGGACCAGTTGCCGGGCTATGCCGCGGTGCGCGAGGCGCTGCCGGCGGACGTGCTGGCGCAGGCCGTGGGCTTTCGCGTGCCGGCCGGCACGCTGGTCATCATCGACGATGTACTGAATGATCTTTCCGAACGCCTGCGTGCCCTGCAGATGGCTCTGCTGCGCCAGCAGGCGGACGCGACCGGGCGGCGGGCGGTGCACGAGTTCTTCCTGCATTGGCTCGCCCTGCAGGCGGGGCTCGGCGTCTTCCTGAAGCGCTTGTTTGCGCCGGCCACAACGCCCGATGCGGCGACCTACCGACTGCGCGGGCGCGGCCTGTACTTCGTGGCCGCTCCGGCGCAGGAGCGGCCGCCAGCCTTCGTGCTGGAGCTGTTCACCCGCTTCCTGCCGATGGAGCGCGCCTTTCCCGGGCTGCGCCGCTGATGAAGGATTACTTGGGCTCGATGCGCACCTGGCGCGCCGTCAGGTTCACGTCGAACAGGTTGGGCTTGCCGACCTCGAGCGCCTTCAGGTCACGCCAGCGCGCCCGCTCCAGATCGCGGTAGGCGGCCAGCACGGCGATGTTCTTGGCGTCCGGCTCGAGCGTGAACTCGAGCTTCCTGCTTTCGCCGGGCTTGAGCAGCAGCTCTTCGCGCTTGACCAGTTCGGCCCCCAGGGTGGCCTGGTCCTTGTCGAAGAGCGAGAAGAAGTCGGCCCCCTCGAAGGGACCGGGCGCCTTCAGCACATAGACCCGCACCGTCAGCGGCGAGGGTCGGCCGCGCGCATCGGGGTTGGCATCGGCGCTGGCCGCCAGGTTGAGCGAGACCGGCGTCACCACCGGCTTGGGCGGCGGCGGCGCGCCGCAGGAGGTGGCCAGCAGCGCAAGGCCCAGCAGCAGCGCACTGCGCCTGGGCAAGCCGAAAACCGTGCGTACATAGGGCGAATGGCTTGTACCGGTGACTTGCATGCTATTGCCTTCGTTGCATTGACCGTGCTGGTTGCATCTTTGATTATCGCTAGCGACCGCAAAGCGACAACATGCTTACACCCGAACTCGTCGACGCCCTGCAGGCGCCCGTCAGCGAAGCATCGCCGACCGGCGACAACCTCGAGTACGACCCGGCATTTCAAGCACTCGAATCCGCTTCTCAAGGCAAGCCCGAGCAGCAGTTCGGCGATACCGTCATTGCCGCGGTCGAGCCCGAGTGGCGCCAGGTGTCGGAGCAGGCGCAGGCCCTGCTCGGCCGCGCCAAGGACGCGCGCGCCGCCATCCTCCTCTTGCGCGCCAGCACCCGGCTGCAGGGCCTCGAGGGCTTCAGCCTGGGCCTTCAACTCCTCACCGCCCTGCTCGAGCGCTATTGGGAAGACCTGCATCCCAAGCTCGACGCCGACGACGACAACGACCCCACCATGCGCCTGAACGCGCTGGCGCCGCTGGCCGACGAAAGCACCGTGCTGCGCGACCTCTACGAGGCGCAGGTCGGCATCGCGCGCGGCGTCGGCCCCGTGCGCGTGCGCGACATCGCGATCGCGCACGGCACCCTGGCAGCGGTGGGCAGCGACGCCAGCTACACGCTGGCGCAGGTCGATGGGGCGCTCGAAGCCATCCAGGCCGAGAGGCCGCAGGCCATCCAGACCCTGACGGGCGTGGCCAATCAGGTGGCGCGCCTGCAGACGCTGCTGGGCGATCGCACCGGGCGCAGCGATTCGATCGACCTGGCGCCGCTGCGCGGGATTTGCGCCGTGCTGGCCAAGGCCTGTGCTCATCTGAGTGGCGTGGCAGCGGAGGATGGCGCGAGCGGCGATGCGCTGGATGCCACCGGCGCGGCCGCCGCACCGGCCGCCGCGCGCGGCGAGATCCGCACCCGCCAGGACGCGCTGCAGACCCTGGACCGGGTGATCCGCTTCCTCGAACAGACCGAGCCCGGCAACCCGGCGCCCCTCTTGATCACGCGCGCCAAGAAGCTCATCGGCGTGAGCTTCCTCGAAATCATGGCCGACCTGGCGCCGAACGCGCTCGACACCATCGAGACCGTGACCGGCAAGCAGACCACCGAGTAGCACTCACCACCACTTTCATCCCGCAAGGAGCGTTCCATGGCCACCAGCAGTCAGAAGTTCATCGCCCGCAACCGGGCGCCGCGCGTTCAGATCGAATACGACGTCGAGCTCTACGGGGCGGAGAAGAAAGTGCAGCTGCCCTTCGTGATGGGGGTGCTGGCCGACCTGTCGGGAAAGCCGGCCGACCCATCGGCGGTGCAGCCGGTGGCCGACCGCAAGTTCCTCGAGTTCGACATCGACAACTTCGACTCGCGCATGAAGGCCATGAAGCCGCACGCTGCCTTCGCCGTGAAGAACACCCTCACCGGCGAAGGCGACCTGAAGGTGGACCTGACCTTCGAGAACATGGACGACTTCTCGCCCGCCGCGGTGGCGCGCAAGGTCGATGCGCTCAACAAGCTCCTGGAAGCGCGCACCCAGCTGTCGAACCTGGTCACCTACATGGACGGCAAGGGCGGCGCCGAGGATCTGCTGGCCAAGGTGCTGGAGAACCCCGAGCTGCTCAAGACGCTGGCCGCCAGCGCCAAGCCGGAAGAGGGCGCCGCGCCCGCTGCCTGACGACTGACGCCCACCCCAGACACACCCAGGAGAACGCACCATGGCCACCGAAGCCGCGACCCAGCAGGAAAGCGCACTGAAAGACGTTGCGTACGAAGGCAGCGACTTCTCGTCGCTTCTGCAAAAGGAATTCAAGCCGCGCAGCGACGAGGCCAAGAGCGCCGTCGAAGCCGCGGTGCTCACGCTGGCGCAGCAGGCGCTGGCCAACACGCAGGTCATCGGCAAGGACGTGACCAAGTCGATCCAGGCCATGATCGCCGCGATCGACGCCAAGCTCACCGAGCAGGTCAACCAGATCATCCACAACGAGGACTACCAGAAGCTCGAGAGCGCCTGGCGCGGCCTCGCCTACATGGTGAACAACACCGAGACGGACGAGAACCTGAAGATCCGGGTGATGGACATCTCCAAGAAGGACCTGCACAAGACCCTGAAGAAGTTCAAGGGCACGGCCTGGGACCAGAGCCCGCTCTTCAAGAAGGTCTACGAGCAGGAATACGGCCAGTTCGGCGGCGAGCCCTTCGGCGCCATCGTCGGCGACTACCACTTCGACCAGAGCCCGCCCGACGTGGAACTGCTGGGCGAGATGGCGAAGATCGCGGCCTCCGCGCATGCGCCCTTCATCACCGGCGCCAGCCCCAACCTGATGCAGATGGAATCGTGGCAGGAACTGCAGAACCCCCGCGACCTGACCAAGATCTTCTCGACCCCCGAGTACGCTGGCTGGCGCAGCCTGCGCGAGTCGGATGACTCCAAGTACATCGGCCTGTGCATGCCGCGCTTCCTGGCGCGCACGCCCTATGGCGCCAAGACCAATCCGATCGAGGAATTCGACTTCGAGGAAGACACCGACGGCGCCGACCACGGCAAGTACGCCTGGGCGAATGCGGCCTATGCGATGGCCACCAACATCAACCGCTCCTACAAGATCTACGGCTGGGGCTCGCGCATCCGCGGCATCGAGTCGGGCGGCGCGGTGGAGAACCTGCCGCTGCACACCTTCCCGTCTGACGACGGCGGCGTCGACCAGAAGTGCCCGACCGAGATCGCCATCAGCGACCGGCGCGAGGCGGAGCTGTCGAAGGCCGGCCTGTTGTCCCTCATCCACCGCAAGAACTCCGACTTCGCCGCCTTCATCGGCGCCCAGTCTCTCAACAAGCCGGCCGAGTACGACGACCCGGACGCCACCGCCAATGCCAACCTGGCGGCGCGCCTGCCCTACCTGTTCGCCTGCAACCGCTTCGCGCACTACCTCAAGTGCATCGTGCGCGACAAGATCGGCAGCTTCAAGGAGCGCGCCGACATGGAGCGCTGGCTCAACAAGTGGATCATGAACTACGTGGACGGCGACCCCGCCAACTCCTCCGAAGAGACCAAGGCACGGCGCCCGCTGGCCGCCGCCGAGGTGGTGGTGGAAGAGGTCGAGGGCAACCCCGGCTACTACACCTCCAAGTTCTTCCTGCGCCCCCACTACCAGCTCGAAGGCCTCACGGTCTCGCTGCGGCTGGTGTCCAAGCTGCCCTCTGCCAAGGGCGGCAAATAGACAGTCGAAAAATTTGGGCCGAGGTCTTTGCAATCGGCCCGCAAGAATCGTTTTCCAGATAGCTCCCTGGCCTGCCCCCTCAGGGCCAGGCCAGGAAGCCCGCAACCCTCCATCCACACATCCGAAAGGTGAGCATCATGGCCGTAGACATGTTTCTGAAGATCAAGGGCGTCGACGGCGAGTCGTCCGACGCCAAGCACAAGAAGGAAATCGATGTCCTGGCCTGGAGCTGGGGCCTGAGCCAGTCGGGCAGCGCCCATTTCGGCGGCGGCGCGGGCTCCGGAAAGGTCAACGTCCAGGATCTGTCCTTCACCAAGTACATCGACTCGGCCTCGCATGCCCTGATGCTGGCCTGCTGCACCGGCGAGCACATCGGGGAGGCCACGCTGGTGGTGCGCAAGGCGGGCAAGGAACCGCTGGAATACGTCAAGATCACCTTCAACGACCTGATCATCTCCTCGGTCAGCACCGGCGGCAGTGGCGGCGAAGACCGGCTGACCGAAAACGTTTCGATGAACTTCGCCAAGTTCAAGTACGAGTACACGCCGCAGAAGGCCGACGGCACCGGCGAAGCACCCAAGACCGCGGGCTGGAACATTCCGGAGAACGTGAAGGTCTGAGCCGCGCACGCTGAAGGAGGCCGATATGGGAACCCCATCGGCCCTCAACCAGAAGATCTTCACCTGGGCGGCCGGCCAGATCGGCAAGCAGGTGGGTGCGGGCGAGTGCTGGGACCTGGCCAACAGTGCGCTGTTGAAGTCGGGTGCCCAGACCTCCTCCGACCTCGGCCCCACCGGGGCGGACGACGACTATGTCTGGGGCGATGTCATCGACGCCAAGGACGCGCTGCCGGGCGACATCCTGCAATACCGCGACTGGGAGATGACGACCACCACCACGACCGACGTCACCTTCAAGGATGACCATGGCTGGTACGACGCGCCCACGGTGACGGTGGGCCATGCGCATCACACGTCCATCATCGCCACCAACCCGGGCAACGGCGTGCTCACCGTGATGGAGCAGAACCACCTGGGCAACAAGGAGAAGGTGCGCAACAGCACCATCCGCTGGAAGAGCGCTCCCACCAAGACCACCACCACCAAGAAGATGATGAAGCGCCAGGACAACGGCAAGACCGAGCTGGCTACCGTGGTGGTGACGGTGGACGTCACGGTCAGCGGCAGCATCACGGCCTACCGGCCGACCAAGAAGTAGGCGGCGCGCTACTGCGGCTCGCCCATCAGCACGAAGGCGGCCCAGAAGGCGGGTTTCGGATAGCGCGCGCGCGTGGCCAGCATGGCCTCGCGCAGCGCCTCGGCCTTGCCGCTGCCGGCCTGCAGGCGGCCGTAGAAGTGCACCATCAGGTCACGCGTGGGCTCGTCGGGAATGGCCCACAGCGAGACCAGCACGCTGGGCGCGCCGGCCGCCATCCAGGCACGCGACAGGCCGATCACGCCCTCGTCGTTGATGGCGCCGCGGCCGGTGTCACAGGCGCTCATCACCACCAGTTCGGCCCGGGTGCTGGACTCGGCGATCTCGTCGGCGCTGAGCATGCCGCTGTCCGACGCGCTCGGTGCCAGGGCCAGCAGGCCCGGCGTGCGGACGTTGGGGTCCTCGCTGCCGCCCAGCAGCGTCATGCTGCGCACATAGGGGCTGGCATCGCGCTGCACGCGTTCGGTGAAGTCGTCCAGGAAGCCGTGCGTGGCCAGGTGGATGTAGCGTGCCTGGCGTGCCGCATCCAGCACCACCGGCTTGGTGGCGGCGGCGCCAGTGAGCGGCGCGATCTTCAGCAGCTCGCCGATGGCGCGCGCCTCCTCCTCCGCGCCCGGCAGGTCGGGCACATCGAGGGCCGGGCCGCCCGGCACCGGCACGTAGCGTGGCATGACCGGGTTGCCGACGATCAGCGGCGGACCGTCCGCTTGCGGCATGCTCTGGCGCAAAGCCGTCAGCGCGAGGGTCTGCATCGACGGCGCAGTGAAGATCGCATGCCGCGACAGCAGCGGCGCACCCGACGCATCCTCCAGCGCGGCGAAAGGCACCAGAAAGAGAGCGCCCTGCGGCACGATGAGAAGGCGCGCGCCCGGCTGCGCTGGCAGCAGGTCGGCCACCGGCTCGATCAGCAGGCGATACAGGCGGCGCAGTTCGTTGCCGGCGCGCGTCACCTTCGGCGGCCGCGCGGCTACCACCGCCACCGGCCCGCGCCCGGCCACGCCGAACACCTCGCGCGCGCGCAAGACGGTGGCGCTGAGCGGATAGGTGTCGTCGACCTGGTCGATCAGCCCCGCGAAGCCGACTTCGCGCAGGTGGATCTGCCCCTGCGGGCTGATGACCCAGATGCGCAGGCCGGTCTCGCGGTCCGGCATCCGGCTGGGGAAGCGGTTGACGCTGGTGGCGATCGAATAGACCAGCACGGTGGCGCGCCGCTCGGCCGCCATGCGCTTCATGTCGGCGATGCGGGCCGGTTGGCCGGCCGCTTCGGCGGCGGGGTTGTCCATGAATTCGCGGCGCATCTCGCCGGCCGTCTGCTCGCGCGCCGGCTCGCGCGCGCGCCGCTCGGCGTTCAATCGCAGCTCCTGCATGGAAGGCGGCGGCTTGTAGAAGGCGCGGTTGGCCAGCAGTTGCGCGAGGGCCCGACCGCGGCAACGCTCGGCCGCTTCGAGCGCCTGCTCGGGCGTGTTGCCCTGGGCCTGGATCTGCTCGAGCAGCGGGCAGGCGAAGCTGGGCAGGAACATTTCGCCGCTCGACACGGCGCCAGCATCGATATCGCGCTGCCGCACTTTCGGAATACCGATGCCGATGCCGAGGGCCATGCTGCCCATCGCTTCCATCGCGCGCGGCGCTGCCGACATCGCGCCCAGGACTTCCTCGCGGCCGCCCAGGGACGCGACGAGCAGCGTGCGCGCTTCGTCGAGCTGCCCGGCGCGTTGCAGAGCCAGCGCCAGGTACGGCGCGATGACGCCGCGCTCGATGCTCGCCACGTCCTCGTCGCCTTGCATGACGAGTGCGTCGGCCCTGCGCAGGCGCTCGATGGCGGCGGGCACGTTGCCGGCCTGCAGTTCGGCCAGGCCAAGCAGCACCAGCAGTTCGGACTGGGCCTCGCGACGAGCCTCTGCCGCCTGGGCGCGTTCGCCCTCGCGCATGGCCTGCGCCATCCTCTCCTGCAGGTTCCGATTGCCGCCGAACATCGGCAGGGCCGGCGATGCTGGTGGCGGTGCCTGCGCTGCCACCGACGGCTTTTCCAGAAGGCCCAGGGCCTGTTCGACCTCGGCGCGCGCTTCGCTGCTGCGGCCGGCGGCCAACAGGCTTTTGCTCGTTTCGGCCAGGAGGCGCACGCGCATTCCATCATCTTCGGCCTGCGCCAGGCCCTGGCGCAAAGACGCGACGGAGTCTTCGAAGCGGCCCGAACTGAAGCGCCGCAACCCTTCCACCAGCTTCTGTTGCGCCACGGAAGAGGCGTCCCGGTCCGGGCAGCGGTTCGCGTACTCGCGCGCCATCAGCACCGGCAAGGGGCCGAGCCAGAAGCCGAGGTAGTTCCTTTCGGTGCCGACCAATGCCTTGGCAATGTTCTGGCAGATGTCGCGGAAGGGCTCGGGCCTGCCCTGCGCCGGCGCAGCGGCAGCCGGGGCGGGCATGGCCGGCGCGCCCTCCTGCGGTCGGCAGCCGGCCATCTGCATGAGCACGCCGACGTCGACGCCGGTCTTCCCCAGTTCGGCCAGGTGCTGACAGGCTTGCTGCGTGGCCTGCCGCAGTTGTGCATCTGCTTGAGCGTGCGCCGGCGAGGGAAGTTGCAGCGCCAAGGCGCATGCGCCGAGGGCGATGGCGATGGCACTGCGAGGTTTCACGGGATGGCTCCACGGTGGCGAGGCAATGGCTACAGCATCATCCGCGTCGTCTGGTCGTCCTCGCGCACCCACAGCGCAAGAGCGGTGTAGTTGTCGTGGCCCGGCTTGGCGTTGGCCTGCACCTGGACGTCGAGCTTCTCGACCCACTGGCTGGCGTCGCGCGAAGCGGCCAGCGTCTGGCGCAGGCAGTCGTCGCCCAGCGGCTCCCACAGGCCGTCGGTGCACAGCAGCAGCACGTCGTTCACCTGCAACTGCTGAGGCTGCGACACCACGATGTCGGGCGCCGATTCGATCGAACCCAGCGCCGACAGGAGCAGATTGCGCTGCGGATGCGTGCGCGCGCCCTCGTCGTCGATCAGGCCGCTGGCCACCATCTGTTGCACCAGGCTGTGGTCGATGGTGCGCGTGACGATCTGCCCGCCGCGCATGAGGTAGGCCCGGCTGTCGCCGCTGTGCGCCAGCGCGATCTGCTGCGCCTGCAGGTCCAGCGCCGCCAGCACCACGGTGGAGCGCATCTCGGCCAGCTTGCCGCCTTCGGCCTGGCGCGCCACCACGTCGAGATTGGCCCTCTCCAGCAGGCGCCGCAGCAGGCCGGCGTCGAGCCCGGGATTCTCGGCGAAGCCGGTCAGCACGCTGGCGCGCACCACCGCCGCGGCGACATCGCCGCCGCCGTGGCCGCCCGCCCCGTCGGCCACCACGCAAAGCACATAGCGCTCGTCGTTCCAATGGCCGAAGGCGTCCTCGTTATAAGTGCGCCCGCCCTGCTTGGACAAGGTCACGATCTCGAGTTCGAATTCCAAGCGCCTTCTCCTTTTTTGTTGTTGCGCCGTCTCTTGTCAGCGGCCTGACTTCAGTCTGGCCATCTGCTCTTCGTAGGCCTGCACGAAGGCCTTGCCGAACAGGCTGTGGAAGTCGTCCTCCGCTTCGGCCGCGATGCCGCCGTAGAGCGCGACGAACTGGTCCCACAGCTTGGCCTTGCGGTTGGCGGAAAAGAGGGTGTCGAGCGCGCCCTTGGCGGCGATCTTCTTTTCGAGTTCGGCCGGCGTGAAGCGCGCCAGCACATGGGCCAGCGCGGCGCGCATGCCGACCATGACGCCGAACTCGTGCGCGCGCAGGTCGTCGTAGGCGTCGCGCATCGCCTCTTCGGCGCCCATGAAGCCGCGCATGCCGGGGCCCAGCAAGTGCGCCAGCGCCACCTCCACCGTGGGCGAAAACTTGAGCGGGTTGTTCTTGCTGGCCGCGATCATGGTGATTTCGGCATGCACACCCTTCTTGACCTCGGTGCGAGCGAGCAGCAGCTGCAAGGTGCCCTCGGTGCTGTTGCGCAGGAGTACGCCAATGCGCTCCATCAGCTCGGGCGTGAGCTGGGTGGGCATCTGGTGATTGCTGTTCAAGCCGCGCAGAAGGGCGGCGAGCAGGGCATCGCCGCCGGCTGACGGTGCGGCGCGGGCAACGGGCGTTGCCGGCGCCGGCAACGGCGCCGCCACCATGGGCGGTGGCGGCGGCGGCTGCGGGCTGCGCGCGGCCGGCGCGGGGGGCGGCATCAGGTCGGCAAAGGGATCGACCTCGGGCACTGCGGACGGCACGATGCCCTTGGGCGGATCGAAGCCGAAGTGGTCGATGGACAGATGGTCGCTTTGCGGCGCGGCAGCTGCCTTGGGTGCGCCCTGCTGCAAGGCCAGCAGCGGATCGACCTTGGACGCCGTGTTGGGCTGCAGCAGCGGATCGGCCAGCGGCGACAGGGCCAGCGGATCGGCGCGGGGCGCCTTGCCGTTGCCGCCGAACAGGTGGTCGATGCCGGCGGCCGCATCTGGTGCGCGCAGGCCGAGGTCGGAGAAGTCCTCGATGGCGCCGGGCTTGGGCGCCGGCGAGCCGCTGCCAAGCAGATCGGCGAAGGGGTCGTCGGCCGACATCGGCGCCGCGGCGGCGCGCTGGGCGGCGCTATTGCCGGCCAGGCCCATCGGATCGGGGAAGAGCAGCGAATCGGCCGACGGCGCGGCCTTGGGCGCGGACGCAGCGGGGGCCGGTGCCGGCGTGGGCGCGCCAAGGCCGGACAGCAGATCGGCAAAGGGATCGTCGGGCGTGGGCTGCGGCGCATTGGCCACTGGCGCATTGGTCACCGGCGCCTCGGTCGTCTCGCCGGCGCCCTGCACCGAAAGCTCGAAACTGCCGATCACCAGCCGGTCGCCGGGGCTGATCACCGCCTCCTTGCCGGCGCCGAGCGCGCGGCCGTTGTGCTGCAGCGGGTTGCTGCCCTGATCGCTGATGACGAATCGCCCGTCGCGCAAGCTGACCTGCGCATGCACGCGCGAGACGGTGCGGTCCGGGTCCTCCAGCACCAGCGTGTTGGTTGCGGCGCGCCCGATGGTGCCGCCGCCGGGCCCGAAGGAGGCCGCGATCGGCCGGCCGGGCGGTGCACCACGAAGACTGACGACCACCAGTTGAAGCATCACGGCATGGGCCTCCAGATCATCATCACGGAATCGACCACCAGAGCCAGCCGGATACGGCGGCGAAGATGAACGCCACCAGCAGCCAGGTGCGGCTGGCCGGCCCCAGTGTGAATCCATCGCGCGCCAGGCGCCAGAGGGCGGCCGCAAGGAAGACGGCGGCGAGCAGCGGGAGGATGTATCTGGCGGGCATGGCGTCGACGCCGGATCAGGCGGACATGGCGTCGAGCCAACGCTGCTGGCGCCAGGCCGGGGCCGCGGTGGGAAAAAGCTTGCTGCCGGGCTGCAGCAGGCACAGATGGCGGGCCGCCGCGATGCGCTGGCGCTGATAGCCGCTTCGCAGCACGGCCAGGCAGTGGCTGGCCGAAGGCGGCGCGGCCAGGAAGTAGCGCACACCGGGCACGAAGCCATGGGCGTGCGCCGACCACCAGGCGCTCAGCTTCGATGCGTCCAGCCAGGGCAGACCTTCGTCTTCGTCGAGCGCCATCTCGTCTTCCTCCGGCGCCTCTTGCGCGCCCGCTTCGGGGGTTTGGCCCGCCACGTCGGCCGCGTTCATGTCGAGGCCGGTGATCATGCACAACGATTCACCCGCGAGCCGGGCAAGCTTGGGATCGGCCATGCGCTCGATCAGCCAAGGGACAAAGCGCGGGTCGCCGGCGAAGCCGATGCCCTGCACCAGGGCGCGCAGGCTGCCCGCGTCGTCAAACAGGGTTTTGAGCAGCGCGCTCGTCTGCGCTGGGCTACCCTGGCTGAGCAAGAGCGCCAGCGCCGCCCTGCGATGCGGTCCCGGCGCCATGGCCACGCGCTGCAGCGCGGCCTGGGCGGCATCCTGCCGGCCGAGCAAGGCGAGGGACGCGGCGGCATGGAAGCGGCAGCTCTCCTCCTCGTCGGACAGTGCTGCGGCACACGCGTCGCGCAGGTCGATGCGTCCGCATTCGCCGGCAGCATGCAAGGCCCGTGCGCGCAGGAAGGGGTCGGGGTCGGACAGGGCAGCCACCAGTGCGCCGCCCGGGTCGACCTGGTGCGAGACGCAGGCCACGATACCTAGCGCACGGCGAAACGCACTGGGCGAATCGAGCAGGCCGCGGGTCAGGCCCTTGAGCCACTGTGCCGACACCCAACTGAATGCCGACGCTGCGCCGGCGTGCGCCGTGGGGAGCGCCTCGGCCTGGGCCAGCACCTGCTCCAGGGCCGCCGCGTTGCCGTCCTCGATGGCACGCACGCAGGCCGTGAAGGTCTCCCCGGCGGCGCCTTCGGCCAGCGCGGCCTCGCACAGCCCCCAGCCGAATTCGCCGGCCACTGCCAGGCCATCGAGGTGCGCGGCCAGGCGCTCGTCCAGGCGGCGCAGGGCGTGCAGCCTGACATGCGGAGCAGTGATCAGCACGCTGCGCATGCTGCACAGGTTCGCGCTTTCTTCCGCGTGCTGCAAGACGATGTGGGGCAGGGGATTGCGCATGCTCGTCATCCGATCTCGACCGACTGGATCGGCTGGCAGCGGACATGGAAGCGAGCGAACAGATTCTCCAGCGATCCGACCGCCGCCACGGGGTCGGCGTGTAGCTTGAACACTGCCCACTCGATGACGCGCTCGTAGCTGACCACCCCCGCCCCCTCAGGCTCGACGTAGTCGCTGGCAGGGTCGAGAGGCGCCAAGGCATAGCCGCCGGCCTGCACGGCCAGCGTCCAGGCCTCCAGCCAGCCGTTCAGCCGCGCCTCGTGTTCGACCGCGAGCGGCGACTCCAGCCGGATGTAGACGCTGTAGCCGCCACCTTCCGGCTCCCTGTCGTCCAGCGCGAAAGGGAGTGGTGCGAAGACGCGCGGATAGGTCGACTCGCCCGCGTCGGCCAGCAACATGCGCGGCGCAGCATCGCCGGCCGCCAGGACATCCACGGATTGGATGGGCAGGCGCTGATGCAGCCGCAACAACAGGTGGCACAGCACTACCCAGGCTTCGTCGGCCAGGCGGCAAGGATCGGCGCGGAACAGGAACTCGCTCGCGTCACGACCCGGTCGCTGTGCCAGCGCCAATGCGCAGTCCCACGGGGCCGCACGCCCGCCGCCCAGTGCGCCCGTCAGCGCCAGTTGCTCGAACAGTCGAAGCGTAGCCACGACCAGACCCTCTGCGTCGGGAAGTCCGGTGCGTACCCGGATGCCGAGCGGGCGGCCGGTCATGGCCGAGGGCTCGGAATGCCTGAACTGGAACGGAAGGCTGTAGCCGGTGGCGATCATCGGGTGGCGTCAATCCAGGAACCTGCGTTCCCATCGATCGAGCAGGTCCTCGTCGAAATTGGCCAGGTACAGGAGCATCTTGGCCTCGCGAAACAGCGTGATGGGTTCCAGCACCCGTGCCACGGCCCGCAGCAGCGGCGTCTCGAGTTGCCGGTTCGTGTCGCCCAGCTCGGGCGTGCGGCCGGCGCGAATCAAGGTGGTAGCGCCCGCCTGGCTCATCTCCATCTCGACCGGCAAGGCTTTTCGGAACAGCTCGAATCCGCCTGCGCTCTCCAGCAACGCGGCCCCCAGCAACGTGATCCAGCGGGCGCCGCGCACGCGCGGGCCCAGGCGCAGCCGCGTCAGGTCGTTCATGGCCACGTCGTAGCCTGGATATCGCAGCGCCAGGCCCCGGATGCGCTCAAAAGCCTCCGACTGGTGCGCGTCGGCTTGCAGCAGGCTGGGCGCGCAATAGCCCGCCACCGGCGACAGCAAGGCGGCGACACGGCCAACGAAATCGCAGGTTCCATCGGCATGGCCGGCGTCGACAGCATGCATGGGAAAGCTCATCTGGACCAGCGTCATCGAATCGGGCTTGTCCTTGTACCGATCGGCCAGCGTGAAGCCATATTGCGGTGCGGCGCCAGCGAAGTCGTTGATGCGGAAGGCCGTCAGCTTGCGCTTGCGCGCGCCGGCCGGCTCCATCGATTCGCGGATCCGCGCAATCACGGACGCGTCCACCGGGCGCCACTCCTCGGAGGTGGCGCTGACCACCGCCCACGTCAGCGCGTCCGCCGGCACGCTGGCCAGGAACAGGTCGAAGGCCTGGATCAGTGCATCGCTGCATTCATGGACCCTCCGATCGAGAAAGAGCGCCAGGGTGACGCCGTTGCGCACCAGCACGGCGCCGGTGGCACTGTCGGTGATCTCCAGGGGTGCGATGTCTTCCACGTCCTGTCCTCCTGCTAGCAGCTGCTGCGAGCCTGTGCGCCAGCGCAGTGCTTCTGCTTTTGCGCCTTGGTCGCCTTCTTGGGCAAGCCCTTCGAGCCCACGATGTCCACCTTGGCCTGCGGAAAGCGGTCTTCATACTTGTCGCGCTGGCTCTGCGACATGTAGGGATCCCTCGTGCAGTTGAACTTGAAGTCCCAGATGTGGGTGATCGGCCCCTTGCCGTCGGCGCCGCCACGGATCTGCACATCCAGCCGGCTCGCGTCCATGGTCTTGGTCTCCGGATGATGCGCCTCGGGCGTGACGTTCTTCCAATCCCCCTTGTCCTTGCGCCGATTGATGGCGTCCTGGCAGCAGGAGTGCTTGTGCACCCCGCGCGACCTGCAGCCCTTGCCGCTGTCGGGCGGCTTGCAATCGACTGCCTTGTTGCAGCAGTCAGCAATGGCCTGCAGTTCCGGTGGCGCGCCCGTCACGGGCATTTGCAGGTTGCCCGCCAGGTCCGCCGTGTTCTCGTGATTCTGGAACTTCTTGTCGGTGAGCCGGCAGGCATTCTTGCCGTCCATCTTCACGTCGAAGGAATAGAGGATCCAGGTCGACTCCTTCATGAAGGTGCTCGACTTCACACCACCCGCGACGCCAGCGTTGTCGCCGTTGGACAGCGAGTACTCCGAGCCCTTGACGGCGATCATCATGCCGCCGTCGGCCTTCACGGTGGTGGTGCCCTTGTCCAGCGTCGCCGACTGCGAGATGTTGGGATAGGGAATGGGCACCGGTCCGCCGGGCGAGGGCGTCTTGCAGACGTCGGGGATCGTCGCCATCGAAATGCCGTTGCTGCCCTTGTGCACCAGCGAGTTGGCCACACCATTGACCTTGACGGTGACCGGCATGGCTAGCCCCCTCCCTCGACGGCCATCAGCGCCGCGCCACGCTCCCCGCCCTCGGCGCTACCCCAGACGAAGGCAAGCCGGCCGCGCGCATAGGCCTTGCTGCCCGCAATGACCGCCAGCATCAGGTGCAGCGGTGCGCCGGCTGCCGCCACGTCGCCCCAGCAGTCGGCGGGGGCCACGAAGTCCGAGGCCGACTCGAAGGACTCCTTGGTGCGCAGCGCGGTGAAGCCGTATTCGTCGGCCCGGTACGGCTCGCCGTTCATGTCGCAGTAGACGTCGCTTACCTGGATGCCACCGGGCAGCGCCGCCAGCGCGCCGCGAAAGGCCCGCGTGAGCCCTTCGCCGACACACACCGTCTGCGTCTTGATGTACTTGGGCTCGAAGGCCGTGCCCACGCCAAGCAGGCGGGCCAGGGCCGGCAGCCGCAGTGGCTCGGCCACGGCGCGCCGCACCAGCAGCAGAGCGCCCGCCCCTTCGCCCGGAATGAAGCCCCAGGCATTGTTGAGCGCGCCCGCGCCATGCAACTGCTCACACTGCTCCAGCCATTCCAGGGTCTCGGGGTCCATG
>DATILH010000049.1:0-4861 GCA_035476655.1 Variovorax sp.
CTTCTCGGTGGTCTTGCCGCGCAGGATGTCCATGATGTGGCCGGCGCCGAAGCTGATGCCGCTTTGCTGCTGCACCCGGTACACAGTGGAGAGCAGCTTGCGCGCCGCGTCGGTGCCGTCCCAGACCTGGGGCGGTGCCAGGCAGTTGTCGCAGTTGCCGCAGGGCGTGCTTGCTTCGCCGAAGTAGCCCAGCAGGCGCACGCGCCGGCAGTCGATGGCCTCGGCCAGTGCCAGCAGCGCGTCGAGCTTGCCGCGCATCACCTGCTTGAACTCCTCGCCGGCCGGGCTCTCGTCGATCATGCGGCGCTGGTTCACCACGTCCTGCAGGCCGTAGGCCATCCAGGCCTGGGCCGGCAGGCCGTCGCGGCCGGCGCGGCCGGTTTCCTGGTAGTAGCCCTCGATGTTCTTGGGCATGTCCAGGTGCGCGACGAAGCGCACGTCGGGCTTGTCGATGCCCATGCCGAAGGCGATGGTGGCGACCATCACGATGCCATCTTCCCGCAGGAAGCGGTCCTGGTGCTTCTGGCGCAGCGCGGCGTCCAGGCCGGCGTGGTAGGGCAGGGCGTTGATGCCGGCATCCACCAGGGCTTGCGCCGTGTCTTCCACGCGCTTGCGCGACTGGCAGTAGACGACACCGGCCTCGCCTTCATGTTCGCGTTCGATGAAGCGCAGCAGCTGCGTGCCCGCGTCCTTCTTCTCGACGATGGTGTAGCGGATGTTCGGGCGGTCGAAGCTGGAGACGAACTGCTGCGCCTCTTCCAATTGCAGCCGCTCGACGATGTCGGCGCGTGTCAGCGCATCGGCGGTGGCGGTCAGGGCGATGCGCGGCACACCGGCATAGCGCTCGTGCAGCACGGTGAGTGCGCGGTACTCCGGGCGGAAGTCGTGGCCCCACTGGCTCACGCAATGCGCCTCGTCGATGGCGAACAGGCTCAACTTGCCGCGCGAAGCCAGGCCATCGAGCAGCTCCAGGAAGCGTGGGGTGGTCACGCGTTCGGGTGCGGCATAGAGCAAGGTGATCTCGGCGCGCGCCAGCCGACGCTCGACATCCAGCGTCTCATTCCAGTCCAGCGTGGAATTGAGGAAGGCCGCATTCACGCCGGCCTCGTGCAGCGCGCCGACCTGGTCGTGCATCAGCGCGATCAGCGGCGAGACCACGACGGTGATGCCGCGCCCGCTGCGCTGGCGTGCAATGGCCGGGATCTGATAGCACAGCGACTTGCCGCCGCCGGTGGGCATCAGCACCAGGGCGTCGCCGCCGCCGGTGACATGCTCGACGATAGCCGCCTGCGGGCCGCGGAAGGCCGCATAGCCAAAGACCTCCTGCAGGATCTGTCGAGGTTCGGCGGAAGAATCGGTGAATGGCAGGGCGGACACGGTGGTGGCAATCTCGGTGCGGCACGCCCTTGCGGCGTGCCTGCCCCCGATTGTCTCAGCCTTGCCGGCGGCGCCCGCGCCGACTTTTCCTCTTGGGCCTAGCGAATCGCCACCGGATTGATCATCGACTGCACGGCGCCCTGGTACTTGTTCTGCCCCAGCACGAACATGAACTCGTAGGCCTTGTCCTTGATCAGTTCGGCGGTGTTGATGTTCTCCAGGATGTAGGTGCCGCTCATCGGCAGCAGGATCTGATGCACGCCGAACACGGGGCCGTCCTTGTCGCCCTCCTTCTCGAAGGGAATGGCCTCCAGCCCCCAGGTGTCGGCGCCGATCGCCACCACGCCCTTGGACACCAGGTAGCGGGCGCCCTCGCGCCCCAGCCCCGGCTCCACCGAGCCGTAGCGCTTCGGGTCCTTGTCGATCAGGCTGAGCCAGCCGGTGTGGAAGATCACCACGTCGCCCTGGCGGATCTCCACGCCCTGCTTCTTGGCCACGGCGTCGATCTCGGCCTTGTTGAAAGCGGTGCCTTCCTTGACCACGTCGGTGCCGAAGTGCGCCGCCATGTCCAGCAGCACGCCGCGCGCCACCATCGGCGGAATCTTCTCGATGCCCAGCTTCTTCAGCCCGCCCATGGTGGCGAATTCGCCCCACTTGTTGCCGTTGTAGTAGGTGTCGCCCACGCCGATGTGGCCCAGGCCGTCGAGTTGGGTGCCGATGCCGGTCCAGCAATTGAGGATGTCGTCGTTGTAGGTGGTGTGGGTGGACCCCAGGCCCTGGGCCGAGCCGACCTGGCCCGGCTGCACGATGTAGATGGCGCAGGTGCGCGGCGGAAAGGCAGGCGTGGTGGTGTTCACCGTGATGCCCAGCGAGTAGACCTTGCCGGTCTTCACCAACTTGGCGGCGTTCAGGGCGACGGCCGGCGTCAGGTAGTTGGCGGCCCCGATCTCGTCGTTGGCGCCCCATTTGCCGGGGTACCAGTTGGCCGCCGTCTGCGCGGCGGCCGTGAAGCCCAGGGCCAGCGCCGCAGCGCCGATGGTGAAAGCCTTTCCGAACTTCATGCGCGTCTCCTCTTGGGTTGAGAAACTGACAATGAATTCAGCGCAGCAGCCGCTTCATCAACCTGCCGTTGGCATTGCGCGGCAGCGGGCTGGCGCTCCAGTCGAAGCTTTCGGGCACCTTGTAGTCAGCCAGCACGAGGGCGCAATGCTGACGGATGGCGGCCTCTGCGGCAAGCCGGTCGCCACCCGCAAGTGAAGACGCATAGAGGACCGCAAATTACCCGCTCGCCCACCCCCGGTGCGCCAATGAAACCCGAAGGCTGGCACGGCGCTTGCACCCGTTGGCGGCGCGGGCAAGCTACTTGTATAGACAGCTTTTTGGTGCGTTATCATAGGGAGGACGCACTGAGATGGGGCCTTTCAGGGTTCACCCTGTATAGACAAGACTAGATGTCTGCAGACACAATCCACCCACCTTCAGTCCCGTACCCATCAGGAGTCCCAATGAAAAAGGTCCTCGTTCAAGTTGCCACCCTCGTTGCCGCCGGCCTATGCACCGCCGGCGCGGCCCAAGCGCAGGAGACCAAGCTTGCCCTCGGCATGTCCGGCTGGACCGGCTTCGCGCCGCTCTCGCTGGCCGACAAGGCGGGCATCTTCAAGAAGAACGGTCTGGAGGTGGAACTCAAGATGATTCCGCAGAAGGACCGCCACCTGGCCCTGGCCTCGGGCGCCATCCAGTGCGCCGCCACCACGGTGGAGACGCACGTGGCCTGGAACGCCAACGGCGTGCCGATCACCCAGATCTTCCAGATGGACAAGTCCTACGGCGCCGACGGCCTCGCGGTGCGCAACGACGTCAAGAGCTTTGCCGACCTGAAGGGCAAGGCCATCGGCGTCAGCGCGCCGGGCACCGCGCCCTTCTTCGGCCTGGCCTGGATGCTCAGCAAGAACGGCATGAGCCTGAAGGACGTGAAGCTGGTCTCGCTGGAGCCGCAACCGGCCGCCCAGGCCTTCGTGGCCGGCCAGAACGACGCCGCCATGACCTACGAGCCCTACCTTTCCACCGTGCGCGCCAACCCGACCGCCGGCAAGATCCTGGCCACCACGCTGGACTACCCGATGGTGATGGACACCGTGGGTTGCGCGCCCACCTGGCTCAAGGCCAACGCCAAGGCAGCGCAGGCGCTGACCAACTCCTACTTCGAGGCGCTGGAGATGATCAAGGCCGACCCGGCCAAGGCCAACGAGCTGATGGGCTCGGCGGTCAAGCAGAGCGGCGAGAAATTTGCGGAGTCCTCCAAGTACCTGCGCTGGCAGGACAAGGCGGCCAACCAGAAGTTCTTTGCGGGCGAACTCACGCAGTTCATGAAGGAGTCGGTGCCGATCCTCCTGGAGGCCGGCGTGATCCGCAAGGCGCCTGAGGATCTGAACGCGACCTTCGACGCTTCGTTCATCAAGTAAGTCTGCACCCGTCCGGAGCGCGCCATGCAAGCGATGTCCACCATGCCCAACGCCACCGGCGGAGCTTCGGCTCCCGCCACTGCCAAGCCGGCGCGCCGCCCGCGCGCCATGGCCCCCCTCGAGCCGGTCAGCCCGCGTGCGCGCTGGGTGCTGGGCGTCGCCTTCTTCGTCATCTTCTTCGCGGTCTGGGCGGCCGTGACGCTGGGCGGCCTGGTGTCGCCCACCTTCCTGGCCAGCCCCATCACGATGGTGAAGGAAGCCTGGCTGCTCTTCACCGAGTTCAACTTCATCCACGACATCGGCATGACGGTGTGGCGGGTGTTCGGCGGCTTCATCCTGGCGGCGCTGATCGCGGTGCCCCTGGGCATCGCCATGGGGGCCTACAAGCCGATCGAGGCCTTCCTGGAGCCTTTCGTCTCCTTCTGCCGCTACCTGCCGGCCTCGGCCTTCATTCCGCTCTTGATCCTGTGGGCGGGCATCGGCGAGACGCAGAAGCTGCTCGTGATTTTCATCGGCTCGGTGTTCCAGGTCATCCTGATGGTGGCGGTCACTGTTGGCGGCGCGCGCCGCGACCTGGTGGAAGCGGCCTACACGCTGGGCGCGGACAGCCGCGGCATCGTCAAGCGCGTGCTCATTCCCGGCGCGGCGCCGGGGATCGCCGAGACGCTGCGCCTGGTGCTGGGCTGGGCCTGGACCTATGTGATCGTGGCCGAGCTGATCGGCTCGTCGTCGGGCATCGGCCACATGATCACCGACAGCCAGGCGCTCCTGAACACCGGCCAGATCATCTTCGGCATCATCGTGATCGGCGTCATCGGCCTGATCTCGGACTTCGTCTTCAAGGCGATCAACCGCCGCATGTTTGCATGGAGCGCGCTGTGAACAACCAACTCTCGATTCGGGGTGTCTCGCGCACCTTCACGTCTGCGCACGGCAAGAAGACCCAGGCGCTGCTGCCGGTCGACTTCGAAGTGCGCGAGAACGACTTCGTCACCATCCTCGGCCCCTCGGGCTGCGGCAAG
>DATILH010000050.1:0-3528 GCA_035476655.1 Variovorax sp.
GCCGCCGTCCATCATGATGCTCTGGCCGGTGAGCCAATCGCACTGGCCTGGCGGCTTCAGGCCACGGTCGCCTGCGCCCGCAGCCGGGCAATGTCCACCTCGCTGTAGCCGGCCGCCAGCAGTACCTCGTGGCTGTGCTCGCCCAGCCGTGGCGGATCCAGCCGCACGCCCATGCGCTGGCCGTCCAGGGTCAGCGGGAACAGTGTGGTCTTGACGGTCAGGCCGGCCTTGGGCCCATCGGGCAGGCGCATGTCGGCCAGCCCGCCGGTGGCCAGCAGGTGCTCGTCGTCGTACAGATCCTCGGGCTTGCGGATCGGCGCGAACGGCAGGCCGGCCTTTTCCATGGCGTGGGCGATCTCGGCGGCGCTGCGCTGGCCGATGCGCGCGTTGATGGCCTTGAGCAGGCGCGGGCGCTGCTGCACCCGCTGGTTGTTGCTGGCCAGTTCCGGTTCGGCCTGCAGCTCGGGCAAGCCAAGCGCGTCGCAGAAGGCGTGCCACTGGGCGTCGCTGACGGCGGCCAGGAAGATCTGCTCGCCGTCCTTGACGGTGAACACGTCGTAGATCGCCCAGGGGCTCAGCCGCGCCGGCATGGGCGCGGCCGGCTTGCCCGTCACCGCGAACTGCAGCATGTGCTGGCCGACCAGGAACACGTTGTTCTCGAACAGCGCCGACTGCACCTCCATGCCCTTGCCGGTGATGCCACGCTGCACCAGCGCGCCCAGCGTGCCGATGGCGCCGAACAGGCCGCCCATGATGTCGTTGACGCTGCTGCCGGCGCGCAGCGGGTCGCCCGGCCTTCCTGTCATGTAGGCCAGCCCGCCCATCATCTGCACCACCTCGTCGAGCGCCGTGCGGTGCTCGTAGGGGCCGGGCAGGAAGCCTTTGTGGCTGACGTAGATCAGGCGCGGATTGGTGGCCGATAGCGATGCGTAGTCGAGCCCGTACTTGCCCATGGTTCCCGGCTTGAAGTTCTCCAGCACCACGTCGGCAGTGGCGCAGAGGCGGCGCGCGGCTTGCGCGCCCTCGGCCTGGTGCAGGTCGATGCCGATGCTCTTCTTGTTGCGGTTGAACATCGGGAAGAAGCCGGCGCCGGCGCCCAGCAGGCGGCGCGTGCGGTCGCCGTCGACCGGCTCGACCTTGATGACTTCGGCACCCATGTCGGCCAGCACCATGCCGCAAGTGGGACCCATCACCATGTGGGTGAATTCGACGACCCGCAGGCCGGCGAGCGGTTGGGAAGTGTTCTGGCTCATGCGTGGGGGTCCGGCGCGAAAACCCGGCGTGAAGGACAAGGGCGAAGTTTAGGCGTTGCCAGGCCGGTGGGCGCCTGCCGGCGCGCACAGGGCTGAGCAGGCATCAGCGCGATTTGATTTCCGGCCCGTCAGCGCCTAGTGTTCGCTCCCGCGTCGACATGCTGCCCCCTCGCTTCGCTGCCCCCCGAGGGGCCGTTTTTGCTCAGGGCGGCCCGTCGTCAAAAAAAGGAGCCGCCATGCTGACCTACATCGTCCTCTGCACGTTCACCGACCAGGGCATCCGCGCCGTCAAGGAGACGGTCAATCGCGCCGATGCCGCCAAGGAGCTCGCCGGCCGCTTCGGCGTGCGCATGACCGACATCCGCTGGACCCAGGGCCAGTACGACATCGTCACCATCTGCGAGGCACAGGACGAGGCCTCGATCGCCGCGTACGGTTTGGCGCTGGCCGGTGCCGGCAACATCCGGATGCAGACCATGCGCGCCTTCTCGCGTGACGAGATGCGCGGCATCCTCGGCAAGCTCTGAGCGGCACCCCGCGCCCACCGTCGAGCGGCTACCGTTGTGCTCATTGAAACAGTGAGAAAGACTCGCGCGGGCGAAGCCCGCGGCGAGCCACCGTAGCCGGCACAGGCCGGCCCGCTGCCCGGCAGCCATCAGAACATGGTTTCCTGGTAGCGGTCTTTCTTGCCGTCGGTGCGGCGTGCCAGCAGCCGCACGCCGGGTGCCGCCCTGGCGCGGACCTCGTAGCATCGGCCACATTCGGGGCAGCAAAACTCCTGGGGCGTGTTATGGCCGTGCAGGCGCAGCAGGTCGACATGAAAACGGGCGCCGCAGTAATTGCAGGACTTTTCGAAGCCCGTGTGCTCCCCGTCCGCCGGCTTGGCAAGTTCAGGTGGGCTCATCATCGCAGTACTTCCCGAGCGCTGCGCGCAGCGGTGCGGTGCGCAACGCTCAGTGGTGGGCCGCCGGCGTGACTTCCCAGTGCTGCAGCACGCGATCGTGGCTGTCCACGCTCTCCAGCCGCACCCGGAAGCCCCACAGGCGGGCCACGTGCTTGACCACCTCTTCGGCGCCATTGTCCAGCGGACGGTCGTTGTGGCGCGTGTGCCGCAGGATCAGCGAACGGTCGCCGCGCAGATTGACGTTCCAGACCTGGATATTGGGCTCGCGCGTGCCCAGGTCGTACTGGCGCGCCAGCGCCTCGCGCACCCGCCGGTAACCGGCGTCGTCGTGGATGGCCGAGACTTCCAGCTCCTTTTGAGCGGCATCGTCGACGATGGAGAACAGCCGGAATTCGCGCATCAGCCGCGGCGACAGGTACTGGCCGATGAAGCTTTCGTCCTTGAAGTGCCGCATGGCGTAATCCAGCGTCTTGACCCAGTCGGTGCCGGCGATGTCGGGAAACCACGCGCGGTCTTCATCGGTCGGGTGCTCGCAGATGCGGCGCAGGTCGGTGAACATCGCGAAGCCCAGCGCATAGGGGTTGATGCCGCTGTAGCGCGGATCGGTGACAGGCGGCTGGAACACCACGTTGGTGTGCGACGACAGGCACTCGATCATGAAGCCGTCGCCCAGCAGGCCCTCGTCGTACATGGTGTTGAGCAGCGTGTAGTGCCAGAAGGTGGCCCAGCCCTCGTTCATGACCTGGGTCTGGCGCTGCGGATAGAAGTACTGCGCCACCTTGCGCACGATGCGCACGATCTCGCGCTGCCACGGTTCCAGCAGGGGCGCGTTCTTCTCGATGAAGTACAGGATGTTCTCCTGGGGCTCCTCGGGAAAGCGCCGATGCTCTTTCTTGGCCTGCTTGCCGGGCGTGCGCGGCAGCGTGCGCCACAGGTCGTTGATCTGCTGCTGCAGGTAGGCTTCGCGGTCCTTGCGGCGCAGCTCTTCCTCGACCAGCGAGATCTTCTGCGGCCGGCGGTAGCGGTCGACGCCGTAGTGCATCAGAGCGTGGCAGGCGTCCAGCACCTCCTCGACCGCGTCGATGCCATGGCGCTCTTCGCATTCGGCGATGTAGCCTTTGGCATAGACCAGGTAGTCGACGATGGAGCTGGCGTCCGTCCACATGCGGAACAGGTAGTTGCCCTTGAAGAAGCTGTTGTGGCCGAAGCAGGCGTGGGCCATCACCAGTGCCTGCATCGGCATGGTGTTTTCTTCCATCAGGTAGGCGATGCAGGGGTCGGAATTGATGACGATCTCGTAGGCCAGGCCCATATGGCCGCGACGGTAATTCTTCTCGCTGGAGATGAACTGCTTTCCGAACGACCAGTGCC
>DATILH010000051.1:0-18530 GCA_035476655.1 Variovorax sp.
TCGGCTGATGCGGCAGGCCGTCGTGACCGCGCCGGTGACCTACCAGAGCGTCATCAAGGGCGGCTTGCCTTCCGCTTCTCGGAAGGCGTAGCATTCACTGGATATACATCCAGCATTCAAAATTCGCTGGAGCTAAGTGGATACCCATTATTTTTATACAGTATTTTCCATCCAGGGACATACCCCTACGGCGGCATCGCCGGCCGCTTGACAGCCCCTGCCACCCGTCCGACGCCCCTCCCATCCGCTTCCTATAATTTCCCGTCAGCCCCCTCAACATCACCGCGGCGTCACATCCATGGAAGCCTGGTTCAGTTCGGAATTGCAGCCCATCTTCCGGACGCCCCTGTTCGTTTCCAGCGACCCCGACGTGGTGAAGCAGCGGACGGCCGGCGCCTTCAAGGAACACGACCTGCACTGGCGCCAGGGCCAGGTCGACGCGGCGCTCTATGGCGCCCACGTCGGCGCCCTCTCCTTCTTCGTGCTGCAGTACGGCGCCGCCGTGCACATCGCGCCGGGACAGCTCGACGGCTTCGTGCTGTTCCAGGTGCCGCTGGCCGGCACCGCCGACATCCGCGTGGGGGGCCGCTCGGTGAAGGCATCGCCCAGCACCGGCGCGCTGATCTCGCCCAGCCTCGGCCTGGAACTCGACTGGCACGAGGGCTGCCGCCAGTTGCTGGTGAAGATCCCGCGCGAGCGCGTCGAGCGCGCCTGCCGCCAGCTGCTGGACGACGAGGTGGGCCGGCCGATCGAGTTCGAGCCGGAACTGGCCCTGGACGACGACGCGGGCCGCAGCTGGCAGCACCAGCTGGCCAGCCACTTCTGCAATCTGCATCTCCCGCCCTCGGCATCCGCGGACGCGCACCTGCTGCCGGCACAGGAAGAAGCGCTGCTGCACCACCTCTTGCTGCGCCAGCGCAGCAACTACTCGGCGCGCCTGGTGCAGCCCCGGCACGCGGCAGCGCCTCGCCATGTGCGGGCCGCGCAGCAATTCATCCACGCGCACCTGTACGAGCCGCTCACGCTGGAGACGATCGCCAGGGCCGGCGGCACCAGCGTGCGCGCCCTGTGCATGGCCTTCCAGAAGCACCTGCAGCATTCGCCGATGGCCTATGTGCGCATGGCCCGGCTGGAGCGAGCGCGGCAAGACCTGATCGACGCGCCGCCGGGCACGCAGGTGACAGACATCGCGCTGCGCTGCGGCTTCAACCACGTGGGGCGCTTCAGCGCGGCCTACCGCCAGCGCTACGGCGAGTCGCCGCTGCAGACGCTCAGGGGCTACACGCCGACGTAGCGCTGCCAGATCTGCGGCGCAGCGCGCAACTCCCCGCTGCCGCCGAACCAGACCACGCGGCCCTTCTCGACCACCGTGTGATGGTCGGCCAGCGACAGCAGGCGCTCCACGTACTTGTCGATGACCAGCGTGGTCTGGCCCTGGGCGCGCAACTGGCGCAGGCAGGTCCAGATCTCCTCGCGGATCAGCGGCGAGAGGCCTTCGGTGGCTTCGTCGAGGATCAGCAGGCGCGGGTTGGTCATGAGCGCGCGGCCGATCGCCAGCATCTGCTGCTCGCCGCCGGACAACTGGTTGCCCATGTGCTGCGTGCGCTCCGCGAGGCGGGGGAACAGCGCATGCACCCGCGCCAGGTCCCACGGCCCGCTGGCCCCGCCGCGCCGGGCCGCGAAGGCCACGAGGTTCTCGCGCACCGAGAGGTTCGGGAAGATCTGACGCCCCTCGGGCACGAGCGCGATGCCCAGTCGCGCCAGGCGATCGGTGGGCCAGCCGTCGACGCGCCGTCCCCCGAAATGGATGGCGCCCCGGCTCGGCGGCACCAGGCCGAGGATGGCACGCACGGTGGTGGTCTTGCCCGCGCCGTTGCGGCCCAGCAGCGTCGCCGTCTCGCCTTCGCGGATTGCGAGCTGCATGCCGAACAGAGCCTGGCTCTGGCCGTAGCCGGCGTCGATCGAGTCGACATGCAGGACTGCTTCGCGCTCGCTCACGGCACCACCTCGTCGCCCAGGTAGGCCTTGCGCACGCCCGCATCGTTGCGGATCTGCTCGGGCGGCCCCTGGGCAATGACCTGCCCCGCCACCAGCACCGAGATGCGGTCGGCAAGCTGGAACACGGCGTCCATGTCGTGCTCGATCAACACCACCGTGTGCGTCTCGCGCAGACCCGCGATCAGTCGGGTCAGGCGTGCCGATTCCTCGGGCCCCATGCCGGCCATGGGTTCGTCGAGCAGCAGCAACTTGGGGGCGCTGCCCAGCGCCAGTCCGAATTCAAGCTGGCGCTGCTCGCCGTGCGAGAGGCTGCCGGCCATGGCCTGCAGGCGATGCGACAGCCCGATGCGCTCGGCGAGCGAAGCCGCCTCGCGAAACAGCGCCGCCTCGCCGATCGCCGGTCGCCAGAAGCGCATGCTGCTGCCGCTCTTCGCCTGCACGGAGAGCGCGAGGTTGTCCAGCACCGAGCAGGACTTGAACAGGTTGGTGATCTGGTAGGAACGCGCCAGCCCCAGCGCCACGCGCTCGTGCATGGCCAGCGCCGTGATGTCGCGGCCGTTGAAGACGATGCGCCCGCCATTGGGCCGCAGCGCGCCTGCGATCAGCTGGATCAGCGTGGTCTTGCCCGCGCCATTGGGCCCGATGATCGCGTGCACCTCGTGCGGCTGCACCGCGAACTCGAGGTGGTCCGTCACCGTCAGGCCGCCGTAGCGCTTGACCAGCCCGTGCAGCTGCAGGATCGGCCCGCCCATTACGCCTTCGCCTTTCGCGCCAGCAGGCCGGCCAGCCCCTTCGGGAAGGCGATCACCGCGCCGAGCAGCACGATGCCCAGCACGAACTGCCAGTAGGTGAAGTACGCGGACAGGATCTCCTCCAGCCCCAGGAGCGCCACCGCGCCCAGCACGCCACCCCAGAGGTAGCCCATGCCTCCGAGGATCACCATCACCATCAGCGTGCCCGACTGCGTCCAGTGCAGGAGGCCCGGCGAGACCATCATGTTCTGGTTGGCGAGCAAGGCGCCGGCCAGCCCGGCGAGCGCGCCGGCGATCGCGAAGCAGGCGAGCTTGTAGCGCAGCACGGGATAGCCGAGCGCCTGCATGCGCACCTCGTTGTCGCGGATGGCCTGGATCACGCGGCCGAAGCGCGCGTTGACCAGGCGCCACAGGCCGTACATGGCCACCGCCGTCACTGCGAGCACGACCCAGTACAGCGCAGGCTCCCATGAAAGATCGACGCCCGGCAGCAGCGCCGAGCGGCCGGGCAGGCTCATGCCGTCATCGCCGCCCCAGGTCTTTAGCGAGGTCATCACGTAGTACATCATCTGCGCGAAGGCCAGCGTGATCATGATGAAGTGCACGCCCTTCGTGCGCAGCGCGACCACGCCGATCAGTAGCGCAAGCAGCCCGCTCGCGAGCATCACCAGCGGCCAGGCGATCCAGGCCGAAGCGATGCCCTGCTGCATCAGGATGCCCACCAGGTACGCACCGAAGCCGAAGTAGGCCGCGTGCCCGAGGCTCACCATGCCACCGAAGCCCAGGATCAGGTTCAGGCTGGTCGCCGCGAGCGAGAAGATCAGGAGGCGCGTGGCGAAGCCGATGTAGAAGTCCTGCCCCGTCGCCTGCGCGACGAAGGGAAGCACCGCCAGCAGCGCGAGCAGGCCCAGCGCCAGCGGTGCCGGGACGGCGTGATGCAGCGAACTGGCTGGCTGCGGCTCGCCCATCGTCAACCCCGCGCAGGGAACAGCCCCTGCGGCTTGAAGAACAGCACCGTGGCCATCAGCACGTAGATCAGGATCGAGGCCAGCGTCGGCCCGAGGTTAGAGGCCACGTCGGCCGGCGCCACGGCCTTGAGCGCAGCCGGCAGCAGGCTGCGGCTGAGCGTGTCCACCACGCCGACCAGGATGGCGCCGAACAGCGCGCCGCGCACCGAGCCGATGCCACCGATCACGATCACCACGAAGGCCAGGATCAGGATGCTCTCGCCCATGCCGACCTGCACCGACAGCACCGAGCCCAGCAGCGCGCCGGCCACCGCGCACAGCGCGGCGCCGAGCGCCACCAGCAGAGTGAAGATGCGCTGGATGTTCACGCCCATGACCCGCACCATCTCCCGGTTGGACGCGCCGGCGCGCACCTGCATGCCCAGCCGCGTCTTCGTGACCAGCAGGTAGAGCAGCGCCGCCACCACCAGCCCCGCGCCGATGATGAAGAGGCGAAACGACGGGTACGAGAAGCCCGGCAGCAACTCGACCGGGCCCGACAGCGCGGGCGGCGTGTTCAGGCTCAGCGGCTGCGTGCCCCAGACCATGCGCGCCGCATCGTTGAAGACCAGGATCAGCGCGAAGGTCGCGAGCACCTGCGACATGTGGTCGCGCCGGTAAACGCGCCGGAACACCACCACCTCCAGCAGCGCGCCGACCATGGCCGTCGCCACCACCGCGCCGAGCAGGCCGAGCCAGAAGGAGCCGCTCATCTGCGTGAACGTGGCCGCGAAGTACGCGCCCGCCATGTAGAGCGAGCCATGCGCCAGGTTGATGAAATCCATGATGCCGAAGATCAGCGTCAAGCCCGCCGCGAGCAGGAACAGCATGAGCCCGAACTGCAGCCCGTTCAGGGCGTGCTCGAGCAGCAGGACGCCGTTCACGCGGGCTTGTCCGCGCGGGCGAACCAGCCGCGCGGCGACACGCCCTGGTCCGGGCCGAGCACCGAGTAGCCGCCGTCCACCGGGATGTCAACGCCGGTGATCCAGGAGGCCGCATCGGAGCACAGGAAGGCGACCGCGTTGCCGACCTCGGCGCCGTCGCCCACGCGCCCCAGCGGATGCAGCGCCGCCGCGACCTCGTTCGCGTGTTCCCGCGAGCCGCCGCTCAGCGCCTCGACCGCCGGCGACCAGGTCCAGGCCGGCGACACGGCCACCACACGGATGCCCTGCGGCGCCAGCGTGACCGCCAGGCTCTTGGTGAATTGCAGCAGCGCGGCCTTGGAGGCCGGGTACAGCGCGCGCCCGGCCGAACCGAACTTGCCGCCCACGCTGCCGAGGTTGACGATGACGCTGCCGCGCTGCAGGTGCGGCAGCACCTTCTGCGCGAAGATCGCCGCCGACACGAGATTCACGCCCAGCGTCTGGTGCCACTGCGCGCGCGTCGAGGCAATGCCTTCGTCGACGTAGATGCAGGCGTTGTTGACCAGGAAGTCGATGCGGCCGAAGCGCTGCAGCGTGGCGGCGATGCAGGCGTCGATCTGCACGTCCTGCTCGATGTCGGTGTCGCAGAAGAGCGCCTGCGCGCCCGGGCGCGCGGTGAGCTCACGCACCAGCGCCTCGCCGGCCTGCGCATTGCGGCCCAGCACGACGACCTGCGCACCCGCGGCGCAGAGCACGCGCGCAATGTCGGCGCCCACGCCCTGGGTGCTGCCAGTGACGATGGCCACGCGGCCCGCCAGCGTGCCGTCGCTCATAAGGCAACCTCCGTGCTGCGCACTGCGGTGCGAGCCCCCTTCGGAGCGGCCGGGCGGGGGCTCATGCAAACACCTCCTCGCCCCGCGCGATACGCGCGATCAGGCCCATGCTGTGCAGCGAAGCCTCGTGCTCGGCCGGCTGGGCGGCGGCGCAGGCGTCGGCGGCCACCGTCACCTCGTAGCCCATGTCCACCGCGTGCCGCACCGTGCTCTCGACCACCGAATGCGTGGCCACGCCGGCGATCACGAGCCGCCGCGCATCAGCGATGCGCAGCAGTTCTTCCAGCTCGGTGCCATAGAAGGCGTTCACGCGGCGGTGCCTCACCACGAACTCGCGTTTGCTCGCTGCATCGGGCGCGAGCGAAGCGAAGAACTCCGAGCCCCATTGCCCTTCGACCACCGCGCCGATGGCGCGCACATTGCGAAAGATCGGCGCATTGGCAATCAGGTCCGCATAGTCCGGCCGGAAGGCGATGCGCACATGCACGATCGGCCAGCCGCGCTGCCGCGCGCCCTGCAGCAGCGCCTGCGCCGCCGCGATGACCGAGGCGCGCACCGGGCTGTCCGCGGCGAGGCCGACGCGGATCCTGCCGTCCGGGTGCAGCACGTCGTTCTGGTAGTGCAGCGCGATCAGCGCGGTGTCGGTCATCAGAGGAAGATCTCGAGGTTCTCGTGGGCCGCGTCGCAGTCGACCAGGTGCACGCGCTTCATGCGCAGGCGCCAGCCCTCGCCTTCGGCCACGAGCTTGTAGAAGCAGTGGCCCGCCAGTTGTCGCGTCTTCTTGCGGCGCCACTCCGTCATCTGGAACACCGCGCGCAGCACGAGGTTGCCCCCGGCATCCACGCCATCGACGCTCAGGTTGCCCACCAGCCGGGTGGCATGCGTGGGCGGCTGCTGCGACCAGTTGCGCGCGTTCTCGATGCGGCGCACGCGTACCTCGCGCATCATCTTGTCTTCCCACGAGAGCGAGATGTGGTCGTAGGGGCTGGCCTGGTCGTGCTGCTGCGGCACCCAATACATGCCGTCGTCGGTCCACAGGGCCAGCCATTCGTCCCAGCGGCGCTCGTCGAGCAGGCGCGCCTCGTGCCAGACGAACTGCTGCAGGCGACGGAAGGTGTCGGTCGGCACCTCGACCGGGGCCAGTTGGTCGACCGAGACGTCGAAATCGAGGTCAAGCAGCATGGGCGGCCTCCGCCTTCTTTGCCGTCGCGGCCGTGCCGCCGCCGGTCATGAACTGCTTCCAGGCCTGGAACTGGTTGCGCATGGGCAGTTCGCTGGTGCCGTTGGTCGAGACCATGCCGCCTAGCATCGCGCGGTCGGTGCCGTCGTAGCGGTGCATGCTGACCCAGTCGCCGCCCGCGTTGAGGTTGCCTTCCTGGCAGCGGCCGTAGACCTCGATGTCGTCGGGCATGACGTTGGAGGTGGGCGAGTTGATGATGTTGGCGTAGACCAGCGCGCGCTTGAAGAGCGCGGGCGGCGCGCCCTTCAGGCGGAAGGTCTGGATCTCGACCAGCGTGCGGTCGACCGCCAGTGGGCGGATCACGCGGAACTGCTGGAACACGGTGTGCGGCGAGCCGCTGCCGTAGATGATGGTGTTGTGCCGGTTCATGCCCAGGATCTCGCGCGCCCGCTCGGCCCCGTGCGCCTGCGAGAGCGACTCGAAGTGCGCGCGCGTCACCGGGTCGCGATCGGCGGCGCCGGGGTCGAAGATGCCTTCCATGTAGCCGTGGCCGTTGTCGTAGGCCACCAGCGCCAGCTTTTCCCAGAAGGCATAGGGCTCGCCGTTGCCGTCCATGATGTGCAGTTCGAGCGGCATGGTGCCGATCTGCTTGGCCTCCTCGCGGGCGGCCATGAAGGAGGACTCGTGCGTCACGCGCGCATGCATGGTGTCGTGCAGGTTCTCGTAGAACACCTTCCAGTTGGAGGGCTGCAGCACGCGGAACACGCCGCCGGCCACCTCGACTTCGCCCAGCGGCGAGCGGTCGCAAAGGTTGTCGATGGAAGTGATGACGCCGCCCAGGAAGGCCCTCAGGTCCGGCCCCTCGGCCGCCTGGCTGGCGAACACGAAGCCGCGGTAGTTCTCGACCCGCACCACGCGGCGCATCGAGAAGTCTGGGTGCTTGGGGTCGAAGCAGGTGTTCTCGAAGCCCTCGCGCAGCGGCGCCGACAGGTGCTCGCCGTCGAGCTTGTAGGTCCACGCGTGGTAGGGGCAGCGGAAGAACTTGCCGACATTGATATCACCGTCGGGCACCAGCCGCGCGCCCTTGTGCGCGCAGCGGTTGTAGAGCACGTTCACGGCGCCGTCGGTAGCGCGCACCATCACTACGTCCTGGTCGCCCAGGCGGGTGGTGTGCGTGTCGCCCGGGTTCGGCACCTGGCTTTCGTGGCCGACGTAGATCCAGGCCTGGCCATAGATGCGCGACATCTCCATCTCGAAGATGAGCGGGTCGGTGTAGACCGACTTGTGCACGCTGTCGCCGCGAATGAGGCCGGCGAGGTAGGCGTCGGAATGCTGCTTCCTGAGTTCGACTTGCATGAAAGTCTCCCGCTCACTGCATCTTGCAGGCGGACGCGAAAGGATCGCGGTAGTCCGTCAGGATGGTCTTGAGCGTCTTGTTGGCAATGCGGTCCTGCTTGTCGCGGCCGACCACGCGCAGGTAGTAGTTCTGGATCGGGTACTGGTTGGTGTTGAACTTGAAGTTCCCGCGCGTGGACTTGAAGTTGGCGGCGCGCAGGGCCTTGCGCAGGGCGTCCTTGTCCTCGACCTTGCCCTTGACGTCGCGCACCGCGCCGTCGAGCAGCATCGCGGTGTCGTAGCCCTGCGAGGCGTACAGCGTAGGGATGCGGCCGTACTCCTTCTCGAAGTCGGCCACGAACTTCTGGTTGGCCTCGCCGGGCAGGTCGGCCGCCCATTGCGAGGAGTTGAACATGCCGAGCATCGGCTCGCCGACGGCCTTGATGGTGTCCTGGTCGCCCGAGAAGCCGGGCGCATAGAGCGTCACGTCTTTCGTCAGGCCCGAGGCGACGAGCTGCTTGATGAAGCTGATGCCCATGCCGCCGGGCAGGAAGAAGAAGGCGGCGTCGGCCCCGGAGGCGCGCAACTGCGCCAGCTCGGAGGAAAAGTCGAGCTGGCCCATCTTCACGTAGACCTCCTCGGCGATCTTGCCCTTGTACAGGCGCTTGAAGCCGCCGATGGACTCGCGCCCGCCGGGGTAGTTGGGCGCGATGAGGAACACGCTCTTGTGCGCCTTCTCCGTCACGTACTGGCCCATGGCGGCGGGGATGTCCTCGTTCTGCCAGGCGACTGCGAAGAAGTTCTTGTTGCACTTGTCGCCGGCGTACTCGGCCGGGCCGGTGTTGGTCGACAAGTAGATGGTGTCGTTGCCGAGGATGGACGGCATGATCGGCAGCAGCACGTTGGAGAAGACCATGCCGGTCATGACGTCGACCCGGTCGCGCTTGAGCATGCGCTCGGCCGCCTGGCGACCGGTGTCGGCGTTCTGCTGGTCGTCGACCACGCTCAGCTCGACCGGCAGGCCGCCGAGCTTGCCCTGGCGGTGCTTGAGCGCGAGCTGGAAGCCGTCGCGGATGTCCACGCCCAGCGCGCCGCCGGGGCCGGAGAGCGTGGACAGGAAGCCGACCTTGATCTTGTCTGCAGCCAAGGCGGGGGCCGTGACGGCGGCAAGGGCCAGGGCAGTCAGTGCCGCTGCGGTCCATCGAAACTTCATCGGAGGCTCCAGTCGTGGTTTCTCGAAAGCGATGGTGAGGCGCGCCAGCGACGGGGACAAGCCGGAACCGGCAGCTTCAGGTCAATTCCGGCAAGGGCTTTCCCCGAGGACGCCGGCGCGCGGCGCCCTGGTGTCGGCCCTCAGGCCGGCTTCCACTCCGGCATCAGCGTGTTGGAGGGCAGCGACTCGTCCAGCAACTTGCGGCCCGTCTCGACGCCCGCGGCGGGCATCAGCTTCGGGTCCAGCAGGCCGACCTGCACCAGCACGCTAGCCTGGTCCCAGTAGATGTGCTCGTGATAGAGCTTGTCGCCGCGGAACTTGATGACCGCCAGGAGCGGCACCTCGACGCGCTTGCCGGTCGGCTTGACGCCCGGCAGCATCCACGGGATTTCGGTGGTGTGGGTGAAGGTGAACAACATCTCGTCGACCACCTGGGTGGCGCCGACGGTGCGCGAGATCGGGACCAGCGCGGTGTCGGGCGGGTTGCTGTTGACGAAGTGGTTGCTGTAGAAGCGGTGCAGTTCCTTGTAGCCCACGCCGCCGGTCATGGTCGGGATGTGGTTCACGTAGGGCTCGGCCACCATGGTGCCCATGGTGTCGTCGACGTTGCGGGTGCCGAACTCGTACTCGCAGTGCTTGTCCCACAGCGCCGGCAAATCGTAGTGCGGGCCCATGGCGCCCTTGAGCGCGCCGATGCTGCGCTCGTGCGCCATCAGAGCCGAGGGCTTGTGGAAATGCTCGCCGCCGGCGCGCGCGAAGGCGTGGTCCTGACCGGGGTAGACGTACAGGGTGATGTTGGGGCGACCGCTCAGTGCCTTGACGATCTGGTCGCGCGCCTGCGGCGGGCAGAACTTGTCGAGTTCGGCGATGTGCAGCACCAGGGGCTTGCTGATCTTGTCGGCCTCGTTCAGGGCCGCGTCGATGCCGACGCCGTAGTAGCCCACCGACACGTCGGCGTCGGTGCGGCAGGCCGCCAGGTAGGCCAGCTTGCCGCCGAGGCAAAAGCCCAGCACGCCGACCTTGCCCACCTTGGCCACTTCGGGGCGCCCCCGCAGGGTGGTGATGGCGGTCTGGATGTCTTCCATGCCCTTGGCTTCGTCGAAGCCCTGGTAGAAGCCGAAGGCGCGCTGCCAGTCGGCCTCGGTGTAGCCCAGTTCGACATTCGGCTCCTGGCGCCAGAAGATGTCGGGCACCAGCACCACGTAGCCTTCCTCGGCGTAGTAGTCGGCCACGTCGCGCATGGTCTTGTTGATGCCGAAGATCTCCTGCGCGAGCACCAGGCCCGGGCCGCTGCCCAATGCCGGCAGCGCGAGGTAGCCGCGGAAGTTGCCGCTGCCGTCGGCGGCTTTCATGTCGATGTACTGACCTGCCATGTAGGGTTCTCCTCTAGTGGGGAACCGGACGTTACGCGCATATGGTTTAGGTGTAAAGTAGTTTGCACCCCAACCCGCCACCGTCCAAGGACCGCCCCATGAACATCCAGGATTCGATCGCCCTCGTCACCGGCGCCAGTGGGAGCATCGGCCGCGAACTCGTCGCGCAATTGCTCGCCGGCGGTGCGAAGAAGGTCTATGCCAGCGCGCGCGACACGGCCCCGCTGGGCGATCTGGCGCAAGCGCACCCGGGGCGTGTGGAATTGCTGACGCTCGACATCACCCGGCCCGAGCAGGTGGAGGCGGCCCGGGCGCGCTGCACCGACATCAACCTGCTGGTGAACAACGCTGGCGTCAACCGCAACCAGGGCCTGCTGGCCGCCAGCTCCATGGAGCACGCGCATGCCGAGATCGCGACCAACTACCTGGGCACGCTCGCGATGTGCCGCGCCTTCGCGCCGCAGCTGGCCGGCGGCAGCATGATCGTCAACATGGTGTCCATCCTGGCCAAGACCACGATCCCGCTGATGGGCTCGCTGTGCGCCTCCAAGGCTGCCTTGCTTCGCATGACCGAAGGCGTGCGGGCCGAGTTGGCGCCGCGCGGCGTGCACGTGATGGCGGTGATGCCCGGCCCGGTCGACAGCCGCATGACGGCCAACTTCGCCGGCCCGAAGAGTTCGCCGGCCGAGGCGGCGCAGGCCGTGCTCGCCGGCATCGCGCGCGGCGACGAGGAGGTCTACCTGGGCGACATGGCGGCCTGGATCAACGCCGGCATGCTGCAGGACCCGAAGGCCATCGAGCGCGAACTGGCCAAGTACCTGCCCGGTTGAGGCGCGGGCGCCCGGCAGGGGCCAAAATCGCGCCTTTGCCTCGCCGGAAGCCCCGCCTTGTTCCGCTTCTTCGAAAAACTTCTCCACCCCTATCCCGCTGCCGAGCCGGCACCGCCGCCCTCGGTCTTCTTCGCCTTTCTCTGGGCCTGCACGGCGGGCCTGCGCGGCAAGATCCTGACGATGGCGCTGCTCACCGCCACCATGTCGGCCTTCGAGGCGCTCCTGTTCGCCATCATGGGCCGGGTGGTCGACTGGCTGTCCGGCATCCAGCCGCAGCAGCTGTGGGCCGAGCGCGGCACGGCGCTGGGCTGGTTCGCCTTTGCCCTGGCGGCCAGCATCGCGGTGGTGGCGCTGCAAACCATCGTCAAGCACCAGACGCTGGCGGTGAACCTGCCGATGCGCATGCGCTGGAACTTCCACCGGCTGATGCTGGGCCAGAGCCTGGCCTTCTACCAGGACGAGTTCGCCGGCCGCATCACCGCCAAGGTGATGCAGACCGCGCTGGCGGTGCGCGACACCATCTTCGTGCTGGCCGACGTGCTGGTGGCCATGATCATCTACGTGGCGACCATGATCATCCTGGCCGGTGCATTCGACCACCACCTGATCTGGCCCTTCCTGATCTGGCTCGCGCTCTACATCGGCGCCATGGTGTATTTCGTGCCGCGCCTCGGGAGCATCGGAAAGGCGCAGGCCGATGCGCGCGCCTCGATGACCGGCCGCGTGACCGACGCCTACACCAACATCGCCACCGTCAAGCTGTTCTCCCACACCCAGCGCGAGGCCGGCTTCGCACGCGCGGCGATGCAGGACTTCATCGTCACCGGCTACGGCCAAATGCGGCTGGTGAGCGCCTTCGAGATCGTCAATCACACGCTCAGCATGGGCCTGACGGCCGGCATGGCGGGCCTGTCGCTGTGGCTGTGGTCGCAGGGCAGCGTGGGCGTGGGCGCGGTGGCCGCTGCCACCGCCATGGCGCTGCGCCTGCAGGGCATGTCGCACTGGATCATGTGGGAGATGGCCAGCCTGTTCGAGAACATCGGCACGGTGCAGGACGGCATGAAGACCCTGTCGCGCCCGCGCACCGTGCTGGACGCGCCCGATGCCTTCGCGCTCGACGTGCCGCGCGGCGAGGTGCGCTTCGAGGACGTGAGCTTTCGCTACGGGCGCGAAGGCAAGGAAGCCCGGCGCGTCATCGACCACCTGACGTTGACGGTGGCGCCAGGCGAGAAGATCGGCCTGGTGGGGCGCTCCGGCGCCGGCAAGTCGACCCTGGTGAACCTGCTGCTGCGCTTCCATGACCTGGAGAGCGGCCGCATCCTGGTGGACGGCCAGGACATCTCGCTGGTCACGCAGGATTCGCTGCGCGCCCACATCGGCATGGTGACGCAGGACACCTCCCTCATGCACCGCTCGGTGGCCGACAACATCGCCTACGGCCGGCCCGATGCGACGCAGGCGCAGATCGAGGCCGCGGCCAAGCGCGCCGAGGCGCACGACTTCATCCAGACCCTGAGCGACCCGTCCGGCCACAAGGGCTATGCGGCCCAGGTGGGCGAGCGCGGCGTCAAGCTCTCGGGCGGCCAGCGCCAGCGCGTCGCCATCGCACGGGTAATGCTGAAGGACGCACCGATCCTCCTCCTGGATGAAGCCACCAGCGCGCTCGACTCCGAGATCGAGGCCGCCATCCAGGCCAGCCTGTACCGGCTGATGGAGGGCAAGACGGTGATCGCCATCGCGCACCGGCTCTCGACCATCGCGGCGATGGACCGCCTCGTCGTGCTGGACGAGGGCCGCATCGTGGAAGAAGGCGACCACCGCAGCCTGCTGGCGCAAGGCGGCCTGTACGCCCGCCTCTGGGCCCACCAGAGCGGCGGTTTCCTGGGCGAAGAGGACTGAACCCGGGTTGTGGTCCAATTTAGGGTTCCCCAGTAGCCGCAATTGCGGGCCCAAAAAGCCCAAGAAACGAGTCGCATCATGAGCACGATCCTCCAGAACCTCCCCACCGGCCAGAAGGTCGGCATCGCCTTCTCCGGAGGCCTCGACACCAGCGCCGCCCTGCTGTGGATGAAGAAGAAGGGCGCAGAGCCCTACGCCTACACCGCCAACCTGGGCCAGCCCGACGAGCCGGACTACGACGAGATCCCGCGCAAGGCCATGGCCTACGGCGCCGTCAAGGCGCGCCTGGTGGATTGCCGCTCGCAACTGGTGGCCGAGGGCATCGCCGCGCTGCAGGCCAGCGCCTTCCACGTCTCCACCGGCGGCGTCACCTACTTCAACACCACGCCGCTGGGCCGCGCCGTCACCGGCACCATGCTGGTGGCCGCGATGAAGGAGGACGAGGTCAACATCTGGGGCGACGGCTCGACCTTCAAGGGCAACGACATCGAGCGCTTCTACCGCTACGGCCTGCTCACCAACCCCTCGCTCAAGATCTACAAGCCCTGGCTCGACCAGAAGTTCATCGACGAACTGGGCGGTCGCAAGGAGATGAGCGAGTTCCTGATCGCCAACGGCTTCGACTACAAGATGTCGGTCGAGAAGGCCTACAGCACCGACTCCAATATGCTGGGCGCCACCCACGAGGCCAAGGACCTGGAGCACCTGAATTCGGGGATGCGCATCGTCAACCCAATCATGGGCGTGGCCTTCTGGAAGGACGAGGTGGCCGTGAAGGCCGAGGAAGTCACGGTGCGCTTCGAGGAGGGCCAGCCGGTGGCGCTGAACGGCAAGAGCTTCGCCAGCGCGGTGGACCTGTTCACCGAGGCCAACATCATCGGCGGGCGCCACGGCCTGGGCATGAGCGACCAGATCGAGAACCGCATCATCGAGGCCAAGAGCCGTGGCATCTACGAAGCCCCCGGCATGGCCCTCTTGCACATCGCCTACGAGCGCCTGGTGACCGGCATCCACAACGAGGACACCATCGAGCAGTACCGCATCAACGGCCTGAAGCTCGGCCGACTGCTCTACCAGGGCCGCTGGTTCGACCCGCAGGCCATCATGCTGCGCGAATCCGCCCAGCGCTGGATCGCGCGCGCCATCACCGGCGAAGTGACGCTGGAGCTGCGCCGCGGCAACGACTACTCGATCCTCAACACCGAGTCGGCCAACCTCACCTACAAGCCCGAGCGCCTGTCGATGGAGAAGGTGGAAGACGCGCCCTTCTCGCCGGCCGACCGCATCGGCCAGCTGACCATGCGCAACCTCGACATCGTGGACACGCGCGACAAGCTGATGACCTACGTCAAGACCGGCCTGCTCGCGCCCTCCACCGGCACCGAGCTGCCGCAGCTCAAGGACGAGCGCAAGGCCTGAATGGGGCGGCGAACGGACCGGCGTGTCCTACACGCAGGTCCGCGCCTTGCCGACGTCCGGATCGCCGGGCAGGGCCGATGCTGGAGCCTTCTCAAAACAGGAGGCGTGCGCCGTGAACTCCATCATCTACATCGTCGGCTTGGTTGTGGTCGTCGTGGCCGTTCTCTCCTTCTTTGGCCTGCGCTGAACAAGGTCGGCGACAGGCAGATGCCCCCACGCTGGGGCATCATGGCGGGTATGCATGCACCCCGCCCCCTGGTCATCCTGAAGACCGGTGACACCTACCCGGCCCTGCGCGAAGCGCGCGGCGATTTCGAACACTGGATTGCCGACGGCCTGGGCGCCGCCGATCTGCCGCTCGTCGTGCTCGATCCACGCCGCGGCGACGCCCTGCCTGCCGCCGATTCGATTGCCGGCGTGGTCGTGAGCGGCTCGCACTCCATGGTCTCGCACCGCGAGCCCTGGAGCGAACGCGCCGCCGCCTGGCTGGCCGGACTGGTTGGCGCGCAGGTTCCGGTGCTGGGCATCTGCTATGGCCACCAGTTGCTCGCGCATGCGCTGGGCGGCGAGGCCGGCGACCATCCGGTGGCCATGGAAATCGGCACCGTGGCCGTCGAAACTACCGAGGCGGCGGCGCAGGACCCCTTGTTCCAGGGCCTGCCCGAGCGCTTTGCCGCGCATGTGGTGCACCGCCAGAGCGCCCTGAAGCTGCCGCCCGGCGCGGTGTGCCTGGCCGGCAACGCCTTCGAAGCGCACCAGGCCTTTCGCGTGGGCGAGTCGGCCTGGGGCGTGCAGTTCCATCCGGAGTTCGATGAAGAGGCAATCCGCGGCTACATCGACATCGCGGCAGGCGCCCAGCACAATGGCGCCGCGCTGCGCGACGGCGTGCGCGCCACGCCCGAGGCCGCCTCGCTGCTGCAGCGCTTCGCGCGCATCGTGGCTGCCCCTTGCTGAAGCCAAGTAGGAGGACTGCCATGGCCACCCTCTCGCCCAAGGCCGACCCGAAGCCGCGCAAGCACTTCTCGATGATCCGCGGCTTTCACCTGGCCGACGTGTTCACCCTGGGCAATGCCGCCTGCGGCGTCGGCGCCGTTTTCCTGTGCATGGCCTACGTGGCCAGCCACCAGCTCTCGCACTTCCTGTGGGCGGCCTTGCTGGCCCCGGCTGCCTTCATCTTCGATGTGTTCGACGGTCGCATCGCGCGCTGGCGCCAGACGCAGTCGGCCCTGGGACGCGAGCTGGACTCGCTGGCCGACGTGATTTCCTTCGGTGTGATGCCGGCCTCCCTGGGCTTTGCCGCCGGGCTGGACGGCGGCTGGGACTGCATGGTGCTGATCTACTTCGTCTGCTGCGGCGTGAGCCGGCTGGCGCGCTACAACGTGACGGCCGAGGCGCTGTCGGAAGGCGCGGACAAGGTCAAGTACTTCGAGGGCACGCCCATTCCCACCAGCGTGGCGCTGGTGGGCGTGCTGGCATTGGCGGCCTGGCAGGGCCGGATCGGCGACGCCATCTGGGGCGGCGCCTGGCAGCTGGGCCCCTGGCTCCTGCATCCGCTGGTGGTGCTGTTCGCGCTCTCGGGCACATTGATGATTTCCAAGACCCTTCGCATCCCCAAGCTTTAACCATGAGCCTTGCCCTCCAGGAATTCGCGCGCCTGGGCGCCCTGCATCCGCTGGCGCCCGAGTGCGACCACTTCTACTTCCTGCGCCATGGCCAGACCTCGCGCAACGCGCTGCGCATCTTCCAGGCACCCGACGAGCCCTTGAACGAAGTCGGGCTAGAGCAGGCGCGCCAGGCAGCAACGCTGCTGGCCGGCGAGCCGATCCGCAGCATCGTCTGCAGCGATGCACGGCGCGCCTTCGACACCGCGCACACGGTGGCAGCGCACCACGGCGTGGCCCCGCAGGCCGCCCAGGGGCTGCGCGAGCGCAACTTCGGGGCGCTGATCGGCACCTCCTCGGCCAGGATCGACTGGACCTGCGAGCCGGAGAACGGCGAGACACTCCTCGCGTTCATGCGCCGCAAGCAGGCCGCGCTGGCGCAGGCCCTGGCGCTGCCCGCTCCGGTGCTGGTGGTGGCGCATGGCGGCTCGCTCTATGCGCTCACGGCCATGCTGGGCATCGCGCTGGATCTGCAACTGCTCGGCAATGCCCAGCCCTTGCGTTTCGAGCGCAGCGGCCCCAACTGGACGATCCGCCCCTTGTCGCAGCACCCGGCGACGGACCAGGAAGGCTCGGCCATCGCCTGAGTGCCTTCAAGTCCGCTGCCCCGAACCCGCACGCCATGGACTTCAAGGACTACTACGCCGCCCTGGACCTGGAACGCAGTGCCTCCGAAGAGGAGGTGCGCAAGGCCTACCGCAAGCTCGCCCGCAAATACCACCCCGACGTCAGCAAGGAGCCGGACGCCGAGGCGCGCATGCGCGAGGTGAACGAAGCCTACGACGTGCTGCGCGACAAGGAAAAGCGCACTGCCTATGACCAACTGGCCGACCGCGTGGCGCGCGGCGGCAGCCCGCAAGGCGACTTCCAGCCCCCGCCGGGCTGGGACGAGGGCTTCGAATTCCATCGCGGCCCGGGAGAAGGGCCGGCCGACCACGCGCAGTTCAGCGAATTCTTCTCCTCGATCTTCGGCGCCGCCCAGCGCCGCGGCGCCGCGCGCCAGAACTTCCGTGCGCGCGGCGAGGACCACCATGCGGCCATCGAGATCTCGCTGGAGGATGCGCTGCAGGGCGCCGAGCGCGAGATCACCCTGCGTGCCCTCGATGTCGACGACCAGGGCCATGCGCAATGGAAGCCGCGGACGCTGCACGTGAAGATCCCGCCCGGCATGCATCCCGGCCAGTACATCCGCCTGGCCGGCCAAGGCATGCCCGGCCACGGCGGCGAGCCGGCGGGCGACCTGTACCTGGAGGTGCGCATCGCGCCGCACAAGCTGTTCCGCGTGGAAGAGCGCGATCTGTACATGACGCTGCCGGTCACCCCCAGCGAGGCCGCGCTCGGCGCGCAGGTGCAGGTGCCTACGCCCACCGGCGGCGTGGTCGAGGTGACGGTGCCGCGTAATGCCCGCAACGGCCTCAAGCTGAGGCTGAAGGGCCGCGGCCTGGCCGGCAAGACGCCGGGCGACCTGTACCTCCTGATCGACATCGTGCTGCCGCCGGCCGAGAGCAGCGAAGCGGCGCGCCGAGCCTATGAAGAGCTGGGCCGCGCCACCGCCGCCTTCGAGCCACGCCGCCATCTTGGAGTCTGAAGACCATGGCCACCATTTCTCATGTCGCCACCGCCGTCAGCGCCTCGGAGCCGCTGCAGGCCGATGAACTCGCGCACGCCTGCGGCGCCGGGCTCGACTGGGTGGTCGAACTGGTGGAAGTAGGCATCGTCGAGGTCGATGGCCGAGAGCAGGCACCAGGCGAATGGCGCTTTCAGAGCGCCGCGCTGCAGTGTGCGCTGGAGGCTCGGCGCCTGGAGCGCGACTTGGGCGTCGGCCTGGACGCCGCTGCGCTGATCATCGAACTGGAGCGCGAGGTGCGGCGGCTCAAGGCGATGTTGCACGCGCAGGGCATTCACGCGCGCTGATCGGCCTCAGTTCGCCGTACGCACGGCCACCGCACTGGTGCTGCGCTCGGGCAGCACCTCGTCCCAACCGCCCCCCATGGCCTTGTAGAGGTTGACCGTGTTGACCTCCTGGCGCAATTGCAGCTCGATGGCCTGGCGCCTCTCGAGGTAAAGATCGCGCTGCGAGTCGGCGCTGGCGAAGTAGTTCTCCAAGCCCGTGCGAAAGCGCGTGTGCGAGATGGAGGCGACCCTCTCCAGTTGCAGCACACGATCT
>DATILH010000052.1:0-3031 GCA_035476655.1 Variovorax sp.
GCGCCGCGACGCCACTGCAACTGCCCAGCCCGGCGATGCTGCCCAGCCACGAGCGGCGGCGCGCGAGCCAGGCGGTGCGCCTGGCGTTGGCCTGTATCTCGCAGGCATTGGAAGCGAGCCCTTTCCCGGTGGAAACGCTGCGTTCGGTGTTCGCTACCGACGAGGGCACCGGTGAGGTCTGCCAGCAGATGTTGGAGACGCTGGGCACCACGCGCCAGGTGTCTCCGCTCCTGTTTCCGAACTCGGTGTTGAACGCGCCCTCGGGCTATTTCTCGATCGCATGGCGCAATCGCCAGCCCACCACGGCCCTGAGCATGGGCCTGGAGAGTTTCGCCGCCGGGCTGCTGTGCGCGGTGACCGAATCCATGGCCTCCGGCGAGCCTGTCATGTTGGTGGCCTACGATCCGGCCATGCCGTCCCCCATGAATGAAGTGCTGCCCGTCGAAGAGGCCACGGCCAGCACGTGGATCATCCGCTGCGGTTCGCCGGGGGAGGGTGTGCCGGTGCTGGGTTCGTTCACGCTGGCGGTGGAGCCGGAACTGCGAGTGCCGGAGCCGTTGCCCACGTGGCTGCCCGCTTCCTGGGCCGGCCACAGCAGCGCGCGCGGACTGGCAGCGCTCGGCCTGCTCGATGCCGAGGCCGGCACCGCATGCCGGCTCTCGCTGGGCGCGCAGTTGCTCACCTTGCGGCGAACGGACGGAGGCACTTCATGATGCCCGGCCGCGCGCAGATCGAAACGCTCGTGCCGCACGCCGGTGCCATGTGCCTGCTGGATGCGGTCACGGCGTGGGATGCATCGCATATCGCCTGCAGCAGCGCGGGGCCCGGCCCTGGGCATCCTCTTGCGCGCGACGGCCGCGTTCCGGCGATTGCGGCCTGCGAGTACGCGGCGCAGGCGGTGGCGGTGCACGGCGCCTTGCTCGACGGGGTGCAGGATGCGCGCGACGGCATGCTCGCCAAACTGGCCGACGTGGATCTGCGCATGTGCTCTTTTCCGTCCGGCGCGGCGCAGGTCACCGTGCACGCCGAGCTCCTGGGCCGCCTCGCCACCGGTTGCCTCTACGCGTTCGATGTGGCGAGCGCCGGTCAGGCTGTGGCCAGCGGCCGCCTGATCGTGGCGTTCACGACGCCCGAAGCACCATGACAGCGGCACCATCCCTGAGCGCAAGACGCGCGCTTGTGACCGGCGGCAGCGGCGAGATCGGCGCGGCCATCTGCCGCGCTCTGGCGGCCCAAGGATCGCATGTGATCGTGCACGCGAACCGTGGCATCGATCGCGCCCAGGCGGTCGCCCGCGAAATTGTCGCGACAGGGGGTCAGGCGGATGCGGTCGCGTTCGACTTGTCCGATGCCGCGCAGGTGCAAGCGGCCGTGGAAGCGCTGCTGGACCGTGGGCCCATACAGATCCTGGTCAACAATGCCGGCCTGCATCGCGATGCACTGATGGCCGGCATGACAGCCGAAGTCTGGGATGAAGTCATCGACACCAATCTGAACGGGTTCTTTCGCGTCACCCAACCGCTGCTGCTGCCGATGGTGCGCACGCGCTGGGGCCGTATCGTCAACATCAGTTCGGTGGCGGGGCAGGCGGGCAACCGGGGCCAGGCCAACTACGCGGCGGCCAAGGCCGGCTTGCACGGTGCCACCAAGTCGTTGGCGATCGAACTGGCAGGGCGGGGCATCACCGTCAACGCTGTCGCGCCGGGCGTGATCGATACCGGCATGGCGCAGGCCGCTTTCCCGCCCGAAAAAGTCAAGGCCATGGTGCCGGCCGGTCGCGCGGGCACCCCGCAGGAGGTGGCTGCGGTCGTGGCCTTCCTCGCGTCCGATGCCGCCAGCTACGTGACGGGCCAGGTGATCGGGGTCAACGGCGGCCTTTATTGAGCAAGAGAAGTATGCAAACCCCAATAGAAGACCCCAACCGGCCGTCCTACGACGGCGTGTGGATCGTGATTCCCGCCTACCAGGAAGCGCGCACGATACGGGCCCTGGCGCAAGAGGCGCTGGCGCGATGCCCGCGCGTCATCATCGTGGACGACGGCTCCAGCGACGGCACGCGCGCGCAGCTGGAAGGCTTGCCCTTGACGCTGCTGGTGCACGCGCAGAACCAGGGCAAGGCGGCCAGCCTGTGCACTGCCTTCGACTACGCCTTGTCGCAGGAGGCGCATTGCGTCATCGCACTGGACGGCGACGGGCAGCACGACCCGGCCGACGTGCCCGGCCTGCTGGCGGCGTGGCGCCACCACCCCGAACGCATCGTGATCGGCTCTCGCCTGCACGATCGCGCGCAGTTCCCGCCGGCGCGCTACCGTGCCAACCGCTTCGCTTGTTTCTGGATCTCGTGGGCAGCGGGGCACCCGATCGCCGATTCGCAATCGGGATTTCGCGTCTACTCGAGTGACGTGATGCGCATCGCGTTGAGCGGCCAGGGGCGCGGCAGCCGCTTCACGTTCGAGAGCGAGATATTGATCGAGGCCGCGGGCCGCGGCCATACGACGCTGGCCGTGGCGATCCCGGGGCGTTATCCGGTGCACGCGCGCGCGAGCCATTTCCGGCCGGTCATCGACATCGCGAAGATCGTGGTGATGGTCGCGCGCCGGCTGCTGTTGAAGGGCATGGCCCCGCTGGGCCTGTGGCGCAGCCTGCAAGGCGCCACCGTGCTGCCGGGCCGCAGCGTGCCCCTGGCCGCTGCGCCGCTGGCGGCGCCACAGGTGCATCACTCGCCGGACGCATCGGTGCAATGAGCGCCGACGGCACCGTCCTCGAAGCGCAGCAACTGGTCTACCGATACGCCGGGCAAGCCGAGCCCGCGCTGCGCGGTGTCGACCTGCGGCTGGCTCGGGGGCAGGCCGTGGGCTTGCTAGGCCCCAACGGGTCCGGCAAGTCGACTCTCATCAACCTCCTCGCGGGGCTGCGCACGCCGCAGGGCGGCAGCATTCGCCACCCGGGCGCCGCCGCACCGTCGATTGCCTGGGTGCCGCAGGAATACGCCTTCTACCCGGAGCTGACCTGCCGCGAGAATCTTCAGTTC
>DATILH010000053.1:0-3672 GCA_035476655.1 Variovorax sp.
AAAGACGATGCCGGAGTTGAAGGCGTAGCGCAGCACGACGTTGCCGAACACCAGCACCACCATCACGCCGAGCAAGGCAATAAGCAGCCACTCCACGCTGCGCGTGAGCAGGTTGGGTTTCATTCTTGTCTCCTGTTTATCTTGTCCCCTCCCCCTTCGGGGGAGGGTTAGGGTGGGGGCATCGTTGGCACGCCAGCCCCCACCCCTGCCCTCCCCCGGAGGGGGAGGGAGTGAATTCACTTCACCGCGTCCACAGCGGCCAGCAGCTCGGGCCCGTTCTTGGCCACATAGCTCTTGCGCACCGCATCGCCCACGATGGCCTTGAAGGGCGCCGGGTCGTAGGTCTCGATCACGGTCATGCCCTGCTTGCGCAGCTCGGCGACGATGCCGGCTTCGTTCTTCTGGTTCGACGTGCGCTGGAACAGCTTGGCGTCGCCGGCGCTATCGACCAGCACCTTCTGCAGTTCGGGCTTGAGTGCGTCGAACTTCTGCTTGCTGAACACCACCGGCATCGCCGTGAAGGCGTGCTTGGTCAGCGTCAGGTGCTTTTGCACTTCGTAGAACTTGGCCGCGTAGGTGATGTCGACCGGGTGTTCCTGCGCATCCACGGCGCCCGACTCCAGCGCCTGGTACAGCTCGCCCAGGGGCATGGGCAAGGGGTTGCTGCCCAGGAGCTTCCAGGCCTGGATGTGGACCGGGTTGCCCATGGTGCGGATCTTCAGGCCCTTGACGTCGTCCGGGCCGCGCACGGCGCGGTTCTTGGTGGTGATGGAGCGAAAGCCCACTTCCCAGAACGCCAGCTGCTTCAAGCCATGCGATTCCAGTTCCTTCATCAGGCCCTGGCCGACGCCGCCGTCCACGGTGGCATACGCATGGGCCGGATTGCGGAACAGGAAGGGGATGTCGAGCACCTCGAACCTGGATGCCAGGCCCGAGAAGTTGCCGCTGCCCGCCATCATCATGTCGATGGTGCCGCCGCGCACCGCGCCCAGCACGGTGGAATCGTTGCCCAGCTGGCTGCTGGGATAGACCTGCACTTCGAGCTGGCCCTTGCTGCGTTCCTTGACCAGGCGCGCGAACTCGAGCGCGGCCAGGTGCTGCGATGCGGTCTCGGGCCCGGCGTGGGCGAAGCGGATGCGGGTCTGGGCCTGCGCGGGAAGCGTGGCGCAGACCATGGCGGCGGTGGCGAGCGCCAGCTTGAGGAAGGAAAGGCGTTTCATGTCGATGTCTCCAGGGAATGTTGTGGACTACAGGCTCAAAGCGAGACCACGGCGCCCGGTGGCAGCGCGCTCTCGCGAAATTCGGTGGGGTTGATCAGCGGGGCGCCGAAGCCCGGCACGCTGATCTCGAAGGCGTCGCCGGCCTGCGTGCCCAGGCCATCGGCGAACGACAGCGTGGCGGTGCCGAAGAAATGCACGTGCGCATCGCCGGGCCGCAGGAACTGCGCGTACTTGAAGTGGTGGTACTCAAGGTTCTCCAGCGTGTGGCACATGTTCTTTTCGCCGGAGAGGAATTCCCTTTCCCAGATCACCCGGCCTTCGCGCCGGATGCGGCTGATGCCCGACAGGTGGGCCGGCAGCGGCCCGGTGCGCAGTTCCGGGCCGAAGCTGCAATGGCGCAGCTTGGAATGCGCCAGGTACAGATAGCTCCTGCGCTCCATCACGTGGTCGCTGAACTCGTTGCCCTGCGCGAAACCGAGCCGGTAAGGCTTGCCGTCGGGGCCCACCAGGTACAGGCCGGCGATCTCCGGCTCTTCGCCGGCGTCTTGCGCGAAAGGCGGCACGGGCAAGGCCTGGCCCGGTCGCACGACGATGGAGCCGTCGCCCTTGTAGAACCACTCGGACTGCACGCCGGGCTCGCCGGCTGAGGGCCGGCCGCCCGCCACGCCCCACTTGAACATGCGCATCGAGTCGGTGAACCCATCTTGCGCGGGCTGCGCCTTCTGGTGCATCTTGTCGCGGGTGGCCGCGCTGCCCACGTGCGTGAGGCCCGTGCCCGAAACCAGCAGGTGGGCCGGGTCGGCATGGTCCAGCGGTGCCAGCACGCGCAGCCCTGAGAGCAGCGCCTCGTAGTCGTGCGCGGCGCCGGTGCCCAGGGCCAGCACCTGCTCTTGCAGGCTGCGCCCTTCCTGGATGGCCAGCGTGCCCAGGCCATGCATGGTGGTCACGCCGTTGACGGCCAGCACGCTGGCACCTTCGACGACACCGACCTGGCGCCGGCTACGGGCTGCTTCGAATTGGACGAGACGCATCGCAGTCAAACGATGGCGTCGAGAACCGGCCTGCACCACATGCTTCTTGTCTCCTTGTCTTGATGGGTGCAAAGCTTAGGAGTTGGGTTGATAACTTACTACTGAATTTTTGGAAACTGGCAATAACCAAATAGAATCGGCGCCACCATGCACTCCGCGCCACCCCGCCTGCGCTTCATGCGCCTGCGCCACTGCGAAATCCTGGTGGCGCTCAACGACCTGGGCAATCTGCGCAAGGCCGCCGAGCAGCTGGCGATCTCGCAGCCGGCGGTCACCAAGGCCTTGCAGGAAATCGAATCGCAGATGGGCGCCGCGCTGTTCGAGCGCCACTCCAAGGGCGTCATCGCCACGCTCGTGGGCGAGGCGGTGGTGCAGCACGCCCGGCTGGCGATCAGTGAGAGCCATCGCCTGCAGGAAACGCTGGATGGCCTGCAGACCGGCCACCTGGGCCGCGTGCGCGTCGGCAGCATCATGGCGCCGGTGCCGCAAATGCTCACGCGGGCCATTGCCACGGTCAAGAGCCAGCACCCGAAGATGGACATCAGCGTGACGGTGGACACCAGCGACGTGCTGATGGGCCACCTGGAACAGGGCACGCTCGACGTGGTGATCGGCCGGCTCACCGAGCGGGTGGAGCGCGGCAGCTTTACTTTCGAGCTGCTGGGCGAAGAGTCGCTCTCGGTGGTGGCCGGCTATGACCACCCGCTGTCCAAGGCGCGCCAGACCAGCCTGAAGGCCTTGATGGGCTACGGCTGGGTGCTGCAACCGCGCGGCAGCCCGATGCGCGAGCTGCTGGAACTGGCCTTCGCCGAAAGCGGCCTGACATCACCCGAAAGCATCGTCGAGACTTCGGCCGTGCTGATGACGACCACGCTGGTCCAGCACACGGAGATGCTGGCCGTCGTGCCGACTTCCGTGGCCAACCACTACGCCGGAAAGCACCTGCTCAGCATCCTGCCCTTGCGCCTGCCGCGCAAGCTCGACCCTTATGGCCTGATCACGCGGCGACGCGAATCGCTGTCGGCGGCGGCCAATGCGTTCGTCAAGGCGATGTTGATGGAGAGTGATGTGCATCGGGCGCGGTGAGCGATCACCCCCCGTTGTCATGCCGGGCTTGACCCGGCATCCATGCTGGTTCACGCAGAGCGCCACTTGAGAGACATGGATGCCGGGTCGAGCCCGGCATGACAGCATTGCGCCTTTATCGTGTCGCGAGCCCTTCAGGAACCGCCTTCCTCAAGACTCCCCGCCCCCGGCTTCACCGACCCATCGGGCATGGGCACCGCGATCGGCGCTACTTCGACCCGCGCCACACCCTTCTTGCGTGTCAATCCGATCTGTTCGGCGGTGGCGGGCGACAGGTCGACGATGCGCCCCTTCACGTGGGGCCCGCGGTCCTGGATGGTGACCTCGGCGCTCTT
>DATILH010000054.1:0-10944 GCA_035476655.1 Variovorax sp.
CCGCCTGGACGAAGCCTGGATCGAATGGCGCGCTGTCCAGCGCGCCGGCGGCGCTGCTGCCGCTGCCGGCGGCGCGCACATAGAGCTGCGCCGGCAGCACCGCGTCGAGCCAATGCGACACCGAGTCGCGAAAGCTTGCCACCATCACTGTGAGCGCCACCGCCAGGCTGAGGCTGGCCACCACGCCGCTGACGGCCACCGCCGCGCTGCCGCGCATGCGGCGCGCGCGCTCCAGCGCCAGCATCGGCAGTACGCGTTGGGCGAACCGCGGCGCCAGGCGGTCATACAGGAGGCCGATCAGCACCGGCAAGGTGGCGATGCCGCCCACCAGGAGGAAACCGACTGCGAGATAGGCGGCGATCGGCACGCCGAACAAGGGCGGCGCCAGCGCCAGCAGGCCGCCGGCCAGCATCAGCGCCGCACCCCGCCAGCGCGCCAGCGGCGAGCCCGGCGCCGCATGGATGGCGCCCAGGCCCTTGAGCGTCAGCGCTTCCGGCAGCGCCTGCGCCGAGCGCGCCGGCCACCAGCCGCCTACCAGCGCCGCCAGGAGCCCCAGCGCGGCATAGACCAGCGCGGCGCCGCTGCTCCAGCGCAGGCTGGGCGCCACACCCGGAAAGTAGCCGCCGCCCAGGTCGCCGCCCAGCAGGCGCAGCGCCAGCGCTGCCAGGCCGGTGCCCAGCGCGATGCCAGCCAGGCTGCCGGCAAGGCCCAGTGCGCCGGATTCGAGCAGCACCAGCCGCAGCCGCTGGCGCGGCGTCAGGCCCAGCACGCCGAGCAGCGCGAACTGTTGCGCGCGCTTGGCCACCGCGAGCGATAGCACCGAGAACACGAGGAAGGCGCCGGTGAAAAGGGCCACCAGCGCCAGCACCGTCAGGTTGACTCGGTAGGCGCGCGACAGGTTGCTCACCCGCTGCGCCGCATCGCCCGGCTCGGCGATGCGCAAGCCGGCTGGCCAGCCGGCCGATTGCTCGAGCGCGCGCACGAAGGCCGCGCGGTCGGCACCCGGCGCCAGGCGGATGTCTATGCGCGTGAGCTGGCCGCCGCGCTCGAACAGGTCCTGCGCGGCGGCGATGTCCATCACAGCCAGGGCAGCGCCGCCCGCCGTCACGCTGCCGGCCACCGCCAGCCTGTGCGTGCTGGCGCCCGACTGGATGTCGATGGACTTCGTGTCGGCCCCGACCGCCGCCTGCGCTGCCGCATTCAGAAAGACCTGCCCCGGCGCGAAGAGCGCGAGTCGATCCGCGTCGGCAGCTCGTTGCGGCACCAGGGCCGGCGCGATGTCCGGCAAGGTCAGCGCATCCACGCCCAGCACGCGCAGGCCGATACGGCGGCCGGCCAGCAGAAGCTGCGCGTGGGTTTCCAGCACCGGGCTGGCCAGCGTCACCTGCGGATCCGCGGCCACCCTGGCGAAGACCCTTTCGTCGAAGCCGCCCTGAGCGGCGCGCAGTTCCAGGTCGGGCTGGCCGTTGACCGAGCGCACCGCGCTGGCGAATTCGTCGAGCGCCGAGGCGTTGATGAGATGCACCGAGAAGGCCAGCGCCACGCCCAGCATCACCGCAATCACCGCCGCGGCGTTGCGCCAGGGATGGTGGGTGAGTTCGCGCCAGGAAAAGGTTTGAAGAAGGGGCAGCATGGGCACCCGACTATGGCAGGCGAGCGGCTGCCGCCGCCAGCCAGGCGCGCACCGCCGGCTGGGCCGAGAGTCCGCCGGCGCGCGCATAGGCGGCGCGCGCCGCCTCGGCATCGCCGCTGGCGCCGAGCAGGTGCGCCCGCGCCGCCCAGAAAGGCTGGTAGCTGGCGACCTGCGCCGCGTCGATGGCATCGAGCGCCTGCAGGCCGGCGGCCGGGCCGCTGGCGCCGGCCAGCGCGCAGGCGCGGCTGACGCGGGCGCCGATGCTCGGGCGCAGGTCCAGCAGGCCGTCGTAGAGCGCGACCAGCGACAGCATGGGCACCGGCGCCCCCAGGCGGCGTTGCGTGTGGGCCGACTGGATCGCCGCCTCCAACTGGTAGGCACCCAGGGCGGCGCACAGCGCGGCCCGGGCCAGTTGCTGCTCGGCTTCGCTGCGCATCGCGTGGTCCCAGCGCCGCGTGTCCTGTGCGTCCAGCGGCATATAGGCACCGTTCGGATCGCGCCGCGCCTGTGCGCGGCTTTCGCAAAAGAGCATCAGCGCCAGCAGGCCGCGCGGCTCGGGCTCGTCGGGCATGAGGGCGCAAAGAATGCGTCCGAGCTCGATGGCTTCGCTCGTCAGGCCGCGCTGTGTGGCGTCGGCCCCCTCGACATCGTCCCAGCCGGTGCCGTAGGCGGCGTAGATGCCGTCCAGCACGTCCTGCAGGCGCCGTGGCAACTCGCCCGGGCGTGGATATTCGAAGCCGATGCCGGCGGCGCGGATGCGCGCCTTGGCGCGCACCAGGCGCTGGCCCAGCGTGGCCGGCGCCACCAGGAAGGCATTGGCGATGCGCGCCGCGTCCAGCCCCAGCACCGCCTGCAGCATCAGGGGCGCACGGGCGGCTGCGTCGATGGCCGGATGGGCGCACACGAAGAGCAGGCGCAGGCGCTCGTCGGGCACGGCACCGGCCGGCAGTGCATCGCCGTCGTCGGCCTGCGCCAGCAGCTCAAGGGTCTGCGCCGCCGCGTCCTCGACCTGCGCATGGCGCCAGGCATCGAGCGTGCGGTGGCGCGCCACCTGAAGCAGCCAGGCTTCCGGCTGCTCCGGAACGCCGTCGCGCGGCCAGCGCTCCAGGGCGCGCGCGAAGGCATCGGCCAGCGCGTCCTGCGCGGCGGCGATGTCGCGCGTGCGCGCCGCGAGGATGGCCACCAGCCGCCCATAGGACTGGCGGGCGGCCCGCTCGGCCGCCTGGTGCGCGGCGGTAGTGTTCACGCCCCTGGCGGCTTGAGCAGCGGCCGGACCTCGACCCCGCCGGTCGAGGCGCAGGGCGCGCGTGCCGCCCATTCCAGCGCGGCGTCGAGGTCGGCCACCTCGATGACGACGAAGCCGCCGAGTTGCTCCTTGGTGTCGGCAAAGGGGCCGTCCTGCACCTGGCGCTTGTCGCCGCGCAGGCGCAGCGAGGTGGCCGTCATGGGCGGCTGCAGGCCGCCGCCTGCGACCCGGATGCGGGCCTTGTCGATGGCGTCGATATAGGCCATCCAGCTGCCGTAGTAGGCCGGGGCATCGGCGCTTTCGCGCTTGGCGAAGTCGGTGGACGCTTCGTAGAACATCAACGCATATTCCATGGTCAACTCCTTGTTCGAGCAGGATCGCTCAAGCCAATGACGCTTGGCGGCGCGCGATTTCGACACCAGACCTTCTCCATTCCAGCACAATTGCCAGCATGCCGACGCCGATCGAGGTCAGGACCGAGCGCTTGCACCTTCGTCAGTGGCGAGACTCGGATCGCGAACCGTACGCCGCCTTGAACGCGGATCCGCTCGTCATGCGTTTCTTCCCCGGCCTGATGTCGCGCGAGGCCAGCGATCGCGACATCGACGCCTGGCAAGCCGCACTCGAGGACCGAGGGTGGAGCAATTGGGCGGTGGAGTCACGCAAGACCGGAAGCTTCATCGGCTTCATCGGCCTGTCCGTTCCCAGGAGGGCGCTGCCGTTCATGCCGTGCGTGGAACTCGGCTACCGCCTGGCCAGGGAGCATTGGGGCAAGGGCCATGCCACCGAGGGCGCCAAGGCGGCGCTGCGGGTGGGCTTAGAGCGGCTGATGCTGCCCGAGATCGTCTCGTTCACCGCGCTCGTCAACCTGCCTTCGCGCGCGGTGATGGAACACGTCGGGATGAGCAATGCCAACGAAGACTTCGATCACCCCAATCCCGCATTGCCGGAAGGCAGCACGCTGAAGAGGCACTGCCTGTACCGGCTCAGCCGGGAGCGCTGGCTTCTCAACGACGGCCAGGGCTAGCCGCTGATGCCTTCGGCGCGCAGGTGCAGCACGCGATCAGCCCGCGCGGCCGCCGCTTCGGAATGCGTTACCAGCACCAGCGAGGCGCCGTGCTCGCGGGTCTGGCTGGCCAGCAGGTCCATCACCTTGGCGGCGGTGCCGGGGTCCAGGTTGCCGGTGGGCTCATCGGCCAGCAGCAGTGAGGGCCGGTGCACCAGCGCGCGGGCGATGGCGACGCGCTGCAGCTGGCCGCCGCTGAGCTGCTGCGGCAGCCGAGCGCCGGTGCCTTCCAGTCCCACGCCGGCCAGCATCTGCGCCACCCGCGCGTCGTCGCGCCGGCCTTGCAGCATGAGTGGCAGTGCCACGTTCTGCGCCACGTCCAGGTGCGGCAGCACATGGAAGGCCTGGAACACGAAGCCCACCCGCGCGCGCCGCCAGAGCGCACGCTGCTCGCCATCGAGCGCGCCCAGGTCGACGCCGGCATGCTCGATTCGGCCGGCATCCCAGGTGTCGAGTACCGCCATGCAGTTGAGCAGGGTGGACTTGCCCACGCCCGATTCGCCGACGATGGCGACGAATTCGCCGGGTGCGACGTCGAAGGAGACATTGGCGAACACCGGCACTTCGCCGTAGCGCTTGGCCAGTGCCTGGACAGATAGCACGCCCGTCACGGTGCCTGCACCACGCCCTGCGCCATCCATGCCTCCACTTGCGCGACGACCTGCGCCACCGCATCGGGCGCGCTGGCTTCGATCACGTGCCGATCTGGCATGCCGCGCAGCCAGGTGATCTGGCGCTTGGCTAACTGGCGCGTGGCCGCGATGCCGCGTTCGCGCAGTTCGGTCGCGGGCCAGGCGCCGTCCAGCGCCTCCCAAGCCTGGCGGTAGCCGACGCAGCGCATGGAAGGCAGCTCGGCGCTGAGATCGCTGCGCGCGCGCAGCGAGCGCACCTCGTCGAGAAAGCCGGCCGCCAGCATGGCGTCGAAGCGTTGGGCGATGCGCTGGTGCAGCCAGGCGCGGTCCTGCGGCTCCAGCGAGATCAGGGCTGCCGTCTCGTGCGCGTCATCCCGCGCGGCATGAAAGCTCGACAGGGGACGGCCGCTGGCATGCCAGACCTCCAGTGCACGCTGGATGCGCTGGCTGTCGTTGGGTGAGAGACGCGTCGCAGTCGATGCGTCGACTTCGGCCAGTTGTGCATGCATCGCCGGCCAGCCGAGCGCGGCGGCCTCTTCCTCGATGCGCGCGCGCACTTCGGGCGCGGCGCTGGGCATCTCGTCGATGCCGCGAATCAGCGCATGAAAGTAGAGCATGGTGCCGCCCACCAGCAGCGGCAGCCGGCCGCGCGCCCGGATCTCTTTGATGAGTTGCGTGGCGTCGCGCACGAAGGCGCCGGCGTTGTAGTTCTCGCGTGGATCGCGGATGTCGATCAGGTGATGCAGCACCTGGGCCAGCTCGGCCGCGCTGGGCTTGGCGGTGCCGATGTCCATGCCGCGGTAGACCAGGGCCGAATCGACGCTGACGATCTCGATGGCCCGGGTGCGCGCCAATGCCAGCGCCGCCGCGGTCTTGCCGCTGGCGGTCGGGCCGGCAAGGCCGATCCAGGTTGCAGCGAGAGCAGGGCGGGGCGACATGCGCCCGAGGTTATCAGCTGGGGGTGCGCTCGACGGCCAGCGCCTGCATGTCGTCTTCCGGCTCGGTGGCGGGCTTCATGCGAAACAGCTGGTTGAGGGCGGCGCGGTACTGCGCCGCGCCCACCGTGTTGGTACTGTGGTGCGAGCCACCCTCCACTAGGACGAACATCTTCGGCACGGTGGCCGCCTCGTAGAGCTTGCGGCCGAGCTCGGGGCGGATCAGGTTGTCGAGCGCACCATGCACCACCAGGAGCGGGGCGCCGATGTCCTTGACGCGCGCCAGCGCATCGAAGCGCTGGGTGATGAAAGGAGAGAAGGGCAGCCAGCCCCACTTGAAGCTCGCCACCACATCCGAGATGGAAGTGAAGGTGCCCTCGACGATCGTGCCGCTCTCATCCTGCACGCGCGAGGCCAGGTCGATGCCGATGGCGCCGCCCAGCGAGTGGCCGAAGATGTAGCGCGGCTGCTGCGGATGGCGCGCCGCCAGCCAGGTCCAGGCGGCCAAGGCATCCTCGCGCGCCGAGTCTTCCGAGGGCAGTTCCTTGGTGCTCTTGCCAAAGCCGCGGTAGTCCACCGCCAGCACCGAGAAGCCCAACTCGTGCATGCGCTGCATGCGCGGCGCCGAGCCAGCCACGTTGAAGCGGGCGCCATGCAGGTACAGGAGCACGGGCGTATCGGCCGATTCCGGCTTACCGCCCAGCCACAGGCCGTGCAGGCGCGCCTGTTCGCCACTGATGGAAGACTTGAAGTCGATCCAGACATCGTCCATGCCCTCGGTCATGGCGGCCGAATTGCCCCAGCTGCGATCGCTAGGCTGGAAGATCCACTCGCGCTGGTGCGCATCGAGTGAGGAGCAGCCGCCGGCAAGGGTGCCGACGAGGACGGTAGCCAGAGCGAACAGGGACCAGCGTTTCATGCGATGAAAGGCAATCGATCGGCGGACGGAGCCTGAAGTCCGCGCCGCTTGTCTGGTCGGCCCGGGGCAAGACATCATGCAACGGATGTGCCAGGCTGTCGGATGACAGTCCTGCAAAAGTGTTACAGGCGGGCCGTGCAGGGTTCAGTGCCCGGATCGCCGGGCACCGAGAGCAGCGTTGAGCGCAGTGTGCGCAGCACGACGCGTCCGCAGCGGCTGGTCAGCACTTCCGCACGTTCGACTTTTTCGGTCGAACCTTCCATGTACCTGTACGTCTTGTGGCCCTCGGTGGCGGGTGGCAAGGTGCCATTGGCCGCCGCGACCGCCAGTTCCACCGACTCGTGCAGCAAGCTTGCGGTCTCGATTCGCAAGCGCTTGCCTTCATCGGCACTCCAGAAGTTCAGCGGGTCGACCTCTTTCACCGGGCCGGAAACGACGCTGACGATGCTCTGGTAGCTTGCCGCCGGCGCCGTGCCGATCTTGTAGACCGACACTTCGTTTTCCAGAAGCAGCGCCCGGCCGTCACTGGTCAAGGAGAAGACCGGCTTGCTTTCAACGCGCCATGCTGTCTGGCCCGTTTCGCTCGCCGGTGGTAGCGGCAAGCGGCGCAACAGGTCCGCATGCGTGAGCGTCGAGAGGACCGGCTGGTAGGGACCAAGCACGACATCTGCGCTGCGCTGGAGTTGGGCCTTTTGCGCGCTCTTGGCGGACTCTGCAATCGCGGCATGCGCAAGGACCGCGACCAAGGCTCCCGCCAGGCTGGGGGCCGGATAGAGCATTGGCGCAGCGCCGATGCCGGCGTCGTCGTGATTCGCGATGCCCTTGAAAACCAGAGGGTCGGTGGCCGGCAGGGAGAGTGACCATCTCGCAGGGTGTGTTGCCGCCGCAGTCACTGCGGCAGACGCTGCCTGCGGCGCGTCCTGTGCCGACGTTGCTGCGACAGATGCCAGGCCCAGCGCAAGCGTGCCTAGCCTGCGATGCTTGAAGCAAGGGCGAAACCGTTCTGCCACGGCTTGCTCAGCGGGCGCCGGCGGCAAGCGGCTTGAGGATGCTGTCGCGGCTCGTTTCCACGGCCTGGAAATACGCGTTCGTCAACCCTGGGAACTTGGGCGGTTCGTCCCATGCGCCTGCGGCGCTCTTTGACACGGTGATGGGCTGGAACCAGTCGTAGGTGTTGGTCTTCAGGTCGACCAGGTAGCTTTGACCGGAGACGGTGGCCTTGGGGTCGCTGGTCGGCACGTAGGCCGAGTAGGTGCGCAGGTAGCCCACGGTAGCCAGGTCGATCACCAGCAGCTTGTCCAGCTTGTGCTTGGCCCGTAGCGAAGAGAAATCCTTGCTGGCGGTGTTGGGCGCGCTGCCGCTTGCATCGGGCAGATCCTTGAGTGCCAGCGGCTCGCGCAACACGGTGGCGTCCACACCCTTGCGGCCGAGCGTGTCCGCAACGTCCTGTCCCAATCTGGCGAGGTCGTCGATCGGCAGAGTCTGAGTGTGTTTGGTCAGCGTCAGATTGGATGCGCTGGCAAAGCCATAGCACAAAAGGCAGGAGGCGCCGGGAAACTGTGTGTCGGGCTTGGGCACCGCGACCATGGCGATGCCAACCTCGCCGGATTTCGAGCTCAAGGCGCTGTCGCTGAGCGGCACGGGCGCTTGCGGCTTGGCCGCGCAGCCCGCGAGAAAATGCCGATCGCGGCGATACCGATTGCGAATCCAGACCTCATCTTGTTTCCTGTTGAAGTTACAACTGTTTACAAGTCAGGATTAGAGCGCATCGACAGCGCGATGAGGTGGCGCGAGATCGCTGGCTTCGCGATTTCCCTAGCTGTTGGCGTGACTGGATTCCAACAGTAGGCCGTCAGCGCCCGCGCAGGAACAGTGCGTCCAGGTCCCGGATCGTTACCTGGCGCCAGGTCGGCCGGCCATGGTTGCATTGGTCCGAGCGCTCGGTGGCTTCCATCTGGCGCAGCAGCGCGTTCATTTCGTCCTGGCTCAGCTTGCGGTTGGCGCGCACTGCGCCGTGGCAGGCCATGGTGGAGAGCAGTTCGTTCTGGGCGCGTTGCACGACCGTGCTGGCATCGTGCTGGGCCAGTTCGGCCAGCACGCTGCGCGCCAGTTCGACCGGGTCGCCGTCGGCCAGGGTGGCCGGCACGGCGCGAACCGCCAGGGTCTTGGGCGAGAAGGGCGTGATCTCCAGGCCCAGCGCGGGCAGCACGGCGGCGCAGGCTTCGGCGGTGGCCACTTCCTGCGGCGTGGCGGCAAAGGTGGCCGGAATCAGCAGTGGCTGACTGGCGATGGATGCGCCGTCTAGCTGGGTCTTCAGGCGCTCGTAGACGATGCGTTCGTGCGCCGCGTGCATGTCGACGATGACCAGGCCTTGAGCGTTCTCGGCCAGGATGTAGATGCCCTGCAGCTGCGCGAGGGCGCGGCCCAGCGGCCAGGGCTGGGTGTTGTCGGCGGCTTGCTGCACCGGATCGGGCACCGGCGCCACGAAGACGGGCGCGGCGGGTGTGGGTGCCTCGTAGGGCCGGCTAGGCCACAAGGCGGCGCTGTCGCCCTCGCCCAGGCGCTCCGACGCAAAGTGCATGGCCGGCTGCGCCCAGGGGCGCTGCGGTGGTGTCTGCGCAATGGGCACTGCCGCCTCTGCGAGCTGCGCGGTGACGCCTTGTCCCGCGCGCGGCACCGCCAGCGCATTCTCGATCGCGCGCCGCACCGCCTGATGCACCTCGCGCCCATCGCGAAAGCGCACTTCGATCTTGGTCGGGTGCACGTTGACGTCCACCCGCGCCGGGTCGATCTCCAGGTACAGCGCATAGACCGGCTGGCGCTGGCCATGCAGCACGTCCTCGTAGGCGCTGCGTGCCGCATGGGCCAACACCTTGTCGCGCACGAAGCGGCCGTTGACGTAGAAGAACTGCTGGTCGTTGCGCGAGCGTGCGGCGTCCGGAATGCCGGCGCGGCCGCTCACGCGCACCGGTCCGCCGGCGTGGTCGACGGCGACGCTGCGCGTGACGAAGTCCTCGCCCAATGCATCGGCCAGGCGCCCCGCCAGCGCGGCGGCCGGCCGCCATTGCTCGACGCGCTTGCCTTCGTGCCAGATTGCGAAACCGACATCGGGGCGCGCCAGCGCGTGGCGACGCACTGCCTCGACGCAATGCGCGAGTTCGGTGGCGTCGGTTTTCAGGAACTTGCGGCGCGCTGGCGTGGCGAAGAAGAGTTCGCGCACTTCCACGGTGGTGCCGACGGCGCGGGCAATGGGCCGCAGCTCGCCCGAGCGCCCATCGAGCGACCATCCGGTTTCGCCGCTGTCCGCCGTGCGCGAATGCAGCGACAGCTCGGCGATCGAATTGATCGCCGCCAGCGCCTCGCCGCGAAAGCCCATGGTGCCCACGGTTTCCAGGTCGACCAGGCTGGCGATCTTGCTGGTGGCATGGCGGCGCAGCGCCACCGGCAGTTCGGAAGAGGGAATGCCCTGGCCGTCGTCCTCGACCGCGATCAGCCGCACGCCGCCGGCCAGGAGGCGCACCACGACCTGGCGCGCGCCGGCATCCAGGGCGTTGTCGACCAGTTCGCGCACCACCGAGGCCGGGCGCTCCACCACTTCGCCGGCGGCGATCTGGCTGATGAGTTCGTCCGGCAGTTCGCGGATGGGACGGCGCTGGGGGCTGTTGGAAGAGGGAAGGGCGCTCACCGGGGCATTCTAGGCATCCGGCCTCGCGATAATCGCCGCATGGACATCATCAGCTTTCTCATCGACTTCATCCTGCACGTCGACAAGCATCTCGAGGCCTTCGTCACCGCCTACGGGGCCTGGGTCTATGCGCTGCTGTTCGCCATCGTCTTCGTCGAGACCGGCGTGGTGGTGATGCCCTTCCTGCCAGGCGACTCGCTGCTGTTCATCGTCGGTGCATTGTGCGGGGTGGGCATGATGAGCTTTCCGATCGCCTGCACCGTGCTGCTGGTCGCGGCCATCCTGGGTGACCAGTGCAACTACACCATCGGCCGCTATTTCGGGCCCAAGGTCTTTCAGTGGGAGAACTCGCGCTGGTTCAACAAGAATGCCTTCAACCAGGCGCACGAGTTCTACGAGCGCTATGGCGGCGTCACCATCATCCTGGCGCGCTTCATGCCCTTCATCCGCACCTTTGCGCCATTCGTGGCGGGTGTGGCGAGCATGAGTCGTCCGAAGTTCACCGCCTACAACGTGGCCGGCGCGCTCATCTGGGTGCTGGGCATCGCGGCGGCAGGCTACTTCTTCGGCAACCTGCCTTTCGTGCGCGAGCATCTGGACAAGATCATCTGGGGGCTGATCCTGGTGCCGGGCCTCGTGGCCATCTATGGCGCCTGGCACGCGGGGCGCAAGGCGCCGTCGGCCAGCGCCTAGTACATCGTTCCGTTAAAACATTTACGTAAATGTGATCATGTGCGATCATGCCTGCCCAGCGATTCCTTTTGGAGGCTGGCATGGCACGACGGACTGGACGAGCAGCGTTGACGCTGAGCGAGGAGCACAAGGCGA
>DATILH010000055.1:0-18134 GCA_035476655.1 Variovorax sp.
TCAGGAGGCCGGGGTACATGGTCCAACCGTGGTTAGCAGCCGCCAGCATTTCATTCAGTGCGGCATTCAGCAGCAGCGGCAGGCCTTGGCCGCCGTCGGCGCGGTCGCAGGCCAGCGTAGGCCACGCGCCTTGCACGAACGCCCGGTAGGCTTCGGCGTACCCGTAAGGCGTGGTGACGGCGCCCTCTTGCCAACTGCAGCCCTGCAGGTCGCCGGGACTGTTGAGGGGCGCCAGCACCTCGCCGGCGAACTTGCCGGCTTCCTCGAGAATCTGGCGCGCCGTAGCGATGTCGATGCCGGCAAAGTCAGGCATCTCGTCCCAGCCCCGGCCGGCGCCCAGCACCTCGTCGATCACAAACTGCATGTCACGCAGAGGCGGGGTGTAGGACCACATGGATTGCGAGATTGCGTTGGGCGGGCATTACTTCGGCTGAACTTCGACCGATGGCGTACCAGCGACAACGGCCGTGAATGCCGGGGCGTGGAAGCGTGGCGTGAATTGCAGCAGCTGCTGCGTGACGGCAGCGTCGATGACCAGGGGATCCTCGGCGAGCCATGCTTGTGCGGTAGCCACGCTGGGCGCTTTGACGAACGCCAACGCGCGAGGACCCGGCCCCAAGCCACCGGAACCGGCGAACACGCCCAGCTTGAACTTCGATTCGAGCCAGGGGATGTGCTTGGGCAGCAGCTTCTCGAACTCGGGCTGCGGCGCAATGATGTCGATGAGCATCACATAAAGATTGCCTGGGGCGATCGGCGCCACGAACTCGGTGGTTGTCGAAGCACCGGCGTACTTGGCGACGGGCGCGAATCCGGCGTTGATGAAGCGCGGGTTGTAATCGAGGATCTCTTGCTTGGCGACGCCGGCCAGGCGGAACGGCTCATCGGCCATCACCGCTTCAGCTGCAGCCTGGTTCGCCGCGTGGAACATCGCGAAGGCTTTCGGGACGCCTTCGAAGCCGCCGGTCACGAGGAACACGCCTTGCTTGAACTTGTTGTCCAGCCAGGCGGCATGCGCGGGAAGCACAGCCTCGAACTTGGAGGGGTCGACGATATCGATCAGCAGCGCATACAGGCGACTTTCGGCCGGAGCGGGCGCCGGCACCGGCGCGGTGGCAATCGCATCATCATCGCCACCACCACAGGCGATGAGTGCTTGCAGCCCGACAAGGCCTCCAGCGGCCAGCGTCAAACGTCGACGATCTGAGTTGAGGACTTGGGACATGTGTCTCTGCATTGATGTTGTGGGTGGGTGGCCGGTGCGACGCAGCGTGGGCTTCACTTGAAGATGACGCTGTCCAGGACCGGCACCTTGTCGGCCGGCAGCACGCCGTACTTGATGGCAACGGCGACTACTTTTTGCAGGGTCTCCGGTGTGATGGGCACCGTGCCGAAGTTGGGCATGAAGACCTTGGCCAGGATCTCGGGCGGCACGCTGGTGTGGCGCGAGGCCAGGGCCACCGCCAGCTCGCGGTTGCCGTTCAACTCGGTATTGGCCTTGATCATCACCGCATTGAATCGGCGCACGGATTCCGGATTGGCCTTGACCCAGGGTTCTGCCGAGACGAAGGTGAAGGTGTGGTTGCCGGCCACCGTCGTGGCGTCGACATTGCTCAGCTGGCGCATGCCCTGGCTGGTGGCCATCGACGTGCCGGGCTCGGACAGCACGGCCGCGTCGGCGCGGCCTTGTTGAAGCGCGGCGACGAGTTGGGGCGGCGGGACCTCGAGGAATTGGACCTTGCTGGAGTCGACGCCCGCGTTGTCCAGCGTCCCGCGGGCGATGGCCCAGGCCGTGCCGTTGATCTGGTTCACGGCCACGGTGCGGCCGGCCAGGTCCTTCAGCGACTTGACGGGGCTGTCCGCGCCGGCGACGAGGTTGCCGAAGCCGCGCTCGGGATTGGCAATGCCCACGGTGTTGGGCGCCGTCATGACCAGCGGGATGTTCTTGCTGCGCGCGGTCAAGGTGACCACCGTGTCCATCGCGGCAAAGTTCAGCTGTCCGCCCAACAGTTGCGGCACTGCTGCCGAGCCGGCGGTCAGGCTGATGATCTTGGCGTCCAGGCCGGCTTCGCGGAAGTAGCCTTTTTCGTTGGCCAGGTGGACCGGCAGGCCGGACAGCGTGCCCGGTACGCCGACGGTGATGGCCAGCTCGCCGGCGGCATGGGCCGATACACCGGCGCACAGAACGCTAACGGCGCTGGCCAGCAGCGCCAGCCGGCGGCGCAAATCAGGATGATGCAGCATGTCTTGTCTCCAGTCGTTTTGATGGTTAGTCAGCAGGCCTCGACAACGGGCTTCAGCGCGGCGGCGGGCGGGTTCCGGCATCAAGGCGGATCACCGCGCCGTTGAGGTAGGCGTTCTGGATGATGTGCTCGGCCAGAAAGGCGTATTCATCGGGGTCGCCGGCGCGTTTGGGGAATTCGAGCTGGTTGACGATCTGGTCCATCACCGGTTGCGGAACGCCGGCAAGCATCGGCGTGTCGAACAGGCCTGGCGCGATGGTGCATACCCGGATGCCGTAGGCCGCCAGGTCGCGTGCCACCGGCAGCGTCAGGCCCACCACGCCGGCCTTGCTGGCCGAGTAGGCGGCCTGGCCCATCTGGCCTTCATAGGCGGCGATCGACTCGGTGTTGACGATCACGCCGCGTTCGCCGCTCTTGCCTTCGGGCGCGTTGTTGAGCATCTTGGCAGCGGCCAGGCGCACGACGTTGAAGGTGCCCATCAGGTTGACGTTCACCACGCGGGCAAAGTCTTCCAGCGGCAGCGGGCCCTTCTTGCCCACGGTGCGGCCGGGCGAGCCGATGCCGGCGCAGTTGATGCAGAAATGGATCGCACCGAAAGTGGCCTGCACAGCGTCGATCACGGCGGCCACGGCGGCGCCGTCGCTGATGTCGACGCGGTGGTAGACCACGTGGTCGGGGTGTTCGGCTGCGAAGGCCTGGCCGCGCGTGTCGTCGAGGTCGAGGATGGCGACGCGAGCGCCGCCGCGCAGCAGCCGCTGCGCCGTGCCGCGGCCGAGCCCGGATGCGCCGCCGGTGACGACGGCGACTTTGCCTTGAATGTCCATGGTCGGAGTCCTGTGAGTCGTTGGGAATTGGTGTCAGTAGCCCTTGAAGACCGGTGGGCGCTTGGCGCTGAAAGCGGCCATGCCTTCGGCGGCGTCGGCGGACTTCATGTGCTGGCGTACCACTTGCTTTTCAGCGCGCAGAGAAGCGGCGGTGGTCTGGTCGTAGCTGTCGTTGATGAGCCGTTTCATGCGTGCCAGCGCCAACGGGCTGCGCGAGGCCAGCTTGTCGGCCAGCGCCTGCACGTCGGCCTCGAAAGTTTCGTCGGGGAAGACCTTGGCGATCAGGCCGATGGCTTCCATCTCGTCGGCGCTGCGCATCTCGCCCGAATACATCAGGTAGCGTGCGCGCATCAGTCCGATCAGGCGCGGGATGCGCACCGTGGCGCCGCCGCCTGGCAGCATGCCAAAGTTGATGTGGGCATCACCGACCTTGGCCGACTTCTTCGCGACGATCAGGTCGCACATCAGCGCAGTTTCCAGGCCGCCGCCGCAGGTGATGCCGTTGAGCGCAGCGATCACCGCCTTCGGAAAGGCCGCCAGCACCGCGTCGGTCTCTTCGGCCACGTCGATGAATTCGGGCGAAGGCGTGCCGTCGTCGGCGGGCCCGGGTGCGTCGGCCTTCAAGTCGGCGCCGGCGCAGAATGCCCGGCCACGGCCCGATACGACAACGACACGCACCGCGCGGTCCTCGCGTAGCAGCTGCCAGGCCTGGCGCATCTCCAGCTGCATCGTGATGGAGATGGCATTCATCGCCTCGGGGCGATTGAGGTAAAGCCAGACCACCGGGCCGCGGTAGTCGAGTTCGATGGTCTTGAAGTTCATGCGTGTTGTTCCCGCTTGGTGTTCCCGCGTGTTGTTCCAGGATGGCGCGTTCGGTCAGATCGAGCGGCCGGCGTTCTTCCAATAGGCGTCGCGGATCACGCGCTTGAGCACCTTGCCGACGGGGCTGCGTGGCAGTTCGCGGAACTCGACTGACTTGGGCACCTTGTAGTTGCTGAGCTTCTGTTTGGCCCAGTCGATCAGCGCGTCAGCGCCGACGCTTGCACCGGCCTTGCACTCGACCACCGCGGTGACGGCCTCGCCCCAGTCCCCGTGCGGCACGCCGACCACGGCACAGTCCTGCACCAGCGGGTGGCTCATCAAGACCCGCTCCACTTCGGAGGGGTAGACGTTGAAGCCGCCGCTGATGATCAGGTCCTTCTTGCGGTCGCGCAGGTAGACCCAGCCCTCGGCGTCCTTGAAGCCGATGTCGCCGCTGTGGTACCAGCCGCCGGCAAAGGCCCGCGCGGTCTCCTCCGGGTTCTTGTAGTAGCCGCTGGCGGTGCAGTGGCTGCGCACGACGATCTCGCCCATCGTGCCGGCGGGCAGCAACCGGCCCTCGTCGTCCATGATCTCCAGCCGCGTCAGCGGCGTGGCGCGGCCGCAGCTGGTCAGGCGCAGGTCGTTGCCTTCGGCCAGTGCCTGCACATGGTCGGCCGGCTGCAGCGTGCAGGCGCTGGTGCCCAGCTCGGTGCCGCCGTAGCCTTGCTCCATCACCGGGCCGAAGATGGTGATGGCCTCCTTGAGCCTGTCCACCGACATCGGCGCCGCGGCATAGGTGAAGTAGCGCAGCGAGCTGTAGTCGCCTTGGCCCACCTGCGGATGCGCCAGCAGCCGATAGATCGCAGTGGGCGGCAGGAACAGGTGCGTCACGCGATGCTGGCCGATGGCCCGGATCACGCGCTCGGGGTCGAAGCCGGGCAGGATCACCGTGGTGGAACCGCGCACCATCAGCTCCAGCGCGCCGGCGCCGGCAGCATGGGTCATCGGCGCCGCGATCAGCTGGACCGGTCGCTCATTGGAGGGAATGCGCAGCAAGGTGGCCGAGATGCGTGCCTCCCAGATGCGATGGCTGGTCATCACGGCCTTGGGCAGGCCGGTGGTGCCGCCGGTGCAGAACAGCGCGGCCAGTGCGTCGTCGTCGTAGTCGCGCTCTGGCGAGGTCTCGGCCATGCCATCCAGCCATTGGTCCAGGCGCAGATGCCCGATCGGCAGCGCGGGCACCCTGGCCAGGCCATCCGCGTCGATGCAGACATAGCGGCGCAGCGCCGGGCAACGGCGGGCGATCTCGGCCACTTCGTGGCCCAGGCTGGCGCTGTAGAGCAGCAGCTCGGTGTCGGTGAGCTCCAGCGTGTGCACGACCTCGTCGAGCGCCGCGCGCGCATTGACCGGCACCCAGGCACAGCCGGCACGCATGCAACCGAGCAGCGCCTCGAAAGCGCGGGACTGGTTGGGGCTGTACACCGCCACTTTGGTGCCGATGTCGATGCCGTCGTGCAGGCAGGCGTTGGCCACGCGGTGGGTCATCGCCTGCACCTGGGCGTAGCTGCGAACGCCGAGATCGTCGATCAGGCAGGGGTGCTCGGGTCCCAACGACGCGCCACGATCGAAGAAGTCGATCAGCTTCATGCCCGGCCCAGGATGGTGACGACGCTCACCGCTTCTTCGACGCCCATGAAGCCGCCGCCATTGGAGGCGATGGCATGGCGTGCACCGTCGACCGTGCGGCCTTCGGCCTGGCCGCGCAGCTGGCGGGTCAGCTCGTAGACCTGGGCCAGGCCTGTGGCGGCCACCGGGTGGCCCTTGGACTGCAATCCGCCGGACAGGTTGACGGGGGTGCGGCCACCGAACGAGGCCGCGCCGCTTTCGATATAGCGACCGCCGCCGCCGATCTCGCACAGGCCCAGCAACTCGATGTGCGGAATCTCGGCAAAGGCGCTGGCGTCATGCACCTCGGCCACCGAGATGTCGGCAGGGCTGATGCCGGCCTGCAGGTAGGCCGCCTTGGCGGCGCGGCGCAAGGCGGAATCTTCGACGTCGGCGATGTCGCGCGTGGTGCCGCTGCACATCGCCGATGCCAACAGCTTGACTTGATCCCCGCTCTTGCGGCCCAGCCGCTGCAGCGCCTGGGCCGAGCAGATCACCGCTGCGCTTGCGCCATCGCTGATTGGCGAGCACATCGGAATCGTCAGCGGCCAGGAGATCACCTTGGCGGCCAGGACCTGTTCGACGCTGACCTCGTTGCGGTACTGCGACAAGGGGTTCTGCACTGAGTGCTTGTGGTTCTTGGCCGAGGCCATGGCGATCTGTTCCCAGGTCGTGCCAAAACGCTTCATGTGCAAACGCGCCTGGATCGAGTAGATGTCCATGAACACGCCGCGCATGGCCTCGTCGATCTGCACCTGCGGCGGCGGCTGGATGTCGGCCACATCGTCCCAGTAGCGGTCGACGAAGAGCTTCGCGGCGGCCAGGTCGGCCGGCTGGTTGAAGGTGGCGAACTTCTTCTCGCGGTCGGTGGTGTTGAGCTTCTCGGCGCCCACCACCAGCGCGATGTCGATCTGACCGGCGGCCACTTGTAGCCAGGCCAGGTTCAGCGCCGAGCTGGAGCCGGTGCAGGCGTTTTCGATGTTGTAGAACGGACCGCCCTCGATGCCCATGGGCCGCAGCGCATGCTGGCCCTTGACGCCGTGCTGGCCTTCGACCGAGCCTTGTGCGGTGTTGGCGTAGAAGGTGGCGCCGACATCCTTCACGTCGATGCCGGCGTCGTCGAGTGCCAGCCGGGTCGCGCTGCGCGCCAGCTCCGAGCAGGAGGTGTCGAGATGCTTGCCGAAGGGCGTCATGCCCACACCGAGTACGTACACGTCAGACATCGGTCTACTCCATCCGTGGTTGAGTTCAAACAATATACTTTAAAAATTAAAGTAGATGCAAGCGAGAAAACGTCAGGCAGCCACCCGGATCAGCAGCTTGCCGATAGCCTGGCGGCTGCCCAGCAGTGCTAGGGCCTGCGGCACTTCGGCCAGCGCGAACGTCGTGGCGACATGGGCCTCGAACGGCCGCTGCCGGTGCAGCGACGCGAGGCGCTCCAGCGTGTCGCGGGCCATCTCGGGCGAGGAGGCGATGGCGCCACCGAAGCCCACGCCGTGCACCGTGAGGTTCTTGACCAGCAGGTACTCTGAAGGGATGCGCGGCATGCTGCCGCCGGCAAATCCCACCACCAGCACGCGCCCCATGCGGGCCGTGCCGCGCAACGCCTGGTTGAAGACCTCGCCGCCGACGTTGTCGAGCAGCATGTCGACACCGGTGCCGCCGGTCAGACGCTTGAGCGCGGCGCCCCAGTCGGACTGGCTGCTGTCGACGACCTCGTCGGCCCCCTGCTCCCGCACGGCCTGGGCCTTGGCCGGCGAGCCGATCGCGGCGATCACCCGCGCGCCGATGCGCCTGGCGATGGCTATCGCGGCCATGCCCACGCCGCCGCCGGCGCCGGTGACCAGCAGCGTGTCGCCGGCCTGCAGGCTGCCGCGTACGAGCAGTGCATAAGCGGCAGTGCCATAGGCAATGGTGAAGCCGGCGGCCACCGCGTCGCTCATGCCATCTGGCACGGCGAAGATCCGGTCCTGCCCGACCGCAACGGCCTCGGCAAAGGCGCCCCAGGCCGGCGCACCCATCACGCGGTCGCCGATGCGCCAGCGCGTCACGGCGGCGCCAATGGCGGTAACCTCGCCGACAAACTCGAGGCCGGGCACGAAGGGCAGCGGCGGCTTGACCTGGTACTGCCCCGCCACCATCAGCAGGTCGGCGAAGTTGACGCTCGAAGCGCTGATGCGCACGAGCACCTCGTCGGCTGCCGGCGCAGGCATCTCGATGTCGGCAAGACGCAAGGCCTGGGGGGCGCCGAAGGCAGTGCAGACCATGGCCTTCATGCGGCAGCTCCAGGCCGGCGGATCATCTGGTAGACCTGCGTGCGCAGCTCGGCGAATTCGCGTGTGGCCTTGGTGGTGATCTGGTCGCGCTGGGGCCCCAGGTCGATGTCGACGATGGCGGCCACCTTGGCCGGCGAACCCGACAGCACGCAGACCTGGTCGGACAGGTACACCGCCTCGTCGATGTCATGCGTGACCAGCAGCACGCTGATGGCCAGCTGCTCGCGCAGCGTGAGCATCAGGTCTTCGAGTTCGGCGCGAGTCTGCGCATCGACCGAAGCGAAGGGCTCGTCCATCAACACCGCGGCCGGCTTGTAGGCCAGCGCGCGGGCAATGGCCACACGCTGCTGCATGCCGCCCGACAGCTGCCACGGGTACATCGTCGCTGCGTTGTCGATGCCGACCTGCTGCAAGGCCCTCATGCCTTGTTCGTCGCGCTGGCGCTTGCGCAAGGACAGGGAGCGTAAGGGCAGGGTGACGTTGTCCAGCACCGACAGCCACGGCATCAGCGAGCGGCTGTAGTCCTGGAACACCAGGGCCAGTTGGGCCGGCGGTTCGGTGACAGGCTGGCCGTTGAAGATGACCTTGCCGGCGCTTGGCGCCTGCAGGCCGGCCAGGCAACGCAACAGCGTGGTCTTGCCGGTGCCCGAGGGACCGACGATGCAGACGAAGGCGCCGCGGCGCACCTCGAAGTTCACACCGTCGAGGATGCGCTTGGCGCTGCCGGCATCGCCGTAGTGGTGGCTCAGCCCCTGAACCTGGAAGACCGGGTCGCTGACGGTGCCGTGGCGGCCGGGAAGGGAGGCGATGGTGGTGGTGTTGGTCATGGGGGGGATTCAGCGGTCTCGTTTGCCGTGGGACGTCATGCCGCGGTGCCAGTCCAGCGCGTAGGCCTCGACGATGCGGAACAGCGTGTTCAGCGCATAGCCCACCAGGCCCAGCACGATGATCCCGCTCCACATTTCGGGGATAGCGAAACTGCGCTCGGCGGACCGCACGAAGTAGCCGATGCCGCCGTTGGCGCCGACCATCTCGCTGACGACGATCAGGATCACCGCCACCGACAGGCTGATGCGCGCGCCGGAGAAGATCTGCGGGCTGGCCGCCGGCAGCACGATGCGGCGCAGGCGCACGGCCAGCGGGATACGAAAGCTCGCCGCCACGTCACGCAGCGTTGGCTCGACACTGCGCACACCGTCGATCGTGTTGAGCAGGATCGGCCACATCGCGCCGACGCTGATCAGCGCGACCTTCATGCTCGGGCCAACGCCGAGCAGGATGACGAAGACCGGCAGCAATGCGACGCCCGGAATCGCGCGCAGGAACTCCAGCGTGGGCCACAGCGCCGTGCTGAGGCGCGGCGTGAGGCCCAGCACGGTACCGGCGACTATGCCCACGACCAGCGCCGCGCTGTAGCCCATGGCCAGGTTGATCAGGCTGGGCAGCAGGTCGGTGCGCGCGTGCTCGAACAACCAGAGTTTGCGGAACAGCGCGACGATCTCGGACAGCGGCGGCGAGTAGGTGGACGGGTAGCGCTCGCTCAAGACCCACCACAGCGCCACCAGCACCAGCGGCAGCCAGAACTCGGTGAGCAGCGAGCGGCTGTGCCGGTTCATCGCGCGACCGTGCGAACGGAGGGGTGCCACCACAACAAGCGCCTTTGCAGATGGATGAAGCCGATGTTGATGAGCACGCCCAGCGTGGCCGAGGTCAGGATGTAGGCGTACATCTCGGGCAGGTTGCCGGCGATCTCGGCCTGCGCCAGTGCCGTGCCCAGGCCGGGCGCGCCACCGATGTATTCGGCGGTGACGCTGAGCAGCAGGCTCACCGTGGCGGCGATGCGCAGCCCGGTGGTGACGAAGGGCGTGACCGAGGGCAGCAGCAGGAAGCGGATGCGGCCCCAGCGCGTCAGCCGGAACGTGCGTGACGCGTCACGTTGCATCGCATCGACCTGGCCGGCAGCGTAGATGGCCTGGATCAGCAGCGGCCAGACGGTGCCGACGAGTATCAGCGTCAGCTTCATCGCCAGCGTGGGCCCGAGCAACAGCAGGATCACCGGCATCAGGGCCACCGGCGGCACCGTGCGCATGAAGTCGATGGTGAATCGCGTGCTGTTGGCCAGAAAGCGGTTCAGGCCGATGACGATACCGAGTGGAATCGCCACCAGCACCGCCACCGACATGCCGAGGAACCAGCCGAGCAGCGTGCTGCCAACGGCCTGCCAGTACGGCTGCGTCCACAGCAGTTCGAACCAGCGCAGCAGCGACGGGCCGGGTGGCGCCACCCCTGCCGGCGGCACGAGCTTGAAGCTCACCAGAAGTTGCCACAGCAGTAGGCAGCCCAGCGCCACGCAGGCCTGCTCTACCAGGGCCCGCGTACCGACGCGCCGGCGGCGCTGGCGCTGCGCCGCCAGGCCATCGCGGGCGAACGGTGAAGCCTTCAATTTCATGTCCATGGTCCAGCGGTCTCAGCCTGGCAGGCGAGTGCGCTCGCCGCTCATGTAGAAACCGATCCGGTGGCCATCAGGATCGCACACGTCGAGCAGCTTGAAGCCAACCAGACCCGGGGCGATGTCGGCGTGGGCGATGCCGCGCTCGTCCAGTGTGGCGGCCAGCCGGCGCAGACTGGCTTCGTCGGGCACCGTCAACGAGAAGTAGGGAAATCCGGCCGACTTCGCGGCCTGTTCCGGATCCTGGATCAGCGTCAGTTTCACCCGGCCCAGCGCCTGCTTGAGCGCCCAGCCGAAGATTTCGCCTTCGCGACGGAAGGGAAAGTCCGGCTCGAAACCGAACAGCTCGGTGTACCAGCGCAGCGAGCGCGCCAGGTCACTCACCGGCAGGCGCAGGTGATGCACGTCGCTGAGTGTGTGGGTCATGGGTCGCAGGTGAAACGTCGGCCCGCCATCAGAAGCGGTGCAACAGGGCCACCCGCAGTGCCGATGCGGTGGGCGTGGTCGATGGTGGCAAGGCCAGTGCGGTGGCGCGGTTGCCCGCATTGGTCTTCAGGTGCATGTACGAGGCATACACCTCGGTGCGCGTCGACAGCCGGTAGTCGTAGATCACGTAGGCCTTGTTCCAGCCGCTGTTTTCCAGGCTGGACCGCGCCACGCCGACGCCGACATAGGTCAGCGGTGTGAAGTCGTACCGGACGTTGACATCGGTCGTGCTCAGCGTCGGCGAACCTGCCGGCAATTCCAGGGTCACGCGGGTGTGCATGCCTTTGAGCCAGAGGTTGCCGATGCGGTAGCCCATGCCGGCGCCGTGGACGTCGACACGGTTGGTGGTCAGCGGGCCGGTCAAGGCGGCAGCGTTGAGGGTGTTGATGCCGAGTTGGTTCCGCGGATCGAGAACCTGGTTGTTGGTCGACGTGCGGATCAGCGCGGCGGAGAGGGGGCCGTCCTGATAGGAGGCCACGAAGCTCTTGGCCTGACCGGTCGACGAGGAACCCGCCACCTCGCCGAGCGAGACCAGGGCACCGAGTTTCACCGGACCGAGAATCGCCATGTACTTGATGCTGTTGTCAACGCGCAGGATGCCCGAGATGCGATCGTAGTCGCCCGGGTGAAAGCCATAGGCGCCGACGTTCATCGTCGCGCCGGTGTAGAGAAAACCGAACTCGGCCATGAACTCGGTCTGCCGGCCCAGCGTCAGCGTGCCCCAGCGGGGGCTGCGCAGGCCGACCCAGGATTCGCGTCCGAAGAACGGCGCCGGCACGTTGCCGATGTCGGCCTGGATCGGCATTTCCAGGTCATAGATGGCATTGAGGCCATCGCCAAGGTCTTCCGTGCCGCGAAAGCCCAGCCGGCTGCCGTTGGAGATGCCGGAATCGACGCGATTCTGCGACTGGCCTCCCTTGTAGGCCGTGACGCCCAAGTCGATCAGGCCGTAGACCGTGACCGAACTCTGTGCCGCGGCACCGCCCGCCAGGCTGACTGCGCCCAGCAATGCAAACAAGCTTCTCTTCATCTCTGTCGTCTCCTGCCGAGTCCTGCTCCGCGAGCAAGTAACTTACTTTAATAATTAAAATAGTTATCGGCAAGGGATGTCTCGGTCGAAGTGATGCTCGCTAACCCTGATTCAAGGTTCGGCCCAGGACGCTCAGCTGTTCAACAAGGGCGAGGTGGCGGTGGCCACGATCACGTGCGCGGCCTGCATCAGCGTCGCCTCGGCATAGCTCACCCGGTGCCCGCTGCGGACCACCCTGGCATGGACTTCATACACGCCCGGCAAGGCGGGGCGCAGGTAGTTGACCGTCAGGCTCAATGTGGCTGTCGATCCACCGGGCTGGCGCAAACTCAGTGCGGCGAACGCCAAGCCGAAATCCAGCATCATCGCCAGGGTGCCGCCCTGCAGGCTGCCGGTGGCCTGGGAGAACCTGGCACCGGCGCGGTAGCTGAGCCTGACTTCGCCGGGCTCTGCCTGCAGGATCCGCGCCGACAATTCCACCGCCAGCGGACTGGTGTCGACAGCCAGCGGCAGCGGTCCGCGCATTGCGCGCTCCAACAGGTCGCGATCAGCATTCAGCGGCGGGTGCGATTTCTGCATCATGCTGGCTTGCACCGGTTGACATAAAGATAATTTAACAATTAAATCATATGGCGATGCTGTTCGCGAGAAAGGTTGATCCGTGCATACCCCCACTGGCCCGCTCGCGGGACTCAAGGTGCTTGAAATGGCCGGCATGGGCCCCGCTCCGTTCGCGGCCATGCTGCTGGCCGACATGGGTGCCGACATCATCACGGTGGCGGCGCCGGCCGGGCGGGCCAGCGAAATGCCGCTGTCCTTCGACAAGGATCCGCTGTGGCGCGGCCGCACGCGCATCGAGCTCGACCTCAAGCAACCCGCCGCGGTGGCGCGGGTGCTCGATCTGGCGGCGCATGCCGACGTGTTGATCGAAGGGTTTCGGCCCGGCGTGATGGAGCGCCTGGGCCTGGGCCCTGAACAGCTGTGGGCACGGCAGCCGGCACTGGTCTACGGCCGCATGACGGGCTGGGGGCAGCAGGGGCCGCTGGCCATGGCGGCGGGCCACGACCCCAACTACCTGGCCCTCACCGGCGCGCTGTATTCGATCGGCCACCCGGATCGGCCGCCGGTGCCGCCGCTCAATCTGGTGGGCGACTTCGGGGGCGGTGCGCTGTTCCTCGTGACGGGGGTGCTCGCCGCATTGCTGCGTGTGCGCGGCGGCGGCGCCGGTCAGGTGGTGGATGCGGCCATCGTCGATGGCGCGCTGGCCTTGATGGGGCCTACCTACAGCATGCGCCACGCCGGTTTGTGGCCCGGCGGGCGCGGCGAGAACCTGCTCGACGGCGGTGCACCTTTCGGGCGGGCCTACGAGACGGCGGATGGCCGCCACATGGTCGTGGCCGCCATCGAGCCGAAGTTCTATGCCGCCTTGCTCGACGGCTTGGGCCTGGACCTGATGGCCGTGCCCGCACGCGACGATCCGCGCCACTGGCCCGAACTGCAGCGCCTCTTTGCCGGAACGTTCAAGTCGCGCAGCCGCGATGAATGGGTGCGCATCTTCGAATCCCGGGATGCCTGCGTTTCGCCGGTGCTGGACCTGCTGGAAGCCCCGCGACACCCCCACCTGCGGGCCCGGCAGTCCTTCGTCTCGGTGCAAGGCTGGCCGACTCCGGCACCCGCACCGCGCTTCTCCAAGACCCCGAGCGAGACGGCGCCCCGCCGCGCGGAACCGCTCCCTGCGGTGCTGCAGGCCTGGGGCCTGCCGACAGCGCAAATCGACGCCTTCAATTCAACCCAAACTTCTGGAGATCCCCTCTGATGCCTTCATCTGCTGCACAGGACACGCCGTGCAACCCCGCGGCCTTGCATTCGGAGTTCGCCTTCCGGGTGCGACTCGAGTTCGGTTCGCGTCTGCGTTTCGGCCCCTTGCCCACCGGCGGGCGCTGCGGCTACGTGGCCGTGATCGGCGGCACCGTCACCGGGCCGCGACTGCAAGGCAAGGTTGTGCCCCACAGCGGCGGCGACTGGCCGCACCTGTGGCCCGATGGCACCATCGAGTTCGATGCCCGCTACCTCATCGAGGCCGACGATGGCACGCTGATCTACGTGCAGAACCGGGGGGTGGCCCACGCCAGCGCTGCGGTGCAGGCGCGCATCGATGCCGGTGAACCGATCGATCCCCGGGACAACTACTTCCGCACCACACCGGTCTTCAAGGTTGCGGTAGGACCGCACGACTGGCTCAGCCGCACGGTGTTCGTCGGGCTCGGCGACAAGCGCGCCGATCACTCCTTATTCGAGTTTCACGCGGTGCGCTGAGCGGCTGCCCGGTCTCTCAGCCCGGCTCGTTGCCGCCCGTGCGCGAGGCCAGCAGCCGGCCCATCAAGCCCAGCAACTGCGCCCGTTCGGCCTCGCTCAAGCCGGCCGTGAAGGCGCCGTCCACGCGCGACACGGTGCGCCGCAGCTTGGTGATCATGGCCGTGCCTTCCTTGGTCAAGGTGATGATGCGTGCACGCCCGTCCTCGGTCGACTTCTCTCGTTTCAGCAGCCCACGCCGTTCTAGCGCGGCCAGCAACAGGGAAGTCATCGCGCCGTCGAGCGCCATGGCGGCGCCGAACTGGGTGGGTGAGATGCCAGGGTTCCTCGCCAGGATGAACAGCGCGCCCACATCCTTGGGCGCCATCTCGAGCTCAGGGGTGTTCTCCAGGAAGTGATCCTTGTACGACAGCTGCAGACGGCGCAGGAAGTACCCGACTGTCGAGGGCAGCAGGTCAAGGTCCAGCTTGCCCAGGCTTTGAGGCGGGCGTGCAGTCTCCGACAGCGCGGGCGCTTTGGAACGAACCGGCGCCGTTCGAACAGTCTTCCTGGAAGCGGGTGGTCGTGGCATGCTCAATGCAATCGGGCGATGGCCTGCGGGGCAGCCATCATAGGTGAGGGATACGGTCGCTCCGACCGGGGACCGGGCTGCGGGGCATCGTGCGGCATCAGACGATCTCCATCACGCCCAAGGTGCACGTCACCGCGAAGATGGGAATCGCCTGGAAGTGGCGCACCGTGCCGCTGCCGCCGGCCGCCGCCGCCAGGCTGATGAAGGTGCGGATCTCGAAGGCCCCCTGGCCACCATCGCGGTAGACCTCGGCGTCGCGGTAGGACAGCAGCGCCGCCTTGTCGTTGCGCGCCCAGCGGTCCATGAACTCGCGGTCGAAGGCTTCGTTGATCTTGCCCGAGTCCGGCGTCGCCGGCCAATGGCTGATGCCCCCTGTGGCGATGATGGCCAGACGTTCGGGCACGCTGTCTGCCGCGCGCCGCAGGGCTTCACCGAACGCCCAGGCGCGATGTAGCGGGGTCAGCGGCGGGCCCTGGCAATTGATGTTGACCGGGATGATGGGCAGGTCGTAAGCGGGCGTCAGGAAGTGCGTGGGGACCATCAGGCCGTGATCGAACTGCCACTCCTCCGCGAACGCGATGTCCACCGTCTGCAACACTTGCGTGACCAGGCGCATCGACAAGGCCGCGTCGCCCGGGATGTGCGCGCGCGGGATCCCGAGCCATTCAGGATCTTCGATGGGTCCGACGTATTCGTCGCTCAGGCCCATGGCGTAGGCCGGCATGTTGTTCATGAAGAAGTTGCCGAAGTGCTCGGCCCCCACCAGCACCAGCGCGTCGGGGCGGGTGGCGCGCATCTCCTCCCCCAGCGCGCGGAACGCCGCATGGAAGGGATCGCGCAAGGCCGGGTCGGCGAGCCTGGCGCGGCCGGTGATGCCGGGGGCGTGGCTGCACACGCCTGCAAAGACGAGACTCATGTCCGCCGCCGGGCCGCCCCAAGGCGGATAGGCGCCCCATGGGCCACGAAGGGGCCACTGCGTGTCCCTGGGGGCAGCGAGTGAAGCGAGCTTGGGAGTCTCATACGCCGGCCACTCTTTGGTCCATCGCTGTTGTCATCGCGTACACGCCGGCCCGCACGGCGCCGTGCTTCGCCACGCCACCGCGCATTGACTGGATGTAGTCAGCCCAGGGCATGCCCAGATAGGCGGCGTAGTGCATCAGCAGCTGGCCATTGACGCCCAGCACGTAGATCAGCCCGATGTCGCCGGTTTCGATCGCTGCGCGCTCCTCCTTCGTGAGCGGGTAGCCATCGAGCAGCGCGGCGGGTTCGGTGTGGAAGCGGCCCTGCACGGCCGGATCGCGGTTGAGGTGATAGAGAAACTTCTGCATGCCGTACAGGCTCATCGCTTGTCTCCTCGCGCGCCCCAGTGCGGGATGGCGTGCGAGCCCAGCGAGACGCACACATTCTTCGGTTCACAGAACACTTCGTAGCTCCAGGTGCCGCCCTCGCGGCCGGTACCGGAAGCCTTGGTACCGCCGAAGGCCTGGCGCAGGCCGCACACGTTCCGGCTGTCGACGAAGCACATGCGGGCTTCGATCTGCGCGGCGACTCGGTGAGCCCGGCCCACGCTCTCGGTGCACACATGGCGCGACGAGCGCGCCCAGCGGTCGGATCAACGCGTGAGTGATGGAGAGCATGCAGCAACGGATATAACTTTAATTGAACGATTAAAATATAATCCAGTTCGGACGCGAGCGCAAGCGGGGCACCTGTCGTCGCGATGATGCGCAGCGGTCTCCCTCGCGGTGTCCCGAGGCTCGCCAGGGTCTGGGGTGCGATTCTCATGTCGTCAACTTCGAGGATCATGGGGGCGCATTTAGGCCTTGGTTGCAAGGGGGTTCCCGGACCGACGCCCGACGAAGATCTTCGAGACGCTCTGGCAAAGGTGGAAGGCACCCTTCGGATTCACGTCGAACATGACGTCCAGATCCTTGGAGGCGATGTCTTGCTGCGCCTTGCAGGCAACCTGACCCGCGTGCGACTTGATACCCGCGGCCGCTACAGGATGCGAACGAGCACGGGCGGCGCGCCGGGCGATTCGCACACTGCAAATGCCAGCAGCGCGCAGGGGTTGGATCGCCCATGATCGGCAATCCTATGCGGTCTATCCCAACCCAAGCGGCTGGCGTCCAAAGTGCGCGTGCTCGTGGACTTCCTGGTCGAGTGCTTCGGTGAGCGCGTCTGGCCGGCGTGAGCGCCCGGTGCACGCACGCCGGGCTTGTCAAGACCGACTGGCACGACGACCGCATCTTGCAGGGGCCGTGCTGCCGTCCAGGATCAGCGGCCCAGCTGCGGTCGCTGATGCCTTGCGTCGCACAGCGTGGAACGTGTCAGGTGCAGCTGCCCTGTTGGGCATTTCGCGCGCCACGCTGCATCGCAGGCTGAACGAGTTCAACCAGAAACGGCCACACAAGGATGGAGCGCAGGGCAGCGGGCGGCAGCCGGAATCAGGGGCGCGCGATGGGGTGTCCGGACGCGCGGATCAGGCGGGCTGATCAAACGGGCTGGGCAAGGATCCCGGCCATGCGTTCGCCAATCAGCGCGCAGCTGGCCATCGTGGCGACTGATGCAATGCGCGGCATGGTCGAGCTGTCTGCGGCCCGGCACACCTCACGTGGGTAGGCTCCATTGCGGGGTTACTGGAACCTGCCCGTGGCGACTCGCTTTCCGAGGGGATGGTCTTGTCGTATGCGACCGACCGAACTGCGCATGGACTCGCCGCCTGTTCCTCGGCAGGAGGGCAAAATTTCAACCGGCCATCCCCATCCCCATCCCCATCCCCATCCCCATCACGTGACGTATCAGGACATCCACTTGCGATCGAATTCCATGCGCTCGAAGTGCTCGACCAGGAAGTCGATGAAGCAGCGCACCTTGGCCGGCAGATGCTGGCGGCTCTGGTAGGCGAGATTGACTGTCAGGCGCGGCAGGTCCCAGTCGGCGAGCACCGGCACCAGGCGACCGGCCACGATGTCGTCGTGCACGATGTAGCGCGGCAGCACCAGGATGCCCAGGTGCGACAGCGCCGCCGCTCGCAGGATCTGGCCGTCGTTGGCCGCGAGCAGGCCCTGCACAGGCACGGTCACGGTCTGATCGTCCTTCGTGAAGCGCAACTGGTCGGGTTGGTTGGCGTAGGTGTAGATCAGCAGACGGTGCTGCGCCAGCGCGTCCAGCGTGCGCGGCGTGCCGTGCCGCTGCAGGTACTGCGGCGAAGCGGCGAGCAGTCGCCGTGTTTGCGCCAGGCGCCGCACCGTGATGTTGGCGTCGCTTTCCACCTCGCGCGTGCGGATCGCCACATCGATGCCGTTCTCGATCAGATCGTAGTAGCGATTCGCCGCAACGATCTCCACCCGCAGTAGCGGATAGCGCTCGTGGAAAGCCGGCAGCAGCGGGGCGATGTGCATCATGCAGAAAGACAGCGATCCGGTCAGACGCAACAGACCCGTGGGCTGCACCACCGCTTCGTTGACGGCGGC
>DATILH010000056.1:0-1690 GCA_035476655.1 Variovorax sp.
CGGCCGCCGAAGAGTCCCCGACCACCAACAGCCGCAACGCCGGCTCTCCCTCGCCAACCTGGCCTTCGCGCGGCCCCACCGGCTCGGGCAAGCGCAACGCCGTGCGTTTGAGCCATCTCGCCTGTGGCAGCAGCACAGGGCAGAGGGCGAGCTTGGCAGCTAGCAGGGCAACGCTCATTTCGCGGCCAGGGCCTTCCTGATCTGCTCGAGCACGTCCTTGGCGCTGGCGGGGATGGGCGTGCCCGGGCCATAGACGCCCTTGACGCCGGCGCTGTACAGATAGTCGTAGTCCTGCTGCGGGACGACGCCGCCCACGAAAACGATGATGTCGTCGGCGCCCTGCTTTTTCAGTTCTGAAATGATGGCCGGCACCAGCGTCTTGTGTCCCGCCGCCAAAGTGGAAACACCCACCGCGTGAACATCGTTCTCGATCGCCTGGCGCGCGCATTCCTCGGGCGTCTGGAACAGCGGGCCCATGTCCACGTCGAAGCCCAGGTCGGCGAATGCGGTGGCCACCACCTTGGCGCCACGGTCATGCCCGTCCTGGCCCAACTTCGAGATCATCACGCGCGGACGCCGGCCTTGCTCTTGCGCGAAGACGGCAATCTCGGACTTCAGTTTCTCCCAGCCTTCGGCCGAGTCATAGGCAGCTGCATACACTCCGGTCACCTTTTGCGTATCGGCGCGGTGGCGCCCAAAAACTTTCTCCAGTGCATCCGATACTTCGCCCACGGTGGCGCGCAGCCGCACGGCCTGGATGCTGAGGTCGAGCAAGTTGCCCTGGCCATTCTCGGCGGCGGCGGCGAGCGCGTCCAGTGCCGCTTGCACCTTCGCACTGTCGCGCTGGGCCCGGATCTGCTTGAGCCGGGCGATCTGCTGCTCGCGCACCATCACGTTGTCGACTTCGCGGATCACGTGGGAGTCTTCCTTGCCGAGCCGGTACTTGTTGACCCCGACGATCACATCCTTGCCCGAGTCGATGCGCGCCTGCTTCTCGGCGGCGGCCGCCTCGATCTTGAGCTTGGCCCAGCCGGAGTCCACCGCTTTGACCATGCCGCCCATCGCCTCGACCTCTTCGATGATCTTCCAGGCCGCGTCTGCCATGTCCTGCGTCAGCTTCTCCATCATGTAGCTGCCGGCCCAGGGATCGATGACGTTGTTGATGTGAGTCTCTTCCTGGAGGATGAGCTGCGTGTTGCGGGCGATCCGCGCCGAGAACTCAGTCGGCAGCGCGATCGCCTCGTCGAACGAGTTGGTGTGCAGGGACTGGGTGCCGCCGAACACCGCGGCCATCGCTTCGATGGTGGTGCGCACGACGTTGTTGTAGGGGTCCTGCTCGGTGAGCGACCAGCCCGAAGTCTGGCAGTGCGTGCGCAGCATCAGGCTCTTTGCGCTCTTGGCATTGAAGCCCTTCATGATCCGCCACCACAAGAGGCGCGCTGCGCGCATCTTGGCCACTTCCAGGTAGAAGTTCATGCCGATGGCCCAGAAGAACGACAGGCGCCCGGCGAACTCATCCACGTCCAGGCCCTTGGCCAGCGCCGTCTTGACGTACTCCTTGCCGTCGGCCAGCGTGAACGCCAGTTCCAGCGCCTGGTTGGCTCCCGCCTCCTGCATGTGATAGCCCGAGATCGAGATCGAGTTGAACTTCGGCATGTTCTTTGCCGTGTACTCGATGATGTCGCCGATG
>DATILH010000057.1:0-10340 GCA_035476655.1 Variovorax sp.
CCCACCAGCGGCGGCGGCGGCGCGGCGGCCAGCTTCAACCCGGCGATCTCGATGATTCTCTCGGGCGCCTACATCAACACCTCGCAGGACCCGGCCGACTACCGCATCAGCGGCTTTGCCCGCACGCCCGATGCCGAGATCGGCCCCGGCAGCCGCAGCTTCAGCCTGGGCGAGACCGAGCTCACCTTCTCCGCCAGCATCGACCCCTACTTCCGCGGCGCCGCCACCCTGGCGGTGACGCCGGAGAACGAGGTCGAGGTGGAAGAGGCTTTCGTCGAGACCACCGCACTGGGCCAGGGCCTCACGCTCAAGGGCGGGCGCTTCTTCTCCAACATCGGCTATCTCAACCCGCAACATGCCCATGTGTGGGACTTCGTCGACGCCCCGCTGGCCTACCAGGCCATCTTCGGCGGCCAGTACGGCAACGACGGCCTGCAGATGAAGTGGGTGGCGCCGCTGGAGCAATACCTGGAGCTCAGCGCCGAGGTCGGCCGCGGCGCCAGCTTCCCCGGCAGCGAGAGCGGAAAGAACGGCAACGGGATGTACTCCCTCGGCGCGCACACCGGCGGCGACATCGGCGAAAGCAACAGCTGGCGTGCCGGCATCTCCTACCTGGGCACCAAGGCCAGCGGGCAAGAGTTGCTGATGGGCGACGCCACCGGCAGCGAGTTCGCCAACGCCTTCACCGGCAAGTCGCGCATCTGGGTTGCGGATGCGGTGTGGAAGTGGGCACCGAACGGCAATGCCTCGCGCACCAACTTCAAGCTGCAGGGCGAATACATGCGCGCCGAGCGAGACGGCGAACTGGTCTACGACGCGGCCGGCGCCGCCCTGCCGGGCGCCTACAGCGATGCGCAGTCTGGCTGGTACCTGCAAGGCATCTACCAGTTCATGCCGCGCTGGCGCATCGGAGCGCGCACCGAGCGGCTGGACCCGGGCACACCGGTCTTCGAGGGCGGCACCGAGCTGGTGGCCAACACCGGCTATCGACCGACCAAGACCTCGTTGCTGCTCGAGTACGCGCCCAGCGAGTTCTCGCGCATCCGCCTGCAGTACGCACGCGACCGCGCGCGCGAAGGCCAGCCCGACAACCGGATCTGGCTGCAATACCAGATGAGCCTGGGCGCCCACGGCGCCCACGGCTTTTGAGTGAGAGAAGGACACAAGCCATGAAATTCCATCGCCCTTCCCTCACCGCCCTGCTGGTGGCGCCACTCTTGTCGCTGCTACTGACCGCCCCGGCCGATGCCGCCCTGCGCATCTTCGCCTGCGAGCCCGAATGGGGCGCGCTGGCGCAGGAGCTTGGCGGCAAAAACGTCGAAGTCACGGTGGCCACCAGCGCCCTGCAGGACCCGCACCAGATCCAGGCCAAGCCCAGCCTGATCGCCCGCACCCGCAATGCCGACCTGGTGCTGTGCACCGGCGCCGAACTGGAGATCGGCTGGCTGCCGCAACTGCTGCAGCAGTCGGGCAACCCCAAGGTGCAAGCGGGCCAGCCCGGCAACTTCGCGGCCGCCGATTTCGTGCCCAAGCTGGAAGTGCCGACGCAACTCGATCGCGCGCAGGGCGACGTGCACGCAGCCGGCAATCCGCATATCCAGACCGATCCGCGCAACATCGCTCGCGTCGCCGCGGCGCTGGCACCACGGCTCGCGCAACTGGACCCGGCGAACGCGGCCGACTACGCCAAGGCGCAGGCGGATTTCGACAAGCGCTGGCAGGAGGCAAGCGCGCGCTGGGCGGCCAAGGCGGCCCCGCTCAAGGGCGCACCGGTGGTGTCGCAGCACAAGGGCTTTGCCTACCTGTACGACTGGCTGGGCTTGAAGGAAGTGGCGGTGCTCGAACCCAAGCCGGGCATCGAGCCCACGGTGTCGCATCTGCAGTCGGTGCAGGCGGCGCTGAAGAGCAATCCCGCGCGCATGGTGCTGTATGCGGCCTACCAGGACCCGCGGCCTTCCGAATGGCTCAGCAAGAACGCCGGCGTGCCGGTGGTCAAGCTGCCCTTCACGGTGGGCGGCAGCGACGCCGCCAAGGACCTGTTCGGCCTGTTCGACGACACCATCGCGCGCCTGCTGACGGCCGCCGGCAGCAAGTGATGAACTGGCACGCGCTCGACCTCGGCATCCTCGGCCCGGCGCTGGTCGCGGGCCTGCTGGTGCTGGCCACGCATGTGCCGCTGGGCGCCCAGGTGCTGCAACGCGGCATCGTCTTCATCGACCTGGCGATCGCGCAGATCGCCGGGCTGGGCGTGATCGCGGCCGATGCCTTCGGCTTTGCACACGGTAGCGTGGGGGTGCAACTGTCAGCGGTGAGCGCGGCCCTGGCCGGCGCCTGGCTGCTGACCTGGACCGAGCGGCGCGCCCCGCAGCAGCAGGAGGCGCTGATCGGCGTCATGTTCATCCTGGCGGCCTGCGCCGGCATCCTGCTCTTGGCCAGCAATCCGCACGGCGGCGAGCATCTGAAAGACCTGCTGGTCGGGCAGATCCTGTGGGTGGACGCCGCCCATCTTCTCTGGCTGGGAGCGATCTCGGCATCGCTGCTACTCGCGATGCGCCTGGGCTGGGTGGCGCGGCTGGGCCGCTTCGGCTTCTATGCGGCCTTTGCGGTGGCGGTCACCGCCTCGGTGCAACTGGTGGGGGTGTACCTGGTGTTCTCCAGCCTGATCATTCCGGCGCTGGCGACACGCGCGCTGCCCAACGGGACGCGCCGCAATGTGCTGGCCTACGGCATCGGCGCGCTGGGCTATGCGCTGGGGCTGGCGCTGTCGGCCCTGCTGGACCTGCCCTCGGGCGCCGTGATCGTGTGGACGCTGGCGGTCTGCGCGCTGGCTTTCGTCTCGTTCAGACGACCCGGCCACATGCAGTTCTAGGCAGGTCGAGACTCTTTCACCGCGACCAGCACCATGCTCTTCCAGAGATATGGCAGTCGACCGACGCCCGAGAATCGAAGAACGCGAAATCCGTTCTCGGACAGAAGCTGCGAGAGCGTTGCCCTGCTCCAGAACTTGATATGCCCGCCGTGCCACAGCACGGTGTGATGCTTGTCCCACTTGTTCATCACAGCCAGCGCCAGGTTCTTCAGGTACCCGTGATAGGGCGTCGTCACGATCAGGAACCCTCCGGGCTTCAGGCAGCGGCTTGCATAGCGCGGGAGCAGGTGCGGCGAAAAAAGGTGCTCGATCACCTCGCTGGAAACGACGGCATCGAAAGGCTCTTCGTGAGCCAGCAACTTCGACGGATCGTCCTGGACGCCAAAGTTGTAGAAGGCAATGTGCGGGTTCGTCTTCCTCGAGATGCGGACCCCTCCCGGGTCGCACTCGACGCCCGCGGCCTGGTAGCCCGCGGATGAGAGATAGGCGCACAACACGCCGTTCCCGGAGCCGATATCAAGGATGCGATGACAGGGCAGCCCGCGAAGCAATCCGAGCAGATGTGGCGCCAGATAGGCGCACGAGTGCGGGCCCTCTTGCGAGGCCCATCCATAGTCGTCGACGACGTTTGCGACCAATTCTTGCTCCAGCGTTGAGAAAGGACCCCGCGTGACAGGGCCCCAACCCAGCGAACACTAGCTGCTGCGTGTTCATCCGACTGTGTGCAACAACCCGTATTGCAAGTAGGACGGCGCCCCGTCCGTGCCTAGTTCTGCGCCATCGTCGCCAGCACTGCCAGGCTCATCGCCTCCACGCTGGTCTTGATCGAGGGCTCGGGCACCGGCGCGAAGAAGGGCGAGTGGTTGAAGGCAATCGGCTTGCCGCCCGGCTTGCGCGCGGCAGCCCAGTCGTCCGGGGAGACGGTGCCCACGAAGAACATCATGCCCGGCACGCCAGCATTGAGGAACTCGGAGAAGTCTTCGCTGGCAGTGATGGGCGGCACCTGCATCACGTTCTTGTCGCCCAGAGCGGCCTTGAGCGCGGCGGCGGTGCGGCTCACCACCAATTCATCGTTGACGATGGCGGCGCCGCCCGGGACCAGTTCCACCACCGGCTCGGGCGCGCCGCCCATCGCGGCGGCAGCCATGGCGGTGCGGCGGATGCCGGCCAGGAGCTTCTCGCGCACCTCGGGCTTGTAGGAGCGGATGGTGCCGCGCAGCACCACCGAGTCGGGAATGATGTTGCCCACGGTGCCGCCCTGGATGGCGCCCACGGTGATCACGCCGAATTCGGCAGGGTCTTTTTCGCGGCTCACCACCGTCTGAACGTCGGTGACGAAGCGCGCGGCGATGGCGATCGGGTCGATCGACTTGTCGGGCGCCGAGCCGTGACCGCCGCGGCCCTTGAAGGTGATCTCGAGCGCATCGGAATTCGAGCTGGTCGGGCCGGCACGGTACCCGACGGTGCCCTGGAGCGTGGCCGAGGTGTGCAGCGCGAAGGCGTAGTCGGGCTTGGGAAAGCGCTTGAACAGGCCATCGTTGATCATCGCCTTGGCCCCCGACACCGTCTCTTCGGCCGGCTGCGCAACGAACATCAGGGTGCCCTTCCACCGTTCCTTCATCGCCAGCAGGGTGCGCGCGGTGCCGACCCAGCTCGCCATGTGCACGTCGTGGCCGCAACTGTGGGCGACGAAGGTCTCGCGCCCGTTGAACTGGGTCTTGGCCTTGCTCGCGTAGGGCAGACCGGTCTTCTCTTCCATCGGCAAGCCGTCCAGCTCGGTGCGCACCAGCACGGTGGGGCCGGCACCGTTCTTGTAGATCGCCACCACGCCGGTGCCGCCGACCTTCTCGGTCACCTCGAAACCGAGCTTGCGCATCTCCTCGGCCAGCTTGGCGGCCGTGCGCACTTCCTGGAACGCCACTTCCGGATGGGCGTGGAGGTCCTTGTAGAGCGTTTCGAGCGAGGGGTACATGCCCGACACGATGGGCACCACCTGCTGGCGCAGAGGCGATCCGGTCTGGGCCACGGCCCCGGCGGTGACGCAGAACACGGCAGCGGCAACAGCGCAGCGACGGGAAAAGGAATCCAAAAGCATTCGACAGGTCTCCATGTGTTGATAGTTGGCAATTGCAACAGTATCACCTTCGACAGGGGCCTCCTGTCGCAGCCGCAACTTCCGGGCCGAGAATCCGAACCATGCATCGCTGTGTCGACCTCCCCTCCCCTGCCCGCGGCCTGGCCGCCATGAGCCTTGCCGCCGCGTTGCTGGCCGCTTGCGCCTCTGCACCACCAGAGCCTTCTGCCGTGCCCGCCAGCCCGCCCGCGGCCCCAGCCCAAGCCGGCGCGACTGAAGCCACCTTGCAGCAGGGCCTTGCGCGTTGGGTCGCCGACTTTCGCACCTCTGCACGCGCCACCGGCATCAGCGAAGCCACGCTGCGCGCTGCCCTGGACGATGTGCAGTACCTGCCGCGCGTGGTCGAGCTCGATCGTGCGCAGCCGGAGTTCACGCGCGCGCCCTGGGAGTACCTCGACACCGCGGTCTCGCCCCAACGCGTGACCCAAGGCCAGGAGAAGCTGCAGCAGTTGCGCACCGCGCTCGACGCCGCGGCCGCGCGCTTTGGCGTGCCGCCCGACATCGTGATCGCCATCTGGGGCATGGAAAGCAACTACGGCGGCAACTTCGGCAACACGCCCACTCCGAGCGCGCTGGCCACGCTGGGCTTCGACGGCCGGCGCGAAGCCTGGGCGCGCAGCGAACTCATGGCGGCGTTGAAGATCATCGATGCCGGCGACATCGACCGCGCGCACATGATCGGCTCCTGGGCCGGCGCGATGGGACAGACGCAGTTCATGCCCACCGCCTTCCTCGCCTATGCCGTCGATGCCGATGGCGACGGCAAGCGGGACATCTGGGGCAGCATGCCGGACGTCATCGCCTCCACGGCCAACTTCCTGGCGCGCTCGGGCTGGCAGGCGGGCCAGCCCTGGGGCGTGGAAGTGCGCCTGCCCGAGGGCTTCGACTTTGGCCGCGCCGATCCGGCGCTGCGTCAGTCCGGCGCGCAATGGACGGCCGAGGGCGTGCGCAGCGTCGATGGCCGGCCTCTGCCCCCCTTGGCCGACGCATCCATCCTGCTGCCTGCCGGCGCGCGCGGGCCGGTCTTCCTGGTCGGGCCGAACTTCCGCGCCATCCTGCGCTACAACAACTCGAACAACTACGCGCTGGCGGTGGGCCTGCTGGCGCAACGGGTGGCGGGTGGACCGGGCGTCGCCGCGGCCTGGCCGCGCGAGTTGGCACCGCTTTCGCGCAGCCAGTTGCGCGAGCTGCAGACCCTGCTCAACCAGCACGGTTTTTCCACCGGCACGCCGGACGGCGTGCTGGGCCCGGCAACGCGCGACGGCGTGCGCCGCTTTCAGCGCAGCATCGGCATGCCGGCGGACGGCTATCCGAGCCTGGACCTGCTGCAACGCCTGCAGGCACCCTGACTCCCCACAAGGCGCCGCATCGTGCTACCGTGCCGCGCATGAGCACCGACACCTTGCAGCGCTACGCCCGCGCCTGGGCCGAAGGCGACATGCGGACCATGGCCGCCATGTACCACGACGAGGTGGTGTTCCACTACTTCGGCACCAACGAGTTCGCGGGCATGCACCGCGGCAAGGCGGCGTGCCTGGTGGCGATGAAGGCCATCAGCCAGCGCCTCCAGCGGCGGTTTGGTGCGTATCGTTGACGTGCTGATGGGCGAACAATTCGCCGCCATCATCGCGCGCGAATCCTTCGGCCAGGGCGACAGCGCCGTCGAGGTTGAGCGCCTGCTGCGCTACCGCATGGACGGCGATCAGATCATCGAGTGCTGGGTCTACGATGAAGACCAGCGCTTCGTCGACGCCCGCGTAGCGGGCTGAGGGCGCGGCCGCGTGCGAACTGGCGATCAGGCGCCCAGCAGCCTGCGTGCCAGCACCGACTGCATGTCGCGCCGGCCGTCGACGATCAGGTAGACGATGACCCTGGTCTCTGCAACCCGGTAGATCACGCGGTAGGGCTTGAACAGGACCTGGCGGTATTCCTTGATGCCCAGGGCTGCCAGTTCCTTCGGATAGACCCCGCGCAGCGGCAAGGTCGACAGGCCCTCGAGGACGCGCGTCAGTTGATCCAGCACGCGCTCGGCACTGGCAATGCAATCGAACTGCGCGATGTAGTCGTACAGCGCCTCCAGATCCTGCTCGGCGCCAGCGGTCAGCAGGATCTGGTAGCGCAATTGCGCGCCGGGCATCAGCCGGCTGCGCGCTTGGCTCGAAGCCGTTCAACCACTTCGGCCGCCGGCTTGAACCGACCGGCCGCCACCTCCTGCTGACCGAGCGCCAGGATCTTCAGCAAAGCCAAGGTCTCCTGGGTCTGCTCGTAGGAGGCCACATCCTGCAAGACCGCCTTGGCCTCGCCGTTCTGCGTGATGACCAGCGGCTCACGCTCCGCCGCGATCTGCGCCAGCACTTCGGCGGCATTGGCCTTCAGGTAGCTGATAGGTTTGACCTGTGTCGAGAAGCGCATGACGATCCCCCTTGATGAAAGGACCGAATATAGTCTTTTTAAAGACTCCCAAGGTCAATGATCCCTTTACTCCTTGACCGATCCCGTCAGCCCAGACACGTAGTACTCCACGAAAAACGAGTACACGAAGGCCACCGGCAACGAGCCCAGCAGAGCACCTGCCATCAGCGGGCCCCAGTGGTAGACATCGCCCTCCACCAGCTCGGTCACCACGCCCACCGGCACCGTCTTGCTCTCCGAGGAAGAGACGAAGGTGAGCGCGTAGATGAACTCGTTCCACGACAGGGTGAAGGCGAAGATGCCGGCCGAGATCAGGCCCGGCACCGCCAGCGGCAGCACGATCTTCACCAGGATCTGCCAGCGCGAGGCACCGTCGATCAGGGCGCACTCCTCCAGCTCGTAGGGAATGGAGCGGAAGTAGCCCATCAGGAGCCAGGTCGAGAAGGGAATCAGGAAGGTCGGATAGGTCAGGATCAGCGCCATGCGGGTGTCGAACAGCCCGAGCTTCACCACGATGGCCGCCAGCGGAATGAAAAGGATCGAAGGCGGCACCAGGTAGGCCAGGAAGATCGCGCCGCCGGCAGGCTTGGCGCCCTGGAAGCGCAGCCGCTCGATCGCGTACGCCGCCAGCACCGAGAACACCAGCGACAGCCCGGTCGCAACCACCGACACGACGATCGTGTTCCACAGCCAGGCCGGGTATTCGGTGCGAAAGAGCAGCTTCTCGAAATGCGCCAGCGTGGGGCCGATGATCCAGAAGGGATTGCCGTCGCGCGAGAGCAGTTCGTTGTCCGGCTTGAACGACGTGATCGCCATCCAGTAGAAGGGGAACAGCAGCACGAACATGAAGCACAGGATCGGGATGTAGATCGTCACCCAGCGCCGCGGCATGGAGGTGAGGAAATCCATGCCCTGCGCAACGTCCTTGTTCTTGCCGCCATTGCTCATTTGTCGCTCCCCTGCTGCCAGGCCCGGCGCTGCAGGCCGAAGTAGCTGAACATGATGGCGGCCAGCAGGAAGGGCACCATCAGCGTGGCAATCGCCGCGCCTTCTGCCAGTGCCCCGCCCGAAATCGCGCGCTGGAAGGCCAATGTCGCCATCAGGTGCGTTGCATTGAGCGGTCCGCCGCGCGTCAGCACGTAGATCAGCTGGAAGTCGGTGAAGGTGAAGAGCACCGAGAAGGTCATCACCACCGCGATGATGGGCGTCAGCAGCGGCAAGGTGATGTGACGGAACTGCTGCCAGGGCGTGGCGCCGTCGATGGCCGAGGCCTCGTAGTACGAGGGCGAGATGGTCTGCAGGCCCGCCAGCAGCGAGATCGCCACGAAGGGAATGCCGCGCCACACGTTGGCGATGATGGTGGAGAAACGGGCATTCCACGGATCGCCCAGGAAGTCGATGTAGCGGTCGATCAGGCCCAGCTTCATCAACACCCAGCTGATGATGGAGAACTGCGCATCGAAGATCCACCAGAAGGCGATGGCCGACAGCGCGGTGGGCACGATCCACGGCAGCAGCACCACGGCACGGAAGAAGCTCTGGAAGGGCAGGCGCTTGTTCAGCAGCAGCGCCAGCCACAGGCCCAGGCCGAACTTCACCACGCTCGCCACCACCGTGTAGAAGATGGTGTTGAACAGGGCCAGCTGGGTCACGCTGTCGGTGATGAGGAAGCTGAAGTTGCCCAGCCCCAGCCACTCGCCATCGCGCCCGATCTTGGCGTCGGTGAAGCCCAGCCAGGTGCCCAGGCCCAGCGGGTAGGTCAAGAAGACCAGCAACAGCACCGCGGCGGGCAGCATGAAAGCCCAACCGAGCGCGTGGCGGTTGTTCTGGAACTTCTCGAGCAGGGTCATGGGCTCAGACCTTGTAGTAGCGCTCGGCACGCTTTTGTGCGCGCTCCATCGCTTCCTTGGGCGTCTTGCTGCCGCTGATCGCCTCGGCCACCATGTTGGCCACGATGAAGTCGGCACCGGCACCGGCCGAGGCGTAGCCAAGCCGCCCTTCGTAGCCGGTAGGCCGCATGTTCTTGACGCAGTCGCGATACGGCGTGTGCTTGGGATCCGAGGTCCACACGGAGCAGGATTCGTAGGCCGCCAGCGGTTGGGCGATGTAGCCGCCGGCGCCGATCAGCCAGTTGTCGAACTGCTCGCGCTCCATCATGAAGCGCAGGAACTCCTTGGCCGCCTGCGGGTACTTGGTGTACTTCATGATCATCTGGTTGAAGAACAGATGCGACTCGGTCGGCACGCCCGCTGGCCCGATCGGGTAGGTGGCGTGGTTGATGTCGGCCGCCATCTCCTTGACCTTCGGGTCGGTCGAGTTCTTCGCCGCGTAGTAGATCGAGATGCCGTTGTTGGTCACCGAGATCTGGCCGTCGAGGAAGGCCTTGTTGTTGTTCGGGTCCAGCCAGGACAGGGTGCCGGGGATGAAGTTGGCGTACAGCTCCTTGCCGTACTCCAGCGCCTTCAGGGTCTCGGGGCTGTCGATGACGACCTTGTTGCTCTTGTCGACCAGCTTGCCGCCGTGCGACCACAAGAGCCAGTTGGTCCAAAGGCTGTCGCCGGTGGCGTTGCCCAGGGCGTAGCCGCCGGGCGTGCCTTTCTCCTTCAAGGCCTTGTGCAGTGCCAGGAAGCCGGCCGTGTCCTTGGGGAAGGAATCGAAGCCGGCCGCCTTCACCATGCTCTGGCGATACACGATCATCGAGCCGGCCGCGCCCAGGCCCAGGCCCAGCCACTTCTTGCCGTCGGGGCGCAGGTACTGGTGCACGGCCGGGTACCAGCCGCCGTACTTCTTGCTCAGGTACTCGGCCAGGTCGGTCACGTCGAGCAGCTTGTCGGGGTAGAGGTTGGCATCGTCGTTGGTCGACAGGATGATGTCCGGGCCGGCGCCGGTGTTGGCCGCGACCGCGGCCTTGGGGCGCACGTCTTC
>DATILH010000058.1:0-5401 GCA_035476655.1 Variovorax sp.
CGAGATGCAGAAGCACACCGGCGAATACCCCATCATCGGCGTCAACACCTTCCGCAATCCCAAGGGCGACCTCACTCCCGAAAAGCTGGAGCTCGCCCGTTCGACCGACGAGGAAAAGCAGAACCAGCTCCAGCGCCTGGCGCAGTTCCATGAGCAGCACGCGGCCGCGGCGCCGGCGATGCTGGCGCGCCTTCAAAAGGCCGTGATCGACAACGGCAACGTCTTCGATGTGCTGATGGACGCCGTGCGCGTGTGCTCGCTGGGGCAGATCACCAGCGCGCTGTTCGAAGTCGGCGGGCAGTACCGGCGCAACATGTAGCACGAGCGCAGCGTCAGGCTGGCGACAGTTGGAGGCGGCACTCTGCGACGAGGATGCCGCCTGCGCCAGCCATGGCGCAGGACAACTACCTAGGGCTATCCCCTCTACCGCATGGCAGCGAAGCGAACCTACATTCGTGGCCATTGCGGACGAGGAAGCCGCCCATGCCGGACGCAGGAGCGCTAATTGCCAGCTGAGATCATTCTCGAGACCAAGGGCCTGACCAAGGAGTTCAAGGGCTTCGTCGCCGTGAACAATGTCGACCTTCAGGTTCGCCGAGGCGACATCCATGCCCTCATCGGGCCGAACGGCGCAGGCAAGACCACCTTCTTCAACCTGCTCACCAAGTTCCTGATTCCGACCAGCGGCGCCATCGTCTACCAGGGCGCCGACATCACCAAGGAAAAGCCGGCGCAGACTGCGCGTCGCGGCATCGTCCGCTCGTTCCAGATTTCCGCCGTGTTCCCGCACATGACCGTGCTGGAGAACGTGCGCGCCGCCCTGCAACGCAACCTCGGCACCTCGTTCCACTTCTGGAAACCAGAGAGCTCGCTGCGCCATCTGCATGATCGCGCGGCGCAGTTGCTGGCCGAAGTCGACCTGAGCGATTTCGCCGACGAGCTCACCGTCAACCTGCCCTATGGCCGCAAGCGCGCCCTGGAGCTGGCCACCACCATGGCGCTGGAGCCCGACCTGATGCTGCTGGACGAACCCACGCAAGGCATGGGCCACGAAGACGTGGGCCGCGTCACGCAGCTGATCAAGAAAGTGTCGGCGGGCCGCACCATCCTCATGGTCGAACACAACATGAACGTGGTGTCGTCCATCGCCGACCGCATCACCGTCCTGCAGCGCGGCGCCGTCATCGCCGACGGGACTTACAGCGAGGTGTCGAAGAACCCTCAAGTGATCGAGGCCTACATGGGCTCCGCCGAACCGGAACTCCAGGGAACACATTGATGGCCGCCAACGAACTCCTGCGCATTGAGGACCTCAACGCCTGGTACGGCGAGTCGCACGTGCTGCACGGCGTCAACATGTCGGTCAACGAAGGCGAGGTCGTGTCCTTGCTCGGGCGCAATGGCGCTGGCCGCACCACGACCATGCGCGCCATCGTCGGGCTCACCGGCAAGCGCACAGGCTCGATCCGCATCCGCGGCCAGGAAGCCATCCGCATGGCGCCGCACAAGGTGGCGCGCCTGGGCGTGGGCTACTGCCCTGAAGAGCGCGGCATCTTTGCCAGCCTCTCAGCCGAAGAAAACCTGATGCTCCCGCCCACCATCGCCGAAGGCGGCATGAGCGTGGCCGACATCTACACGATGTTCCCCAACCTGCAGGAGCGCGCGTCCAGCCCCGGCACGCGGCTGTCCGGCGGCGAGCAGCAGATGCTGGCCGTGGCCCGCATCCTGCGCACCGGCGCCCGCCTGCTGCTGCTCGACGAGATCTCCGAAGGCCTGGCCCCGGTGATCGTGCAAAAGCTCGCCGAGATGATCCGCACGCTCAAGGCCAAGGGCTACACCATCGTGCTGGTCGAGCAGAACTTCCGCTTCGCCGCGCCGCTGGCCGACCGGTTCTACATCATGGAACACGGAAAGATCGTCAAGGAATTTGCCCAACACCAGCTGCGGGACAACGTGTCCATGCTGCAGGAGTATCTCGGCGTCTAGCCGTGTTTTGTCAAAAGAAGGAGACCCGCATGAAACTCAAGAAAATCGTCTCGGCCTGTTCGCTGGCCCTCGTCGGTATGTTCGCAGGCAGCCTGCCGGTCCAGGCCCAGGTCTCGGGCGACGTGATCCGCATCGGCATCATCACCGACATGTCCAGCGTCTACGCCGACATCGACGGCCAGGGCGGCGTGGAAGCCATCCGCATGGCCATCGCCGACATGGGCGGGACCATCAACGGCAAGAAGGTCGAGATCGTCTCGGCCGACCACCAGAACAAGCCCGACGTCGCCGCCACCAAGGCGCGCGAATGGTTCGACACGCAGGGCGTCGACATGCTGATCGGCGGCACCAACTCCGGCACCAACCTGGCCATGGCCAAGGTCGCGGCCGAAAAGAAAAAGCCCTTCATCGCCGTCGGCGCCGCCACCTCGGCCCTGACCAACGACCAGTGCACCCCCTACACCCTGCACTGGGCCTACGACACCACGGCCTTGGCCAAGGGCACGGGCGGCGCGGTGGTGAAGGCTGGCGGCAAGAGCTGGTACTTCCTCACGGCCGACTACGCCTTCGGCCATCAGCTGCAGACCGACACCAGCAAGGTGGTGGAGGCCGCGGGCGGCAAGGTGGTGGGCTCCGTTCGCGCCCCGCTCAGCGCCAGCGACTTCTCCTCGTTCCTGTTGCAGGCGCAGGCCAGCAAGGCCGAGATCCTGGGCCTGGCCAACGCCGGCGGCGACACGATCAACTCGATCAAGGCCGCCAACGAGTTCGGCGTCACCAAGACCATGAAGCTCGCCGGCCTGCTGGTGTTCATCAACGACATCCACTCGCTGGGCCTGAAAACCACCCAGGGCATGTACCTCACCGACAGCTGGTACTGGAACCAGAACGCCGACACGCGCGCCTGGTCGCGCCGCTTCTTCGACAAGATGAAGCGCATGCCTTCGTCGATCCAGGCCGCCGACTACTCTGCCGCCCTGCAGTACCTCACCGCCGTCAAGACCGTCGGCAGCGACGACACCGACAAGGTTCTCGGCCACCTGAAGAAGGCCAAGTTCAACGACGTCTTCATGAAGGGCGGCTACGCGCGTCCCGACGGCCGCGTGATCCACGACATGTACCTCATGCAGGTCAAGTCGCCGGACAAGTCGGCCGAGCCTTGGGACTACTACAACGTGGTCCAGGTGTTCAAGGGCGAAGAGGCCTGGACCACCAAGGCCGAAAGCAAGTGCGCTCTCTGGAAATAAGCTGACCCGCACCGGCGCCCCTAGGGCGCCGGTTCTTCGTTATCCCTGCCCTACCCCATGACAGACATCTTCGGCATCCCTATCCAGGCGTTCCTGGGGCAGCTCATGCTCGGCCTGGTCAATGGCGCGTTCTACGCCATGCTCAGCCTGGGATTGGCCGTTATCTTCGGCCTCCTGGACATCGTGAACTTTGCGCACGGCGCGCTCTACATGGTGGGCGCGTTCGCCGCCTGGATCATGCTGGACAAGTGGGGCATCAATTACTGGGCGGCGCTGGTCCTGGCGCCGCTGGTCGTCGGCGCGCTCGGCGTCGTCATCGAACGGCTGTTCTTGAAGCGGCTCTACGGCCTCGACCCACTGTACGGGCTCTTGCTCACCTTCGGCCTGGCGCTCATTCTCGAAGGCATCTTCCGCGACCAGTACGGCGTGTCCGGCCAGTCGTATCCGGTGCCCGAAGCCCTTTCCGGCGCCACCAATCTCGGCTTCATGGTGCTGCCCAACTACCGGGCCTGGGTGGTGTTTGCCTCCATCACCGTTTGCCTGGGCACCTGGTACCTGATCGAGCGCACCCGCCTGGGCGCCTACCTGCGCGCCGGCACCGAGAACGCCAAGCTGGTGCAGGCCTTCGGCATCAACGTGCCCATGATGGTGATGCTCACCTACGGCGCGGGCGCCGCGCTGGCCGCGCTGGCCGGCGTGCTTGCGGCCCCGATCATCCAGGTGCAGCCGCTCATGGGCTCCAACCTGATCATCGTGGTCTTCGCCGTGGTGGTGATCGGCGGCATGGGCTCGATCCTCGGCTCCGTGATCACCGGTCTCGGCCTTGGCGTGATCGAAGGCTTCACCCGCGTTTTCTATCCCGAGGCTTCCAATGTGGTTGTGTTCGTCATCATGGCCATCGTGCTCATGATCCGGCCCGCCGGCCTCTTCGGCAAGGAGGCATGAACATGAACCGCAAACTCCAAGCCATCACCTACATCGTGCTGCTGGCGCTCGCGCTGCTGGCGCCGGCGCTGGGCATCTACCCGGTCTTCGCGATGAAGATCCTGTGCTTCGCGCTGTTCGCCTGCGCCTTCAATCTGCTGCTGGGTTTTACCGGCCTGCTGTCCTTCGGCCATGCGGCCTTCTTCGGCAGCGCCGCCTACGTCACCGGCTGGTTCATGAAGGCCCAGGGCTGGTCGCCCGAGATGGGCATCCTGGTGGGCGTGGTCTGCGCGGCCTTGCTGGGCCTGGTGTTCGGCGTCGTCGCCATCCGCCGCCAGGGCATCTACTTCGCCATGGTCACCCTGGCGCTGGCCCAGATGGTGTTCTTCGCCGCCCTGCAGGCGCCGTTCACCGGCGGCGAAGACGGCCTGCAGGGCGTGCCGCGCGGCAACCTGTTCGGCCTGATCTCGCTGGCGTCCGACACCACCCTGTACTACGTGCTGGTGGCCGTGTTCGTCGCCTGCTTCGTGGGCATTCTTCGCATCGTCACCTCGCCCTTCGGGCAGGTGCTCAAGATGATCCGCGAAAACGAGCCTCGCGCCATCTCGCTGGGCTACGAGGTCGACCGCTACAAGCTACTGGCCTTCGTGTTGTCGGCCGGCATCGCCGGCCTTGCGGGCTCGCTCAAGACCGTGGTCATGGGCTTTGCCACCTTGTCCGACGTGCACTGGTCGATGTCGGGCGAGGTCATCTTGATGAGCCTGCTGGGCGGCGTCGGCACCTTCTTCGGGCCGGTGCTGGGCGCCGGCATCGTGATCGGGCTGCAGAACCTGCTGGCCGACAAGGTGGGCGCCTGGGTGACCGTGATCATCGGCGTCATCTTCGTTGTCTGCGTGCTGGCGTTCCGCAAGGGCATCGTGGGCGAGTTGATGGCCTGGATGGACCGGCGTCGGGCCAGGGCTTGACGCACTGATTGCGCACAGTGCTCGATGGCGCCGTGCGCGTTTCGCGACGCATGAGCTTCGCTCCGTTGGCTTCGCTCTGTCGGCTGCGGGTGGGCCTTTCTGTCGCCTTGGCTTTGATTTGTTTTTGTAGCTTGAGTGAGTAGCCGGGGTTTCGTCCCGGCGGCCGAGTCACCTTCTTTGAGTCGCTGTATGGACCGGGGACAAAGTAAACAGGTGTTCGGGGACATGGTAAACACCTCAGGCGTCAATCGCCGTTTCGAGGTTCATGTCAATGCGCATGAG
>DATILH010000059.1:0-12156 GCA_035476655.1 Variovorax sp.
TGGCTCACCCGCTCGACAGTACGGATGTTGACCACCGACGGCCCGACTTGGTCGACCAGGTCGGTGAAATCAGGCAGGGAGCGCGACTGCGCCAACGCCGGCGAGGTCGGTACGAAACCGAGCGCGCCCAGCGCGAACGCGGTGGCCAAGGCATAGGTACGGAGCCTTTTTCCCTCGGCTTTGAAGAGCATCATCATCGATAGACTTTCTAAGGAAAGAAATCAGAAGGCACGGACAGAACTATGAATCCGATGGGGCCTTTTGGTTCAGCAAGACACTAGCGAGTTGAGCGAGCCAGGCTCTGCGCAAAGGCTTCCAAGGTCTTGGGCGGTACCTCGCCCACAGCCGTGAGCCACCAGTCGCCCGCCGGGTCTGCAACTCGCCGCGTCAGCGTATTGGTGGCACCCAGCGCGAGCAAGCCTTCCCGGGCCTGCCGCTGCGGGTCAAAGGGCTCGACGAAGAGCGAGACCGTCGCCAGGCCGTCCGAGAAGCTCCATTGCATGGTGCGCCCGCTGCCCGAGGCACCGCCCATGGCACGCTTGTAGCAGCTCATGGGCTTGAAGCCGGGCACCGGATTCTTGAGCATCCATCCCTCGGCCTGCGCCGTAGTGCGCTCGACCTGCGTCTTCTCCATCCGATAGCCCGAGGTACTGGCCATCATCTGGGCCAGCGCCTGCACCTTGACCGGGGCGTCGAGTTGCAGTTCGGAGAAGGCCGACTGTTCGACCACGCGGCCGTCGCTGTCCACGGTTTGCAGCTTGGTCAAAAGGCCCGAGTTCTTTTCGGTCCAGACCCGGTAGCCAAAGCGCAACTGGTCGCGGGGCATCAGTTGGATCACATCGGTATCGAAGCCGGCCACCCTCCCCTTGCCGACGACCTTGACGCTGTAGAAGTCGGCGATGGCCGAGTCGGGCGCGCCCAGCAGGTTGGGAAAGAGCTCCTGGTTCTCGCGCTTCTCGCTCTTGATCACGCGTTGGTCGGGCAGGAAAGTCAGGATCTGCTCGTTGCGGCGGAAGGTGGTGCGCGGCGGACCCGAGAGCACATCGACCCGCTCGATCTGAAGGTCGCCCTCGCAGGCGTGCCAGATGCGTGCGCTCGACAGATTGCCGGCCGCCACGGAGACCACGAAGGTGCCCACATAGGAATGGCGCCGCGCTGCGCCATGCATGCGCTGCAGCCATTCGACCACGCTCAGGTTGGGCGTGTCGTCGGAAGCGGCGGCACTGCGTGTCGCCGGGGGAGCACCGGCCGTTGTCGTCTGCGCTGCCGCGAATGAGGCCATGCAGAGCGCCGCGAGGGCGGGCGCCAGGATTTGCATGGGATGTCGCGTCGAAACTTTCATCGCGTCGGGTGTTGCTTCCGCGCTCAGCGCGACTGCCCCTCGAAAGTGGCATTGCGCAGGAAGCCCGAAGGCATGTGCGACGCACCGCCGGCCTGCTGATGCGCTTCCAGCAAGGCATCGAGGCGCGGGTCGCGCAGCATCACCTGCGGCTGCTGCTTGTCGCCGATCAGGACACGCGTGGTTGTGGTGGTGTCAGCGGCGGCGGCCGGCTGAACGGAGGAAGCGAGCACAGGAGCGGCACTGCCCTGCTGTGCCAGCTGCGCGCCGGCCGGGCTCTGCACCACCCCGCCAATCCAGTTCCACCCGATGGCAGCCGCGGCGGCGAGCGATGCCACGCCGGCCAGCAGCTTCCAGCGAAAGACCGGCTGGTTCGCAGCTTCCGCCCGTTGGCCCACACCCGGGGCAAGGGCGGGCGCCGCATGATGGGCGGGCAGGCTGCCCTCCTGCGTCAGGCGCTGGCGGAATCCGGCCAGGAATGCCGCCGAGTCCCGGCACACCACATGCTGCCCGGAGCGCAGCACCTCGCCGACGACGTGATAGGTGTGCCAAGTGCTGCGCAGCTCGTCATGGCCGCACACCTGTTCGACGGCCTGGGCGAAATCCTCGCCCTCCAACTGGCCGTCCACCAGTGCGGAAACCTGCTCGCGCAACGTGTTGTGGTCGTTCATCTCATTCACCTGCATAACTTACCAACGCTTCCCGGACTGGCTGTCCAGAAGCGGTTTAACCCGGGCCGAAATAGCTTCGCGCGCCCGGAAAATGCGCGAGCGCACCGTGCCGATCGGGCAATTCATGACCTCGGCAATCTCTTCGTAACTCAAGCCTTCGATTTCCCGCAGCGTCACCGCCTGCCGCAGTTCGGTGGGCAGCGCATCCATGGCGGCGTTGACTGCGGCCGCGATTTCCTTGGCTGCAAGAATCGTGTCCGGGCTCTCGTCCGTGGTTGGTTCGTTTCCGGGGCGGTAAGTTTCATCATCGTCCTCGCTACTTCCACGCAGGGCGGCCTCGGAGACCGTCGGGTCGCGCTTCATGTCGACCAGCGCCTTCTTGGCGGTGTTGACCGCGATCCGGTAAAGCCAGGTGTAGAACTGCGCCTCGCCCCGGAACTGATGAAGGGCCCGGTAGGCACGGATGAAGGTTTCCTGGGCGATATCCTCGATGAGATCGACATCGCGCACCATGCGACCGATCAGGCGTTCGATGCGCCTCTGGTACTTGATCACCAGCAACTCGTAAGCCTTGTCGTCGCCGGCGACCGTACGCTGGACGAGTTGCAGGTCGGCATCCGCCGAGCTGATCGGCGGCGATTCCGGCGACGATGGCGGCGCGTCGCTCGTGCTCACGCTGCCCCCGTCGGTGCGGGCCGGGCGGGCGCGGCCGCGTGCAGGGCGCGTCGCAAGTCGAGCCAGCGTGCCGGGAAGGCGCCGCGCTCCAGCCACAGCCAGGCGGCGGCTTGGCCGGGCGCGTGCAGGCGCACCAGGAGGAGCGACTGCAGATCCAGGTGGACTGAGGCGCTGGCACCGGTGAGCTGCCAGCTCCCGGCGCAAGACCACTGCTGGCCGTCCCATTGCAGTTGGGTGCCCTCGCCCAGGCGCACGACACGCCATGCCGCCATGCCTGCCACGAGCAAGGCCACGAGCAGCAAGGCCGTTCGCCAAGGCGGCCCGCTGAACTGCAGGCACCAGGCGACGACACCCGCGGCGCCCAGGCTCCACAGGCTCAGCACAAACCGGCGCGCCAAGCGCGAGCGCCCCACCGGATAGCTCACCGCTGGGGCGCTGTGCATGGAAGCTTCTGAATCAAGCGCGCTTGAACACCAGCGTGCCGTTGGTGCCGCCGAACCCGAAGTTGTTCTTGACCGCGACATCGATCTTCAGATCGCGCGCCTCGTTGGCGCAGTAGTCGAGATCGCACTCCGGATCCTGGTTGAAGATGTTGATGGTCGGCGGGCTCTTCTGGTGATGCACCGCCAGTACCGTGAACACCGACTCGATGCCGCCGGCACCGCCCAGCAGGTGGCCGGTCATCGACTTGGTCGAGTTCACCACCATCTTCTTGGCCTGCTCGCCGAAGGCCAGCTTGATGGCGTTGGTCTCGTTGACGTCGCCCAGCGGGGTCGAGGTGCCGTGCGCGTTGACGTAGTTCACCTGGTCGGCATTCACGCCGGCGTTGGCCAGCGCGCTGGCCATCGAGCGGCGCGGACCGTCCACGTTGGGTGCGGTCATGTGGTAGGCATCGCCCGACATGCCGAAGCCTGAGAGCTCGGCATAGATCTTGGCGCCGCGCGCCTTGGCGTGCTCGTACTCTTCCAGCACCATCACGCCGGCGCCCTCGCCCAGCACGAAGCCGTCGCGGTCCTTGTCCCAGGGGCGTGAAGCCGTCTTGGGATCGTCGTTGCGGGTGCTCAGCGCGCGCGCGGCGGCAAAGCCGCCGATGCCCAGCGGCGACACCGTCGATTCCGCGCCGCCGGCGATCATGACGTCGGCATCGCCGTATTCGATCATGCGCGCCGACATGCCGATGGCATGCAGGCCGGTGGTACAGGCCGTGACCACCGCGACGTTCGGGCCCTTGAAGCCGTACTGGATCGACACGTGACCCGAGATCATGTTGATGATCGAGGCCGGCACGAAGAAGGGCGAGACGCGGCGCGGGCCACGATTGACCAATTCAGCATGCGTCTGCTCGATCATCGGCAGGCCGCCGATGCCCGAACCGATGTTGCAGCCGATGCGAACGGCCTGCTCCGGCTTCAGCGCGTCGCCCGTGGGCAAGCCGCTGTCCTGCACCGCCTGCATGGCGGCGGCCATCCCGAGATGGATGAAGCGGTCCATATGACGCGCTTCCTTCTCGGGAATGTATTGGGTGATGTCGAAACCCTTGACCTCGCCGGCAAATCGGCAGGCGAAGGCACTGGCATCGAAGCTCTTGATGGTGTCGATGCCCGACTGACCGGCCAGCAGGTTGGCCCAGGCTTCCGTGACGGTGTTTCCGACTGGAGCCAGGCAACCCAGCCCGGTCACGACGACGCGGCGTTTGGTCATGCCGGCATACCTTTCTGGGATGAGTCGAAGTCCGTTCTGGCGGCGCGTCACCCCGAAGGCCGCGCCGCTGAACGGAGTTCAGCGCGGCCGATCAGGCCTTTTGGTTCTTGGTGGCGTAGTCGACGGCGTTTTGCACCGTGGTGATCTTTTCGGCGTCTTCATCGGGGATCTCGATGCCGAATTCGTCTTCGAGCGCCATCACCAGTTCGACCGTGTCGAGCGAGTCCGCGCCGAGATCAGCCACGAAGGCTTTTTCGTTGGTGACTTGGGACTCTTCCACGCCGAGCTGCTCGGCGATGATTTTCTTGACACGTGCTTCGATATCGCTCATTTGGTTCCCTCTGAGGGTTGTAAGTAAACCGGTGGATTTTAGCGGGCTGGATGACCCGGCCCGCCACTTGAAAAAACTGGAGCCCTGAGGCGCTTACATGTACATGCCGCCGTTGACGTGCAATTCCTGCCCCGTCACGTAGCCTGCCTGCTTCGAAGCCAGGTAGGCCACCGCATGGGCAATGTCGGCCGGCTTGCCAAGCTGCCCCAGCGGAATCTGCGAAAGCAGCGCCTGCTGTTGCGCTTGCGGCAGGGCCGCCGTCATGTCAGTCTCGATAAAGCCGGGCGCCACGCAGTTGACCGTGATGTTACGGCTGCCGAGTTCGCGCGCCAACGCGCGCGTCATGCCGGCAACACCGGCCTTGGCGGCCGCGTAGTTCGCCTGGCCCGGATTGCCCGAGGCCCCCACCACGCTGGTGATGCTGATGATGCGGCCATAGCGCTGCTTCATCATCGGGCGAATGACGGCGCGCGAGAGGCGGAACACCGCCTTCAGGTTGGTGTCGAGCACCGCGTCCCAGTCTTCGTCCTTCAGGCGCATGGCCAGGGTGTCGCGGGTGATGCCGGCGTTGTTGACCAGCACATGCAGGCCACCCAACTCCTTGGTGATGGCGTCGACCAGGGCATCGGTGGCCGCGGCGTCGTTGACGTTCAGCACACGGCCCTGGCCGCCGTGGGCAGACAGCGCCGCCGTGATGGCGGCGGCACCCGTTTCAGAGGTACCGGTGCCGATCACCTTGAAACCGCGCTCGGCGAGTTCGAGCGCAATGGCAGCGCCGATGCCGCGCGTGGCGCCGGTCACCAGAGCGACCTGGCCTTCAATCGAATTCGTGTTGCTCATGAGCTTCAAGCCAGCTGTTGTTTGACTTCGGCCAGCGAGGCCGGGTCGAGGATGGCGCCCGAGGCGACATCGGGAGCGATGCGCTTGGCCATGCCGGCCAGCACCTTGCCCGGGCCGCATTCGATCACGGCGGCCACGCCGCGCCCCTGCAGGGCCTGCACCGTCTCGACCCAGCGCACCGGGCCGGCGGCCTGGCGCACCAGCGCATCGCGGATGCGGGCCGGGTCGCTTTCGATGGCGACGTCGATGTTGTTGAGCACGGGGATCTGCGGAGCGGCGAATTCCACGTCCGCCAGCTTGGCGCGCAGCGCGTCAGCCGCCGGCTTCATCAGGCTGGAATGAAAAGGCGCCGACACCGGCAGCGGCAGCGCACGCTTGGCGCCATTGGCCTTGAGGACTTCGCAGGCCTTCTCGACGGCGGCCTTGCTGCCGGCGATCACGGTCTGCATCGGGTCGTTGAAATTCACGGCCTCCACCACCTCGGCGGAGCTGCCACCGAAGGTAGCGCTCGCCTGCGCACACCCGGCAATCACCTTGGCCGCGTCCATGCCCAGGATGGCGGCCATGGCGCCGACGCCCACCGGCACCGCCTGCTGCATGGCTTGGGCGCGAAAGCGCACCAGCGGCGCGGCCTGGGCCAGGCTCAGCACGCCCGAAGCCACCAGCGCCGAATACTCGCCAAGCGAATGGCCGGCCAGCACCGCGGGCCTTGCGCCGCCTTCAGCAAGCCAAGCGCGCCAGGCGGCAACGGCCGCCACCAGCATGACCGGCTGGGTGTTGGTGGTGAGCGCGAGCGCTTCCTTCGGGCCCTCGTGGATCAGCTTGGCGATGTCCTCGCTCATGGCCTCGGAGGCCTCGGCCAGCGTCTCGCGCACGGCGGGATGGTCACCCCAGGCGTCGAGCATGCCGACCGACTGCGATCCCTGGCCGGGGAATACAAAGGCAAAAGATTTCATTGTTCTATTTCTCCTGTAGCGGAAGGCGGCCCCGCGGGGCCGGGTGCGCTACATAGTCAAAAGCACCGCGCCCCAGGTGAAGCCGCCGCCCACGCCCTCGAGCATGACGGTATCGCCCTTCTTCACCTTGCCGCTGCGAACCGCATCGTCGAGCGCCAGCGGAATGGACGCGGCCGAGGTGTTGCCATGCTCGTGCACTGTCACGACCAGCTTCTCGCGCGCCAGCTTCAGCTTCTTGGCGGTGCCTTCCATGATGCGGATGTTCGCCTGGTGCGGGATCAGCCAGTCGATATCGGTATCGACCTTGCCCGCCTTGGCGAGAGTGGCGCGCGCCGCTTCCTCCAGCACACGCACTGCCAGCTTGAAGACCGCTTGGCCGTCCATGCGCAGCAGCGGCTTGCCGAGCACTTCGCCGCCCGAGACGTGACCCGGCACGCAAAGGATGTCGACATGCTTGCCGTCGGCATGCAGGTCGCTCGCCAGGATGCCAGGCGTCTCGCTGGCCTCGAGCACCACGGCGCCGGCACCGTCGCCGAAGAGCACGCAGGTGGTGCGGTCGTTGAAGTCGAGGATGCGGGAGAACACCTCGGCGCCCACCACCAGCGCGCACTTGGCAGTGCCCGTGCGGATCATGGCGTCGGCCACTGTCAGCGCATAGACAAAGCCGCTGCACACGGCCTGCACATCGAAGGCCGGGCAGCCGGCAATGCCCAGCTTGTTCTGCAGGATCGCTGCCGAGGAGGGGAAGACCATGTCGGGCGTCGAAGTCGCGACGATGATCAGGTCGACCTCGCTGGCCTTGCGGCCGGCGGCCTCGAGCGCATGCCTCGCGGCCTCGAAGCCAAGGTCGCTGCTCGTCACATCGGGCGCGGCGAAATGGCGGGCACGGATGCCGGTCCGCTCAATGATCCATTGGTCGGAGGTCTCGATCCCGCGCTGGGCCAATTCCTTGGCGAGGTCGTCGTTGGTGACCCGGCGCGGCGGCAGGTAGCTGCCCGTTCCGGTAATTCTTGAATATGAAGCCATCAGACTTGTAGTGCCGCCGTGTCGGCCGGCGCCGCGGACTCTTTACGCGCAAGAAGCGGTGCGGCGTGCGCGATGCGGGCTCGTACGCGGTCGAGCAGATTGTTGCGAGCGGCATCATAAGCTCGATCGAGCGCGTACCCGAAAGCCATCTCGTCAGCAGAACCATGGCTCTTGAAGACCAGTCCGCGCAGGCCGAGCAGCGCGGCGCCGTTGTAGCGCCGATGATCCAACCGATTCTTGAATGACTTTAGGACCGGATAGGCAATGATCGCCGCAATTTTGGTGAAGATGCTGCGCGAAAACTCGAAACGAATGAAGTCGCCAATCATCGAGGCGACCCCTTCGCTGGCCTTCAGCGCCACATTGCCCACAAAACCGTCACACACCACGATATCGGTGGTGCCCTTGAAAATGTCGTTGCCCTCGACATTTCCATAGAAATTCAGATCTTGCGAGTTAGCCGCAGTTCGAAGCAGTTGAGATGCTTGCTTGATGGTTTCGCTGCCCTTGATGGCCTCCTCGCCAATATTGAGCAGACCCACCGAGGGCGATTCGTTGCCGGTGAGGGCTGAGACCAGTGCGGAGCCCAACACCGCGAACTGCAGCAGGTCTTCGGCATCGCAATCCACATTGGCGCCCAGGTCGAGCACGGTGGTGGCGCCACCCTTGACGTTGGGCAGCTGTGGCGCGATGGCCGGGCGATCGATGCCCTCCAGCGTCTTGAGCAGGTAGCGGGCGATCGCCATCAAGGCGCCGGTATTGCCGGCCGAGACCGCCGCCTGCGCAGCGCCGTCCTTGACCTGCTGGATGGCGACGCGCATGGAAGAGTCCTTCTTCTTGCGCAGCGCCACTTCCACCGGGTCGTCCATGCCGACCACCTCGCTGGCCGGCACCACGCGCGCCCGCGGATGCGAGAAAGCCGCCAGCACCGCGGGCGCACCTACCAGCAGCAACGAGGCCTGCTCGTGCCGCTCCAGGAAGGCCCTGCAGGCCGGCAACGTGACGGAAGCACCATGGTCGCCCCCCATGCAATCGACGGCCAGCGTGATCGCGGACAAGGGGGCGGAAGCGAATTCGGAAGGCGTGGCCATCAAAACAAAGGCCCGACGCTACAGCAAAAGTAGCCTCGGGCCTTAGCCTGGAAAATCCGGATCAGGCGTCGGTCTTGGTCTTCAGCACCTTGCGGCCACGGTAGAAGCCGTTGGGGCTGATGTGGTGACGCAGGTGCGTTTCGCCGGTGGTCGGCTCGACGGCGATGCCGGGCACGCCCAGGGCGTTGTGCGAACGGTGCATGCCCCGCTTCGAGGGCGACTTCTTGTTTTGCTGGACGGCCATGATGGCTCCTGGAAATTCGGTTGGTTGGTGGGGCGCTCGTGCGACAACTGTGTATGTTCGTTGCTGCCATCTCGCCTATTACCCAAAGCCCGAGGATTCGTTGATCCTCAAGGCTCACGAAAAGACGACCTTTGCGCGCGAAGCCCATGATTATAGCCTAGGCGCCCCTGCTTTCGCCAGCCCCCGCTATTGCGGCTTGCCGGGCTTGAGCTTGGCCAAGGCGGCAAAGGGATTGGGGCGCTCCTTTTCCGCCGCCTCGAAGTCCGGGTCGGCCAGCGACAGCGGGACGTCCTGCGGGCATACCTCGTGGCGCGGGGTGATGGGCAGCGCCATCAACAGTTCGTCCTCGACCAGGCCGGGGAGATCGAATTCCCGGCTCAGGACCAGCACGTCCTCGTCCGACTCTTCGTCGAGGGCGGCCGCGGTGTCCTCGTCGGGTGCAAAGCGAAACCAGCGATCGACCTCGAGTTGCGTGCGCACCGGGGTCAGGCAGCGCTGGCAGACCAGGGGCAACGCGGCTTGTGCGTGCAGATGCAGCCAAGGCTCGGCTCGGCCGGCGGCATCCTGGCGCCGTTCGCCGGCGGCCTGCCAGGCCACGGTCCCGGCCTCGGTCTCGGTGGTCTCGACCGCTTCCGCGGCCAGCCGGGCGAACTGGCCCAGGGGCCCCTGCCCCGACAGCCGGGCCCCGGCCTCGGCAAAGGCCGCCACGTCCAGGCGGGCGGCTGTGAATTCTCTCTTCATCCAGTCAGTCTAGCGCGCATCCCAGACAATCGGCCCCATGGAAAAAAGGACCGTGATTCTGGCTTCGACCTCGCGCTACCGGCGCGAGCTGCTTTCTCGCGTGCGTCTGCCTTTCGAGGTGCAGTCGCCGGAAGTGGACGAAAGCGCCCTGGAAGGCGAAACGCCCCAGGCTCTGGCCGTACGACTGGCCCTGGCCAAGGCCGAAGCAGTGGCACAGCGCTTTCCGGAGGCCGTAGTGATCGGCTCCGACCAGGTGGCCGACTTGCACGGCGAGGCGCTGGGCAAGCCGGGCAGCCATGCGCGCGCAGTCGAGCAGCTGCGGCGCATGCGCGGCCAGACACTCATCTTTCAAACGGCGGTTGCGGTGGTGTGCCGCGCCACCGGCTTCGAGCAGCGCGATATTGCGCCTGTGCGGGTCGTCTTCCGCGACTTGAGCGATGCCGCGATCGAGACCTACCTGCAGGCGGAGCAGCCCTACGACTGCGCCGGCAGCGCCAAGAGCGAGGGCATGGGAATCGGGCTGCTGGAGGCGATCGACAGCGACGACCCCACCGCGCTGGTAGGCCTGCCGCTGATCCGCACCTGCCGGATGCTGCGCGCCGCCGGAGTGGATCTGCTTTGACAACACTCGGCACCCTCTACCTGGTTCCCGCGCCGCTGGACTTCGGCTGCGACGTGCAAGTGCCGGTGGAAGACACGCTGCCCCTGGGCACGCTGCGCACGGCAGCCGGGCTCACTCACTGGATCTGCGAGAACGCCAAGTCGGCGCGCGCCTATCTCAAGCGCATCGAGGTCGTTGCGCCCTTGGCCGCGCCCTTGCAGGCGCAGCAGATCCAGGAACTCCCGCGCGAAGTCCACAAGAAGGGCGACCATGCCGGCCAGTTCGACGCCAAGCCCCTGTTGGCGCCGGCGCTGACGGGCCACGACGTGGGGCTGCTGAGCGAAGCCGGCATGCCGGCGGTGGCCGATCCCGGCTCCTCGGTGGTGAAGGCGGCACACGATCTGGGCCTGCGCGTGGTGCCGCTCAGCGGGCCGGTGTCGCTGCTGCTGGCGCTGGCGGCCAGCGGCCTGAACGGCCAGAACTTCGCCTTCGTCGGCTACCTGCCGCAGGACGCAGAGGAACGCAATCGCCGCATCCGCGAACTGGAAGCGCTGGCGCTGCGCAGCGGGCAGACGCAACTCTTCATCGAAACTCCCTACCGCAACGCCGCCTTGCTGCAGGCGCTGTGCCAGACGCTTCAGCACAACACCAGGTTGGCGGTGGCGCGCGGCCTGAGCTTGCCGACGGCCAGCGTTTGCAGCCAGACAGTCAAGACCTGGCGCGCCCAGACGGCGCCGACCCAGGACCGGCTGCCGGCGGTGTTCGCGATCGGACGCTGAACTTGAGCGCCGTCGTAGTTCCCTTCAGCGGTACGGCGCGCTGGGCGACCCGCACCCAGTTCTTCTGCTCGGGCTTCATCTTCGCGACCTGGGGCGTGCACATCCCCACGGTCAAGCTGCACTACAACGTCAACGAGGCCGAACTGGGCTTGGCCATGCTGGCCGCGGGCATAGGCGCTCTCGTCGGGCTGACACAGGCCGGCCGCTGGATCGGCCGCTACGGGGCGCGCCGCAGCACGGCCGCCACCGGCATCGTCTACGCGCTACTGCTGGCAGGCTTGATTGCCATGCCGGGCTACTGGGCCCTGCTGGTGCTGCTGGCGGCGTTCGGCATCGTGACGAGCGTGTTCGACGTGGCGATCAACACCGACGCGGCGCAACTCGAGGCGCAGTCGGAGCGGCCATTGATGAGCGGCATGCACGGCATGTTCAGCCTCGGCGGCATGGTGGGCGCCGCGACCGGCAGCGCTGCCCTGGCGGCCGGGATGTCGCCCGGCCTGCATCTGCTGTGCGTCGCCGTGGCCAATGCGGCAGCCATCGGCTGCGCCGCAAGATTCATGCTGCCTGGCCACCTGACGCGCTCGCAGGACACCGAATCCGCCTTTCGCTTGCCACGCGGCGTGCTGCTGGTGCTGGGCGTGCTGGCGGCACTGGGGCTGATTGCCGAAGGAGCAATCTACGACTGGAGCGTGCTCTACCTGCACCAGGAACTGGGCAGCCCGCAGGAGCAGGCGGCCTTGGCCTATGCCAGCTTCTCGGCGGCCATGGCCAGCGCGCGCTTCGCCGGCGACGCGCTGCGTGCCCGCTTCACACCGCAGGTGCTGCTGCGTGCCAGCGCCTGGCTGGCGGCCGCGTCCATGACGCTGGTGCTGCTGACCTCGGTGCCCTGGGTCGCGCTGATCGGCTTTGCGGGTGTGGGCATCGGCTTTGCCAACATCGTGCCGGTGCTGTTCGCGGCTGCGGCGCGGGTGCCGGGCATGGAGCCGGCGCGTGGCATCGCGGCGGTGGCAGCGGCCGCCTACCTGGGTTTCATGGCCGGGCCGCCGATGATCGGCTTCCTGGCCGAAGTCAGCTCGCTGACGGTGGCGCTCTACGTGGTGGTGGCCTTCGCCGTGGCGCTGGCGCTGTCTGCCAAACGCGCCGGCGCTGCCGCGCGCTGAA
>DATILH010000060.1:0-31659 GCA_035476655.1 Variovorax sp.
CCCCAACTGGCCGGACGGCGAAGTCAAGGTGCGCCTGCATGCGCTGGCGGACAGGGAGGTGCCCTTCCATGCCTGGATCGAGCGCTCGGACAGCGGCCAGGCTCACTTCAAGGCGCCGGTGGCCTCGCACCTGCTGGGGTCGCTCTCCACCGGCCGCCAAACGGTGGTGGTCGGCGCCTACGACGCGCGCAAGAGCGGCGAGCCGGCGGCCGGCTTTTCCAGCGCCGGGCCCACGCGCGACGGCCGGCCCAAGCCCGAAGTGGCGGCCCCCGGCATGCAGGTGATGGCGGCGCGCTCGCGCAGCGAGGATGGCCTCACGAAGAAATCGGGCACCAGCATGGCGGCGCCGGCGGTCACCGGGCTCATTGCGCTGATGCTGGCGAAGGCACGCAAGGAGCGCACGAGCCTGAGCATCGAGCAGATCCGCGCCAAGCTGCAGGAAGGCGTCAAGGGCGGTGCATCCGGCTGGGACCCGCAACTGGGCGCTGGCCGCGCCTCGGGCAAGGCCATCTGAGCGCTCGCATAATGGATGTCGCCATGCCCATCGACCTGCGCAGCCTGCACAAGCTGGACTTTTCCGCCGCCCCGGCAGCGGTGGGCAGCGGCGATCGCGTGCTGGTGCTGGTCAAGCTGTGCGACGGCGCCGCGCGCCCCGACTACATCGCGGCGCGCGCCGAGATCTCGCACGACCTGTTCTCGGCGGAAATCTCGGTCGACGAACTGCAGCGGCTGGAAGAAGACCCTGCCATCCAGTCGGTGGAGCTGTCGCGCAGGCTGCCGCCCATCGGCTGATTTCCTGGGGTGGCGACAGGCGGCGATCACGCTGGTGATCCAGCGCTCGCACGGCACGGATCGCATCATGAGCTTGCGCGGCGCGGTCAACGGCGGCTTTGCCGAGGACGGTGGAGAACATCGCGCTGGTCGGCACCCGCGTGGTGGACCATATCACCGGGAACTGGGCGCAGTGGCAGGCGGGTGTGCCGGCTGCAGGTGCCAGGTCACGTTGAAGTCGAAGGGCGTCCAGCGGCTCACCGTGACGCCGGCCCGGCGCAGGCCGCGGCCGGTCCAGTTGTTGCAGGTGTCGAACAGGTGGGTGTTGCCCACCGCCTCGTAGAAGGCGTCGTTGGCCGCGTAGTGCGCGCCCGGCACCGGATGCGCCACGCCCTGGGGCAGGGCCTCGAGCACAAAGCGGCGCAGCGTCTCGTACTGCGCCAACGACAGCGGCAGGCGATGCGCGCCGCTGACCAGGTCGGCGCGGCGCAGATAGGTCACGTGCAAGAGCGCGCCGTTGACGCCCAGCGCGGCGGTGAGCGCGCGGCTGGCGGTGAGATCGCCCCAGGTCGGCGTGTACAGGTAGATCTCGCGATCGCCCCGGCCGACGGCGATGTACTGCGCATCCGGCGGCGCGGCTCGCAAGTGCGTGGGTGGAAAGACTTCGGTCCAGTCGACGCCGTGTGCGCGCAACGGAAACACCAGGTCGGTGTGGATGCCGTTGCTCAGCACCCAGGCCTGGACCTCGGCTTGGTTCTCCTGCGCTTGCGTGGCGCCGGGATGGACAGGCCAGAGCATCAGCACCCAGGCCACGCCCAGGTAGGCCAGTACGAAGAGCAAGGGCGGCAGAACCAGGATCAGCAGGCCGCGTAGCCAGGCGCGCATGGCAACTCAGAACAGCGAAGCGGTGCCGTTGCCCGCCTCGGCCAGCGCACGCGCCTTGGGCGGCGGTGCCGAGGCCTCCGGGCTGTCGGCCCTGGCCAGCGAGCCGACACGCACGCCCAAGAGGCGCAGCGGCCGCTCCAGCGGCACGCGCTTGAGGCAATGGCCGGCCATCAGGCGAATGGTCTTGCCATCGGCGGTGAAGCTGTCCACCGTCTGGTCCCGCGTGGCGATCTTGAAGTCGTCGTAGCGCAGCTTGATGCCGATGGTCTTGCCCACATAGCCCTTGCGCTGCAGGTCCTCCGCAAGCCTCTCGCACAGGTGGGTGAAGATGGCGCCCAGCTCGGCGCGGTCGCGCACCGCGTGCAGGTCGCGCTCGAAGGTGGTTTCTCGGCTCATCGAGACCGGCTCGCTTTCCGTCACCACCGGCCGATCGTCGCGGCCCCAGGCCACCTCGTGCATCCAGGCGCCGGTGGACTTGCCGAAGTGGGCAATGAGCCAGTCGCGCTCGCGCGCCGCCAGCTCGCCGATGGTGTGGATGCCATGCGCCTGCAGCCTGGCGTCGGCCTTGGGGCCGATGCCGTTGACCTTGCGGCAGGGCAGGGGCCAGATGCGCGTCTGCAGGTCGTCCTGGTAGACCACCGAGATGCCGTTGGGTTTCTCGAACTCGCTGGCCATCTTGGCAATCAGCTTGTTGGGCGCCACGCCGATCGAACATGTGAGGCCGGTGGCCTGGAAGATCGATTTCTGGATCAGGCGCGCCAGCACCCGCCCGCCTTCGCGCTGGCCGCCCGGCACATCGGTGAAGTCGATGTACACCTCGTCCACCCCGCGGTCCTCCACCAGCGGCGAAATCTCGCGGATGGTCTTCTTGAACAGGCGCGAGAAGCGCCGCACCTCCTCGAAGTCCACCGGCAACAGGATCGCCTGCGGGCACAGCTTGGCCGCCTTCATGAGGCCCATCGCCGAGCCGACGCCAAACACGCGAGCCGGATAGGTGGCGGTGGTGATGACGCCGCGCCCCACATAGTCCTTGAGCAGCGGAAAGGCGGAAATGGGAATATCGGCCAGCGCTCCGCCCTCGGGCACATGGCGCAGGATGGCCTCGTCGGCTTGGCGCCGGGCACCCCCGATCACCACGGGAAGGCCCTTGAGCTGCGGGTAGCGCAAGAGCTCGACCGACGCAAAGAAGGCGTCCATGTCGAGGTGGGCAATGCGGCGGATCGGCTGTGTCACGGGCGTGATTTTGCGGTCTGGCCGGGGGCGGCGCCGGCAGCGCCTTTCATCGCCCCACTGGTGCGCGGCGCGCTTCGATGCCATCATTGCCTCCATGCAGACCATCGCCACGATCTTCTGGCGCCGGCTCGATGCGCCGGGGCACGACGCCTGCCGGCTGGAGCGGCACGGCGAATCCTGGCAGCTCGATGGCGCGGCCGTGTTCCGCCATACGGACGGACGGCCGGCCCGACTGGATTACCGCGTCTTCTGCGACAAGGCCTGGCACACCAAGTGGGGCCGTGTGCGCGGCTGGATCGGCTCGGCGCTGGTGGATTTTTCCATCGCCCGCAATTCCCGCGGCGACTGGACGCTCAACGACGAGGTGGTGCCCGAACTGGGCCACTGCATCGACCTGGACCTGGGCTTCACCCCGGCCACCAACCTGGTGCAACTGCGCCGCCTGAACCTGAAGAAGGGCGAGCATGCCGAGGTGCCGGCCGCCTGGATCGACCTGGACGGCGATTCCCTCAGCGCCCTGGCCCAGCGCTATCTGCGCCAGGGCGACGGCGAGTACGCCTACGAGGCGCCGCGCTTCGAGTACAAGGACACGCTCAACGTTGGCGCGGAAGGCTTCATCACGCGCTATCCGGGGCTGTGGGAGGCCGTCAGCTAGCTCAGTAGGTCCCGGGCAGCAGGATGCTCGAATCCACCGTGTCGATCTGCGTGCGGCCGCAAAAGGCCATGGTGATGTCCAACTCCTTGTGGATGATCTGCAGCGCGCGCGTCACGCCCGCCTCGCCGTACGCGCCCAGGGCGTAGAGGAAGCTGCGTCCGATCAGCGTGCCGCGTGCGCCCAGGGCGCGCGCCTTCAGCACGTCCTGCCCGCTGCGGATGCCGCCGTCCATCCAGACCTCGATGCTCTTGCCAACCGCATCGGCGATGGCCGGCAGCGCATCGATGGAGGCCGGCGCACCATCGAGCTGGCGCCCGCCGTGGTTGGAGACGATCAGCGCATCGGCCCCGGTGTCGATGGCCAGGCGCGCATCTTCCTCGTCCATGATGCCCTTGAGGATCAGCTTGCCGCCCCAGCGGCGCTTGATCCATTCGATGTCCTTCCAGTTCAGGCTGGGATCGAACTGCTCGGCCGTCCAGGCCGAGAGCGACCTGACGTTGCTCACGTTCTTCGCATGTCCGACGATGTTGCCGAAGCTGCGGCGCTGCGTGCCCAGCATGCCCAGGCACCAGCGCGGCTTGGTCGCCAGGTTGATCAGGTTGGCAATGGTCGGCTTGGGCGGCGTCGACAGGCCGTTCTTGATGTCCTTGTGGCGCTGGCCCAGCACCTGCAGGTCGAGCGTGAGCTGCAGTGCCGAACAGTTGGCGGCCTTCGCGCGGTCGATCAGCCGTTCCATGAAGTCGCGGTCGCGCATCACGTAGAGCTGGAACCAGAAGGGATGGCGGCCGGTGTTCTCGGCGATGTCCTCCAGCGAGCACACGCTCATGGTCGAGAGCGTGAAGGGAATGCCGAAGGCCTTGGCCGCACGCGCGCCCAGGATCTCGCCGTCGGCATGCTGCATGCCGGTGAGGCCGGTGGGCGCGATGGCCACCGGCATCGACACTTCCTGGCCGACCATGGTGGTGCGGGTGGAGCGGCCTTCCATGTTGATGGCCACGCGCTGGCGCAGCTTGATCTTGCGGAAGGCGTCCTCGTTGTCGCGGTAGGTGCCCTCGGTCCAAGCGCCGGAGTCGGCATAGTCGTAGAACATGCGCGGGACACGGCGCTTGGCAACGACGCGCAGGTCTTCGATGCAGGTGATCTTGGAAAGGTCGGGCACGCGGGCGGTCTCCTCGAATGAGTGTGAATGCGCAAAGGCCGCATTATGGGGAGTGCGCTGTGCGCGCCGCGACACCGGCGCCGCGCACTTCCAGCCGGATCGTGTCGAGCACGCCGCCTTGCGCATCCAGGAGCTGAACCACATGGCGCCCCGGCCAGGGCAGCCAGGGCAGCCGCGCACCGCGGCCGGCCACGCGGCCGTCGATGCGCCACTGGACCGGGGACGTGCCGCCCTCGGCTTGGAAGACCAGGCGCTGGTGCGCGGGCGGAATGTCGGGGTCCAGCGCGAGGATGGTGCCGTCGGCCGGCGCGGCGATGCGCGCCGCCGCGCGGCCGGGCGTCGCATCCAGCGCGAAGCGCGACTGCTCGGTGCCGGCGACGAACCATTCCTCGCGCGCGGCTTCCAGTCCATCGCCGAAGCTCACCCGCTGCCGCACCAGGCCGGCTGGTGGCGCTGGCGCGCGGCTGGCTTCTTGCCGGTGCAGGAAGCCCATCACCTCGGCCCAGACCGGCGCGGCGCCGCTGCTGCCACTCACATCCCACATCGGCGCGCCGCCGGCATTGCCGACCCACACGCCCACGGTGTAGCGCGCCGACCAGCCGATTGCCCAGTTGTCGCGCATGTCCTTGCTGGTGCCGGTCTTCACTGCGGTCCAGAAGCGGGTGGCGAGCACGCTGTCCGGGCCGAAAGTGCGGGCACGGGCCTGGGCGTCATGCAGGATGTCGCCGACGATGAAGCTGGCGCGTGCATCGATGGCCTGCGTGAACACGACCGGCGTGTCGGCTCGAGGCAGGCCGTCGCCCGCGGCGCTGAAGCGCCCGCCATTGGACAGGCTGCGGTAGGCATTGGAGAGTTCGAGCAGCGAGACCTCGGCACTGCCCAGCGCCAGGCTGTAGCCGTAGTAGTCTCCGTCCTCGCGCAGGGGCAGGCCGCTGGCGCGCAGTTGCGCGGCAAAGGCCTGGGGCGACACCATCACCAGCGTGCGCACCGCCGGCACGTTGAGCGAGGCGGCCAGTGCGCTGCGCACCGAGACATGGCCCTTGAAGTGCCTGTCGTAGTTCTGCGGGATGTACAGGCCGGCGGCGGTGCCGATCTGCGCGCTGGAGTCGTCGAGCAGCGAGGCGGCGGTGAGCCGGCGTTCGCCGATGGCCTGCGCGTACAGGAAGGGCTTGAGGGTGGAGCCGGGCTGGCGCTGTGCCAGCACACCGTCCACCTCGGCAGCGCGGCTGAGCCCGGCGCCGGAAGAGCCGACCCAGGCCAGCACTTCGCCGCTGGCGTTGTCCATCACGATCAGCGCGCCGTCCTCCACGTTGCGGCCGCGCAGTTCGCGCAACTGACGCTGCAGGCTGGTGAGGGCAAAGCGCTGCAGCGGCGCGCGCAAGGTGGTGCGTATCTCCGCGCGTGGCCCCTGCTGCCGCACCAGGCGCCGCGCCAGGTGCCGCGCGATGCCTTCGCTGGCCGGCCAATCGCGTCGCGCCAGCACGGCACTTGCGAACAGGTCGAGCGCGGCGCAGTCCGGCCGGCTGCCCGGCTGCGTGGTGCGAAGCAGCTCGCAGCCGCGCTGCGCCACCCGCGCGGCGCTCGCATTGGGAGCGCGCACCAGCGCCGCCGCCAGCGCCGCTTCGCGCGCCTCCAGCCCGTGCGGCGCCTTGCCGAACAAGGTGCGCGAGAGCGCGTCGATGCCGACGATCTCGCCGCGCCAGGGCACGGCGTTGAGGTAGGCCTCCAGGATCTGGTCCTTGCGCCAGTGCGCCTCCAGCTCGCGCGCGGCCACTGCCTGGTCGAGCTTCTGCGTCAGGCTGCGCCCGTCGCCGGCCCGCCGCAACTCCTCGTCGAGCAGGCCGGCCAACTGCATGGTGATGGTGGAGGCACCGCGTGTGCGGGTGGCCCACAGGTTGCCCCAGGCCGCGGCGGACACCGCCTGCCAGTCGACCCCGCTGTGCTCGTAGAAGCGTTTGTCCTCGCTTTGCAGCAGGGCCTGGCGCATGGCCGGAGAGATGTCGGCCAACGCTACCCACTGGCCGCGCCGCACACTGGGGTCGGTGCGTACGCGCTGCAGCAGTTCGCCGTTGCGGTCGAGGACGAGGGTGTCCGAAGGCTTGAAGTCCTGGCGCACCTGCTGGAAGCTGGGCAGCGTGGCCGCGGCAGTGCTGCTGCCGAAGGCGATCAGCGGAGCTGAAAGGACGGGCAGCAGCAGGCGAAGCATACGCACCGTCTCATCGGCAGTCTCGCAAGCATGGGCAGCGTAGCCTACTTATGCGCGACAGCTAGCAGTGCCTTCGGATTGGAACTGGCAATTGCCAACAACGTGCGTGCGGCTCCGCTTGGCTGCTTGCGCCCCTGCTCCCAGCCCTGCAAGGTGCGAACGGAGACGCCCATCAGTGCAGCAAATTGCGATTGCGACAACCCGGTCTTGTTGCGTGCCTCAATGACAGGCGAGGATACGACGCGAACTTGTCCAGCCTTCATTTCGCGCACAGACTGGAGAAGTTCAGCAGCGAGATCGCGCTTGGCCTCGTAGGCGGTGAGTTCTGCGTCAGTCATGGGTTTACTCTTCGAGGGCACGGCGAATCTCCTTCAACTTTGGGCCGGCGAGGTCGTCTGTCTTGGCTTTCGCATACAACGTCAGCAAGACCACTTCACCATCAGCGGTGCGAGTGAAGTAGATCACCCGCACGCCCTCCAATTGAGCGGCCACTGGCGTTGGAAGAGAAGAGTTTCGACGACTGTGAGCACGAGTGAACTATACGCCAGAGGCGTATAGTCGTCCAGCATATCTTGGACAGGCTGCCACCACGGCCTCAGGCCATGCCCAGCAGGTGCGCCAGCGTCGGCTCCTGCGCCTTGCGCTTGACCGAGACGTTGCGCTCGAGCTGGCGCAGGTGTTCGTCCATCAGCTGCACCGCCCCGGCGGCATCGCCGCGCGCCATGCATTCGACGATGCGCTCGTGCTCGTCATGCTCGCACGAGGCATTGCCCGGCGGCTCGTAGAGCGCCACGATCAGCGAGCAGCGCGACACCATTTCCACCAGGTAGCGCTCCAGGATCGGATTGTTCGCCAGCGCCGCCAACCCCAGGTGGAAGGCGCTGGCCAGCCGCGCCCAGGCCGGCTGGTCGAAGCGGTGCATGGCCTCGTGCTCGGCCTTGAGCTGCTGGCGCAGCTGCGCGATGTCGGCCGGCTTGGCGTTCTGCGTGGCGAGGTTGACGATGATCGTCTCCAGCCCGCGCCGGGCCTCGAAGATCTGCCGCGTTTCCTCCGGCGAGGGCATGGCGATGATGGCGCCTCGGTTGGGGCGCAACTGCACGATGTGGTCGTGCGCCAGGCGCTGCAGCACCTTGCGCACCTGCGAGCGGCTGGCGCCGAACAGTTCGCACAGCGACCCCTCTGGCAGCTTGGTGCCGGGCGTCAGGCGCTGGTTCATCACGCTCTCGAAGATGGCGCGGTACATGCGCGATTCCAAATCGTCGCCCTCGTCCACGCCAGACAGCGCGCCGCTGGGGGGCGCATCGGCAGCGGCGACGAGAGGGCGGACGGCAGCGGATGGGGCCATGGCGGTGGGATGTTGCGAAGGTACAGGCCCTAGCTTGCCACAGCCGCATCGACGCAGACGGCGACCGGTTTGGCGAACCGGGCCCAGGTGAGCGGGAAAATCCGCGCTATCGCTAGGCGCCGGCGCCGAAACGCGCCGCAGTGCGCGCACGTGCTCTTGCGGCTTCGATCTCCCGATCACGCGGATCGGCCGTGGTGACGAGCGAATCGATCAGCCGCCGCGCCGTCGCGCCTACCTCCTCCACGGCCTGGTGAAAGGCTGCCTCGTTGGCCTTCGAAGGCGCGTTGAAGCCGCTGAGCTTGCGCACGAACTGCAGCGCAGCGGCGTGGATTTCCTCGTCCGTGGCAGGCGGCGCGAAGTTGAACAGGGTCTTGATGTTTCTGCACATCGTCATGACTCCAGACAAGCGTGCTGCAATTATTGGGCGGCCTCGACTTTCATGCGGGCGTTGGGCAATGCGCCGAACATCTCCGGCGCATAGAGCGCCTCGGCGCGGCTGGGCGGCAGGGCGAAGTCGCCGACATTGTTCAGCCGGATCGTGTATTCGATCTTCGTGATGCCCTTGGGCAGGTACTCGTAGTAGCTGCGGAAGGCCTCGAAGCTGCGTTCCTCGAAAGCCGGCCAGGCGCGCCCGGCACTGCGCTTCTCGCCCTGGGTGGCGATCTGCGAATCGCGCCCAAGGCCGCTGCCCAGAATGGTGGCGCCGCCCGGAATCGGATCGGTGACGGCCGCCCAGCTCATGTCGGCGGTGGCATTGAGTTCCAGGCTCACGCGCAGCACGTCCCCGCGCGTGTACTGCCCGGGCCTGGCCTGTTCGACAGGCGTCACCGTCTTCTTCAGCGCATAGCCGGCCGCGAAGGGCGAAGTCAGCGGCACGGCCGCCGTCGATTGCAGCGTGAGCCAAGGCTTGCCGCTGCCCTGGTGGCTGACATCGAGCACTTCCTTGGCCGGCGGCTTCCAGCCGAAGAAGAGGGTGTTGTTGCGCAATGCGCCGTCCGGCGTGGCGCGCTCCACCCGGCTCCAGTCCACGCGGCCGTCCTGCGTCACCAGCCCCGGATTGCCGCCCACGGCCGCCGCGCCCAGGGTGGCGCGCGTGCTGCCTACTACCGGCTCGCCCTCGAAGGCGCGTGAGAACTTCTCCAGCGCCAGGCCGCCCCACAGGTTGGCGTTGGTGGTCTGCCAGGCGCCGTTGCGCTGTCGGGCGATGAAGCCGCCCACCAGGCGGCCGATATCGTCCTTCCACGCCGGGTCGTCCAGTGCCATGAGCAGCAGGCGCGCACTGTTGACGTCGCCGCCGCTCATCAGCCACCACCAGGCGTCGTCGGCTTCTGTGCTGAAGACCAGCTTGGTGCCCTGGTAGGACAGGCGTGCCTTCAGCACCTGCTCGGCTTCCTGCTGGCGCTGCGCGCGCTGCGGCACGTCCTGCACGCGCTTGAGGATGTTGAGCCAGTCGATCACGGCGCCGCTGGGCCACTGATTCGGTGCGATGGTGATGCTGGTCGTCATGCGGCCATTGGCCTTGCCGTAGCGCGACAGGGCCTCCAGCGCGGCGAGCTTGCGCACGTCCAGATCCTGCTTCGGGCTCCAGAACTGGCGCTGGATGCGGCCTTCCACGAAGGCGGCCAGGCCGGCTTCCATCTGGGCGCGCAAGTCGTCGGGCAGGCCAAAGGCCGGGTCCAGTGCGGCCACTTCGTGCGTGGCCGCCAGCAGGTAGGCGGTGAGGATGTCGCTGCCGCGATCGGTATCGCCGCCCTGCGGCGGGAAGTAGCTGGCCAGGCCGTCGCTGTCCAGGTAACCGGGCAACTGGGCCGTCACGCTGCGCCACATCTTCGCATCGCGCAGGCCGATGGCGCGGCTGGTCTTCTGTTCCAGGCAGGTGTAGGGGTAGCGCGCGAACCAGTCGCGCACGCCCGGCAGGCCGGCCGCCAGGCGCGGCTGCAGGGCCAGTTGCAGGCCGCCGCGGCCGGGCAGGGCATCGGCGGGCGGCGCCACCTCCAGCTTGAAGGGCGTGTCGGCCAACTGGACCAGGCTGGCCTGCTGCACCGTGACCGGCACCGCCGGCACGATGCGCTGGCTGATCTTTAGCGCATCGCGCGCATTGCCCTGCAGGTCCTTCGCCTCGATCTCCCACAGGATGGCCTCGGCCCGGGAGTTGGCCAACTGTGCCGGTGCCGTCACGCTCCAGGCGATCTCGCGTGCTTCGCCGGCCGGGATTTCCACCGTCTGCGGCGCCAGGGTCAGCAAGGTGGCGCGCGGCGAGGCCTGCACCTTCATCGGCTTGGCAGTCGTGTTGCGCAGGGTGACCTGGGCGCGGAACTGGTCCTCCTCTCGCACCAGCGGCGGCAGGCCGCTGATGATCTGCAGGTCCTGCGTGGTCTGGATGCTGTGCAGCCCGGTGCCGAAGAGGCCGGTGCCCAGATCGGCCACCGCGGCAATGCGGAAGGTGGTGAGGGCGTCGTTGAGCGGCACCGTCAGCTTGGCCTGGCCATTGGCATCGAGCACCACGCGTGGGTTCCACAGCAGCAGCGTGTCCAGCAACTCGCGCGTGGCCGACTTGCCACCGCCGCCGCCGGCCGATACCGCCTTGCGGCCATAGTGGCGGCGCCCGACGATTTCCATCTGCGCGGTGGAGGTGGCCACGCCCCAGCTGCGCCGCGCCAGCATGGCGTCCAGCACATTCCAGCTGGTGTTGGGCATCAGCTCCAGCAGGGCCTGGTCGACCACCGCCACTGCCACCTCGGCACCTGCTGCCGGCTTGCCATCAGGCAGCGTTCCGGTCAGGGTGATCTGCGCCTGCCCGCGCACCGTGTAGCTGGGCTGGTCGCTCGCCACCTTCAGCGCGATCTGGTGCGCCTGGCTGCCGACGCGAATCTCGGCGGCGCCAAGGCGATACGCAGGCTTGCTCAGATCGACCATGGCGGTGGGCGCGACATATTCGCGCCCCTCGTGCCAGAAGGCCGTCCACCATTCGCGCGGCGCCTTGAAACCCCAGGTGAAGAAGCTGTACCAGGGCACCTCGCGCAGCCGGCCGCGCAAGGCGAGCACGCTGACGTAGACGTTGGGCCCCCAGCCCTCCTTCACTTGCAGGCTCACGGTCGGGTCCTGGCCGTTGAGCTGCACCACCTGCGTCTCGAGGATGCCTTCGCGTTCTATCGAGACCAGCGCGGTGGCGAAGCGAAAGGGCATGCGCACCTGGAATTTCGCGGTCTCGCCCGGCTGGTAGTTCTTCTTTTCCGGCAGCAGGTCGATGCGGTCATGGTCCTCGCCGCCGAACCACAGCTCGCCCTGGCGCGTGACATAAACGGAACTGGCGGCCAGGCTGGGCCGGCCCTGCTTGTCCCTTGCGGTGGCCGCCAGCTCGACCTGGCCGGCCTCGGCCAGCGAGGCCTCGCACAGCAGCAGGCCGCGCGCGTCGCTGCGGCCGCTGCACACGCTGCCCAGTTCCTTGCTCTCGGTCTTGTTGTCGTAGGTGTAGAAGCCGCCCACCATGCGTTTGCGGCTGGTGGTGGTGATGCGGGCCACCGCATTCACCTCGATCGGCACGTCGGCCAGCGCCTTGCCTGCAAGGTCCAGCGCCAGCGCCTGGAACTTGATCTTCTTGCCAGCGGAGGCCCAGCCCTCGGTCTTGATGCCGGCGATCACCTCGGCCGGCCACAGGGTCTGGCTGCCGCGCAAGCTCTGCACCTCGCCGTTGGGGTCGGCATAGCTGGCTTCGAGCAGCAGTTCGCGCGGCGCCGCTGAGGCAGGCAACTGCGCGATCTCGAGTTGACCGCCGCCGTTGCGGTCGAGCGTGAGCGGCAGCTTGTCGGCGACCACGCGGGCGGCGTCGCTGGATTCTTCGGAATCGGCGCCTTCCTGCTTTTGCGGCGGCGCAAAGCTGAAGCCATCGTGGTCGTCGAAGCGGATCCACTTGTCGCGCAGCAGCGCCGACACCCGCACCGGCAGGCCCGCGGCAGCGCCGCCCGCCACATAGTTGACGTGCACGGCGGTCGGCAGGGAAGAAGGCGCCACCAGCGGACCCTTGGCAACAGGCTCGATGCGGCCCTCCAGCACCGGCAGGCGGAATTCCTCGACGCGGAAGCGCCCGGTCGAATAGCTGCGGGTGGGGGCGTCGGCCGGGCCTTCGCTGAACTCGACTTCGTACAGGCCCAGCTTGGCCAAAGGCGCAATGGCGAAACTGCTTTCGGCGCTGCGCCCGCCGCTGGCTGTCTGGCGCCAGTTCAGCGCCTGCTTGAACTGCTGCCCGCTGCCCACATGCGTGATGACCAGGTTGGCGGGCCATTCCTTGGGCAGGCCGAAGCCGCCCTGGGTCTGCGTGCGCAGCAGATGTTTCATCGACACCGTCTCGCCCGCGCGAAAGAGCATGCGGTCGAAGATGGTGTGCGCGACCTGGTCGCTGCGCGAATCGCTGCTCGTCGGCAGGTTGAAGCGCCAGGGCTCGATCCCGCGCTGCCAGTCGCTCCAGGCGAAGGCCAGGTCTTCGACGCCCTTGGCGTCGGTGGCGCGGGCACTGACGAAGTAGGCGCTGCGCCAGTCGTCCTCATCTTCGCCGCTGGCGCAGGCCGGTGGCTCGGGCGAGAGCTTGCCGTTGTCGAAGCGGGCGATGCCCTGCGCATCGGTGGTGCCGCTGGCCAGCTCTTCGCCGCGGCAGCTGGACACGCGCACCTTCGCGCCGGCCACCACCTGGCCCTTGTCCAGCGTGGTGACCCAGGCCAGCGAATTCTCGCGCCCCAGCTTGAAGTGCACGGCCAGGTTGGTGGCCAATGCGCTGGTGCGCACATACATCGTGCGGCCTGCGCCGTGGCGTGCGTCCAGCAGCGATTCGCCCAGCTTCTGCGAGGCGATCTCCAGCACGTGGAAGCCCGGGGACAGCGGAATGCCGATCACCTCGAAAGGGCGCGGGTCGCCCTCGGCCTTGGGCATGGAAAGCTGTTTTACCCCCGCCTGGCCGGCGAGCAGTGAAAGCATGCGGCTTTGCACCCAGTCCTTGTCGCCGGCTTCCAGCGCTTGCGGCAGCGCGCCCTTCACCTCGGCTTGCGCCTTCTTGCGCGACACCAAACGGGCGTCGTAGCGTTGCAGCTTGCGCGACCAGGCAATGATCTCGCCGTCGGTCCTGGGCTGCAGGTCGCTCACCTGGCCCGGCGTGTAGGCCTGCACCGCCAGGGCCGGTTCGATACGCCGCACCGTCACCGGCATCATCGCCGTACCGCCGGGTTCGGCCAGCCGCTCGAGCACGCCGAAGGGCGATGCGGCGAACTTGGCCAGCGGCGGCATGGCGCCGGTGGCCACCTTCCGCGGAAAGCGGTCCGGCTCGCCCAGCGGGCGCGCCGAGGCGTCCTGGAAGCCGGCGGGTACTTCGATGGTGTAGTTCGCCAGTTCGGCAAAGGGCGGTGCGAAGCTCACCCCATCGACCAGTGCGTCGGCCTGGGCTTCGTTCTCCTGCGCGAACTTGGGTGCCAGGGTCTTGCCATCGCCGCGCAGCACGATCTTCGCGGCGAGCTGGCGCGGCACCGGGGCGTTGAAGCGCAGCTCCATGGGGCGCAGGGGCAGGCAGCCAGACTGTGCGTTCTCGCGCTCGCAACTGAAGCTGGCGGCAAAGGGCTCGCGTACCTTGTAGTCCCAGCGCCGCTCGGTGCTGTTGATCGCGCCGGAAGGCGTGGCCACGCCCTTGCCGTAGACCAGTTGCAGGCGGCTGGCCGGCGCCAGTTTGCGCCGGCATTGCAGGGTGATGAAGCGCTGCGGGTCCTTGGCCGCAGCCTGCGTGACACCGCTGGATTCGAGCAAGGCGGCGCGCTGCGCGCCTTCGATCAGGTCGACAGGAACGCGCTCGCCCAGGCCTTCGGCGACGCACCAGATGTTGCCCTGAAGGCTCTGCGCGGTGGCTGCGCCATTGAGTTGCAAGAGGAAGATCTGCTCTTCGTCGATCGTGCCGCCGCCGGGGCGGACGGAACGCACCACGGGTCCTCCAGTGCCAAAGCGCCAACTCGCCGGGCCGCTCAGTGGCTCGCCGTTCGGCGCGACGAAATCGGGCATGCGGCTGACTGTGCAGCGCACGCCCGGTGGCAGCTCATTCTCGAAATCGAAGACCCACTGCTTCTCGCCGGTCCAGCGGCCCTGGCCCTTGCCGGTCTGCGCATCGCTGCAGCTCACGGCCAGCGGCGCCGGCGCGCGTGGATCGCCAAAGCGCACGGCCACCTCGTCGAACCTGGCAACCACCTGCCGCACACGTGCCACCTCGCCTTGCGGCGTCAGGCTGCTGACCTGCAGTGCGCTGGCCGGGCCGGCGGCAATCAGCAGCCCGCCGAGTGCGTACAGAAACGAAGTCTTCCCTGATCTGGACATCAAGCCCCCTTCGATGGAGCGCCGAGCGTAACTTGCTTTGGCGACCCATCAGCCGGGGGCTCTCTTGATCAACTGATGCGCACGGGCACGAAGATCTTGTCCTCTCCGCGTTGCACCAGCAGGGCCACCGACTTGTCGGATTTGCCCACCACCTCGCGCACCTGGTCGATGTTCTTGATCGGCGTGCCGTTGATGGCCAGCAGCAGGTCGCCCGGCTGCACGCCCGCCAGGGCGGCGGCGCCGGCCACATCCTCGACCACCAGGCCGGCGTCGATGCCGGCCGCGCGTCGCTCCTGCGGCGCGAGGGGGCGCAGCGCCAGGCCGAGCTTGCCCTGGCTGGCGCCTTCCTTCGCACTGGCGACCTGGGTCGTCTTGTCGCTGGCGTTGCCCAGCGTGGCGCTGATCTGCTCGGTGCTGCCCTTGCGCCAGAGTTCCAGTTGCACCTTGTCGCCGGGCGAGGCCAGGCTGATCGCGGCCGGCAGGTCGCCCGAGGACACCACCGGCTTGCCGTCGATCTTGCGGATCACGTCGCCGGTCTTCAGCCCCGCCTGCTCGGCCGGGCCGCCCTTTTGCACGTCGGCCACCAGCGCGCCTTCGGGCGAATCGAGCTTGAAGGAATCGGCCAGCGTCTGGTTGACCTCCTGCACCACCAGGCCCAGCTTGGCATGCTCGACCTTGCCGTGCGCCACGATCTTGTCCTTGATCTTGCTGGCCAGGTCGATCGGGATCGCGAAAGACACGCCCTGGTAGCCACCGGAGCGGCTGTAGATCTGCGAGTTGATGCCCACCACCTCGCCGCGCGCGTTGAAGAGGGGCCCGCCGGAGTTGCCGGGGTTCACCGCCACGTCGGTCTGGATGAAGGGCACCGCGCTGTCGTCCGGCAGCGAGCGGCCCTTGGCGCTCACCACGCCGGCGGTGACGGTGTTCTCGAAGCCGAATGGCGAGCCGATGGCCAGCACCCATTCGCCCACCTTCAGGTCGTCGACCTTGCCCAGGTTGACCACCGGCAGGTTCTTGGCCTCGACCTTGAGCACCGCGATATCGGTCTTGGCGTCGGCACCCAGCACCTTGGCCTTGAGCTCGCGCCGATCGGTCAGCTTGACGGTGACTTCCTTGGCGTCCTTCACCACGTGGGCATTGGTCAGGATGATGCCGTCGCTGCTGACGATGAAGCCCGAGCCCTGGCCGCGCACCGTGCGTTCCGGCTGGCGGCCGCGCTGTTGCGGCTGCTGCATGCCGGGGCCGCCGAAGCGCTTGAAGAAGTACTCGGCGAAGGGGTCGCCGGCAAAGGGGCCGTCCTCGTCCATGGCGACCTGATCGCTGTCCTTTGCGGTGCCGACCACGCTGATGTTGACCACCGCCGGCCCCATCTTCTGCGTGATCTGCGAGAAGTCGGGCAGCGCCACCGGAATGCCGGTGGTGGTGGTCGCGGTGGCCGCGGGCAGCGGCGCGGCCACGGCATGGCGCATCTCCAGGGCCGAGACGCCGGCGCCGCCGATGGCGCCGGCGGCGACCAGCGCGAGGATCAGGCGGGAAGGGGTCAGGGATTCGAGTCGCATTGCAAAAGTCCTTGAGTGGAGGTGTGACTCGAATGATGAGGAGCCCGCCTTAGGCGGGTCTTAATCTCAGGCGCGCGTGGCTCGCAAGCGCACCGTGGCACGCAGGCCACCCAGGCGCTCCGAGCGATCGAGCTGCACGCTGGCGCCTTGCTGCTTCGCAATGGCGCGCACGATCGCCAAACCCAGGCCGCTGCCTTCCGCCTTGCCGTCGGCCAGGCGATAGAAGCGATCGAAGGCGCGTTCGCGTTCGGCCTCGGGAATGCCGGGGCCGTTGTCTTCCACGCAAAGTACCGGCGCGCCGTCGCCGGCGTGCACCGACACGTCGACCCGTCCGCCCTGCGGCGCGTATTTCACGGCGTTGCCGATCAGGTTGCCAAGCAGGATGCCCAGCGCGGCGGCGTCGCCTTGCACCGTGACGGCATCGGCCTGTGCCACGCCCAGGTCGATGCCGCGCGAGCGCGCCTGCGGCAAGGCGGCGGTGACGCACTGCGCGAGCAATTGCTCCAGATCCACCGGCGCGGCGGGTGTCGCGCTTGAAGCCTCGCCCGATTCCTGGCGAGCCAGCACCAGCAGTTGACCCACCAGGTGAATCGCACGCTCGATGCCGCCTTGCAGCCTGGCGATGGCGGCCTGGCGGCTGGCCGGATCGGCGGCGCGGCGCAGGCCCTCGGCCTGCAGCTTGAGGGCGGTGAGGGGAGAGCGCAGCTCGTGCGCAGCGTCGGCCACGAAGTTCTTCTGTGCCTCGAAGGCGGCGCCGACGCGGCTGAAGAGGAGGTTGAGTTCCTGCACCAGCGGCCGCACTTCCGCCGGCAGGCCTTGTTCGGGCAGCGGCGAGAGGTCGTCGTCGGCGCGCTGCGCCACGTTGCGCCGCATGCGCTCCACCGGGGCCAGCGAGCGGGTGATGATCCAGCCCACCACCAGCATCAGGAGCGGCGCCATCAGCGCCATCGGCAAGGTCGCGCGCAAGGCGATGGCGCGCGCACGGGCTTCGCGTGCATCCATGTCCTGGGCGATCTGCACCGTCTGCAGGGGCGTCTGCAGCGAATAGACGCGAAAGCGGCGGCCGCCTACCGCGGCGTCGGAAAATCCAAGCACGGCCTGTGGCGGCAGGGCGGAGCGGGCCGAGCGGAACATTGGCGTGCCGTCGGGTGCCCAGATCTGCACGAAGAGGTCGTAGCCTTCGCGCCCGCCGTCGTCGCCGTCAAAGCCCAGGCCCAGCGGCACGCCGCCGCGCAGCGAATGCGCCATCTGCTGCAGGTGCAGGTCGAACATGGCGTCGGCATCGCGCAGCGCGCTGCGGTAGGCGGTGACACCCAGCGCGGTGGCGGCCAGCAGGATGGAGGCGAGGACGAAGCCGAGGAGGCGGCGCCGGAGCGAAAAAGTGCCGTCCTTCATTCGCGCGGCACCAGGTAGCCCAGCCCGCGCACCGTCTGAATGAAGCCGCTGCCCAGCTTCTTGCGCAAGCCGTGGATGTAGACCTCCACCGCGTTGCTGCTGATCTCGTCCTTCCAGCCGTAGAGCTTTTCTTCCAGTTGGGCGCGCGAGAGCACGATGCCTGGCCGCGCGATCAGCGGCTCCAGCACGGCCCATTCCTTGGCCGACAGCAGCACAGGCTCGCCATTGCAGGTGGCTTCGCGGGTGGCCGGGTTGAGCGTCACGCCATGGGCCGAGAAGGCGGGCCCGGCGGCGCCGGCGCCGCGCCGCAGCAGGGCACGGATGCGCGCCAGCAGTTCGCTCATGTCGTAGGGCTTGAGCACGTAGTCGTCGGCGCCGGCGTCCAGGCCGGCCACTCGGTCGGCCACCGCGTCGCGCGCCGTAGCCACCAGCACCGCCAGCTTGTCGCCGCGCTGGCGCAGGCTGCGCAGCACGTCGAGGCCGTCGCGCTTGGGCAGGCCCAGGTCGAGCAGCACCAGGTCGTAGCCATGCGAGCGCAGGGCGGTGTCGGCCATGGCGCCGTCGCGCACCCAGTCGACCGCGTAGTGCTCGGCACGCAGCAGGTCGAGCAGGGCTTCGCCGATCATGGGGTCGTCTTCGACAAGCAGGAGGCGCATGGCTCGATTCTCCGTTCTTGGCTTAAGCCGGGCTGAAAGTTGCGCAACTTATGATGCCCCGCGTCCATGCCGCCACACCTCCCATGCAACTGCTGCTGACCCACCCCGCCGGAAACCAGAACCTGCGCGCCGTGCTGGCGGCCGCCGAGGGCGCCGGCCTGCTGGCGCGCTTCGCTACCACCGTGGCGGCCTTTGCAGGCGACGCGCCGTCGCGCCTGCTGCCTGGCAGCCTGCGGCGCGAATGGCAGCGCCGCGGCTTCGACATCGACCGGGGCAAGGTCATGACACACCCGGCGCGCGAACTGGCGCGCATGCTGGCCTCCAGGGCCGGCTGGCAGGGCGCCATCCGGCACGAGGCGGGCTTTGCCTCGCCCGATGCGGTGTTCCAGGACTTCGACCGCTTCGTCGCCGGCCGGCTGCCGGCACTGGCGCGAGAGCAAGGGGTGGCTGCCGTCTATGCCTACGAGGATTCGGCCCTGCACACCTTCCGCGCCGCCAAGGCCCTGGGCCTGAAATGCATCTACGACCTGCCGATTGCCTACTGGGAAACCGGCCGCCGCCTGATGCAGGACGAGGCCGAGCGCCTGCCCCAATGGGCCGCCACGCTGGGCGGCGGCGTCACCGATTCGCCGCCCAAGCTGGCGCGCAAGACCGAGGAGCTGGAACTGGCCGACATGGTGGTGGCGCCCAGCGGCTTCGTGCTGGATTCGCTGCCGGCCTCGGCGACCAGGCAGCGGCGCGTGCTGGCGCCTTTCGGCTCGCCGGCGTCAAGTCTGGATGCCGCTGCTTTCGAGGCACCGGATGCGCAGCGGCCATTGCGCGTGCTTTTTGTCGGCTCGATGGGCCAGCGCAAGGGCCTGGCCGATCTCTTCGCCGCCATGCGCCTGCTGGCGGGTCGCAACATCGAGCTGGTGGTGCTGGGCTCGATGCAGGAGTCGCCCGAGTTCTATCGCCGCCAGTACGGGGGCTTCCGGCACGAAAAGGGGCGCCCGCATGCGCAGGTACTGGAACTGATGCGCAGTTGCGACGTGTTCTGCCTGCCCTCCATCGTCGAGGGTCGGGCGCTGGTGACGCAGGAGGCGATGAGCCAGGGCCTGCCCATCATCATCACCGCCAACACCGGCGGCGAGGACCTGGTGATCGAGGGCCAGACCGGTTTTCTGGTGCCGATCCGATCTCCTGAGAAAATCGCGGAAAAGATCGCCTGGTTCGACGACCACCGGCGCGAGCTGCCGGCCATGAAGGCCGCGGCCATGCGCCACGCCGCAAGCTACACCTGGCAGCATTACGGCGAACTCGTCACCGCAGCGATCCGAGAACTGACCTGAACAACGGCCCGCCAAGGGCCTCGCCATCCGAATGACCGTGAATCAGGGAGCGTCGCGGCGCTCCTGGGAAATCGACGCGCTGCGCGGGCTGATGCTCGTGCTGATGACGCTGACGCACCTGCCCACCCGCCTGACCGACCCGTTGGGCCAGCCCTTCGGCTTCGTCTCGGCGGCCGAGGGCTTCGTGCTGCTCTCGGCCTACATGGCCGGGCTGGTCTACAGCCGCCTCGCGTATCGCGAGGGCATCGTGGCGATGGAGCGGGCCTTCTGGAAGCGCGCCTTCAAGGTCTACCTGATCCAGGCGGCGATCCTCTTTTTCCTGTTCACCGTGATCACCGCGGTGGGCCTGCAGATCGACCAGCCGGCCGTCAAGCACCTGGTGTCCTTCTACCTGGCGCAGCCGCTCGAGGGCTTCGTCTTCGGCCTGCTGCTGGTCTACGAGCCGGCGCTGCTGGACATCCTGCCCATGTACATCTTCTTCCTGCTGCTGAGCCCTTGGGTGCTGGCATTGGGCATGCGGCATGGCTGGTGGGGCGTTTTGGCAGTGAGCGCGGCAGTCTGGGCGCTGGCGCAGTACGGCCTGGCCGAATGGCTGCACCTGCAGGCCGAGCGCTGGCTGCACCTGCCGGTGCCCTACGGCGACACCGGCTCCTTCAACACCTTTGCCTGGCAACTCCTGTGGACGGCCGGCCTGTGGATGGGCGCCAGCCGCAATGCGCCGGATGCGCAACCTTTCCGCTTTCCGACATGGCTCTTGGCGCTGGCCGCGGCGCTGGCGCTCTACGCCTTCTGGTGGCGCCACCACGGCCTGCACGGCCAGGCGCCCTTCGGCGGCGACGTGCAGCACAACCTGCTGTTCGACAAGTGGCTGCTGGGCCCGCTGCGGGTCGTCAACCTGGTGGTGCTGGGCATCCTCACGATCCGCTTCGGCCCGTGGCTGGCTCGCCGCATTCCGCGCCAGCGCTGGCTGGAAACCATGGGCGCGGCCTCGCTGCCGGTGTTCTGCACGCACCTGGTGGCGGTGCTTCTGGTGCTGGCGACCTGGGGTGACAGCCAGACGGCCCGGCCCTGGTGGGGCGACGGCCTGCTGCTGGCGGCGGTGATCGGCGCGATGTGGGGCGTGGGGCGCTTCACGCAGAAGGCGGATGCGACGCCGCCGCCCGAGGAAGAGGAAGCGGCGCCAGTGCCCGGCGCCGCCTAAGTTCAGGCGAGGCGTTTCTTGTGGCGCGCGATCTGCGCCTTGACCTGCGCCGGCGCGGTGCCGCCAAGCACGTTGCGCGCCGTCAGCGAGCCGCGCAATGAGAGCACGTTGAACACATCCTTCTCGATGCTCGGGTGGAAGCCCTGCAGCACGGCCAGTGGCAGTTCGGACAGGTCGACCTGGTGCGAGATGGCGGCCTTCACCGCATGCGCCACCGTCTCGTGCGCGTCGCGGAAGGGCAGGCCCTTCTTCACCAGGTAGTCGGCCAGGTCGGTCGCGGTGGCGTAGCCGCGCAGGGCGGCCTTTTCCATGGCTTCCTTCTTGACGGTGATGCCGCCCACCATCTCGGCAAAGATGCGCAGGGTGTCCTTGAGCGTGTCGACGGTGTCGAACAGCGGCTCCTTGTCTTCCTGGTTGTCCTTGTTGTAGGCCAGGGGCTGGCCCTTCATCAGGGTGATGAGCGCCATCAGGTGGCCCACCACGCGGCCGGTCTTGCCGCGCGCCAGTTCGGGCACGTCGGGGTTCTTCTTCTGCGGCATGATCGACGAGCCGGTGCAGAAGCGGTCGGCGATGTCGATGAAACCGAAGCTCTGGCTCATCCACAGCACCAGCTCTTCGCTGAAGCGGCTGATGTGCACCATGGCCAGCGACGCTGCAGCCGTGAACTCGATGGCGAAGTCGCGGTCGCTCACCGCATCCAGGCTGTTCTGGCAGACGCCTTCCATGCCCAGGGTCCTGGCGACCAGCTCGCGGTCCAGCGGGTAGCTGGTGCCGGCCAGGGCCGCTGCGCCCAGGGGCAGGCGGTTGACGCGCTTGCGCACGTCCTGCATGCGCTCGTGGTCGCGCGCGAACATCTCGACGTAGGCCAGCATGTGGTGGCCGAACGACACCGGCTGCGCCACCTGCAGATGCGTGAAGCCGGGCAGGATCACCTCGACGTTCTTCTCGGCAATGGCGATCAGCGACTTCTGCAGTTCGATCAGCAGGTCCGAGATCAGGTCGATCTCGCCGCGCAGCCAGAGGCGCACGTCCGTGGCCACCTGGTCATTGCGGCTGCGGCCGGTGTGCAAGCGCTTGCCCGCGTCGCCCACCAGCTGGGTCAGGCGCGCCTCGATGTTGAGGTGCACGTCTTCCAGTTCGAGCTTCCAGTCGAACTGGCCGGCCTCGATCTCTTCGCGGATCTGCTTCATCCCACCCTGGATCGCGGCCAAGTCCTGCGCGCCGATGACCTTCTGGGCGGCCAGCATCCCGGCGTGGGCGAGCGAGCCTTCGATGTCGGCCTGCCACAGGCGCTTGTCGAAGAACACGCTGGCGGTGTAGCGCTGCACCAGTTCGCTCATCGGTTCAGAGAACAGGGCGGACCAGGCTTCGGACTTCTTGTCGAGTTGGTTTTCAGACATGGGAGGCAATAATGGGCTTGTCACCCGATGTTTCCGTGAATGCGCAATCTGTCGATTTTATCGGTCGTCCGTTTCCGCACGCCCAATGCGCAAGGGGAGGCGCCAGCGTCGCCGTTGCCGCAGGCTGCCGTGTTCGACGTCTGCCAGGTCGGCGTGGTGCTGCGCGCCGTGCTTTTCGTCGAGGCCGTGCTGGCGGTGCTGGCCCTGTTCCTCGCCGCCACGCCGGCCGACTGGCTGGCCCAGATCGCAACTCTCACCGGCGGCGCGCTGCCGGGCACGCTGCTGTGGCTGGTAGCCGTCTGTGCGCTGCACAAGCGCATGGCGCGCTGGCGGCCGGCCTTGCAGCAGGGCACCGGCGCGGCCCTGGGGGCAGTGGCCGGGCTCTATGGCTGCGGCCTGCTGCGCCTGACCGGGGCACTGGGCAGCGCGCCCTGGGTGGCCAGCGCCCTGGCGGGCGTGCTGTTCGCGCTGGTGGCCATGGGCTGGCTGGTGTTGCGCGCGCGCGGGCGCATGCCGGCGGCCACCACGGCGCGGCTGTCCGACCTGCAGTCGCGCATCCGCCCGCACTTCCTGTTCAACACGCTCAACAGCGCCATCGCGCTGGTGCGCGCCGAGCCGGCCAAGGCCGAGACCCTTCTGGAAGACCTGGCCGAACTCTTCCGCCAGGCCCTGGCCGATCCGCGCGAGTCGGTCACCCTGGCCGACGAGATCGGGCTGGCCGAGCGCTACCTGGCCATCGAGCAGGTGCGTTTCGGCGAGCGCCTGCGCATCCGCTGGGACCTGGATGTCGCGGCCGGCGACGCTCGCCTGCCGCCGCTCCTGCTGCAGCCGCTGGTGGAAAACGCGGTCAAGCACGGCGTGGAGCCCAGTCCCAAGGGCGGGCGGCTGCGCATCCGCACCGAGCGGCGCGGCGGGCGCGTGATCATCGAAGTCACCAATACACTGCCGCCCTTGCGCTGGGCCGATGCGCCGCTGCCGCGCGGCCACGGCATCGCCCTGGCCAATGTGCGCGACCGGCTGCGCCTCTTGCATGACGTGCAGGCGCAGTTCCGTGCCGGGGTGGACCAGGACAACTACCGCGTGCGCATCGACATCCCGGCTTGAGAAAGAACCATGAGCACCCCGCTGCGAACCCTGATCGTCGACGATGAAGCCCTGGCCCGCTCGCGCCTGCGCACCCTGCTGGGCGATTGCAGTGACCCCGGCACCACCGTGCTGGCCGAAGCGGCCGACGGCGAGGAGGCGCTGCGCCTGCTGCACGAGGGCAGCTTCGACTTGGCGCTGGTCGACATCCGCATGCCCGGCATCGACGGCATCGAGCTGGTCAACACCCTGCGCCACCTGGCCCATGCGCCGGCGGTGGTCTTCGTCACCGCCCATACCGCGCATGCGGTGACGGCCTTCGAACTGGAGGCGGTCGACTACCTGACCAAGCCGGTGCGCGCCGAGCGCCTGCGCCAGGCACTGCAGAAGGCCGAGCGCTTCCTGAAGGAGCGGCGCGCGCAGCCCTCCGAGGCCGTGCAGGAGTGCCTCTTGATCCAGGACCGCGGCCGCGCCGAGCGGGTGCCGCTGTCCGAGGTGCTCTATCTCAAGTCGGAACTGAAGTACCTGACGGTGCGCACCGCGCTGCGCAGTCACATCCTGGACGGCTCGCTGGCCGAGTTCGAGGAGCGCTACCCGCAGCGATTCGTGCGGGTGCACCGCAATGCGCTGGTGGCGCGCGCTGCCATCCGCGCCCTGGAGAAGTACGAGGGCGGCGAGGACGCCGAGGGCTGGGCGCTGCGCCTGCACGGCATTGCCGAGCCGGTGCTGGTGTCGCGCCGCCAGCTGGCCGCGGTGCGCGACGTGCTCAGGGAGTCCTGATGGAAGAGCCGCGCGCGCCGGAGCAAGTGGCATCGGACCCGCCTGCGCCGCCGCAAGAGGCCGCCGCGCCCGCGCCCGCGCCAGCCGAGCCCGAACGCGTGCTGCTGCACATGCCGGTGGATGTGCGCAGCGTGGCGCTGGTCTTCCTGGCGGTGCTGGCCTGCGTCTTCACCCTGCATTGGGCGGCGGCGGTCTTCATCCCGCTGATGCTGAGCCTGCTCCTGACCTATGCACTGGCGCCGCTGGTGGACTGGCTGGAGCGCTGGCGGCTGCCGCGCTGGCTGGGCGCAGCCATCGTGCTGCTGGGCATCGGCGGCGGCCTGGGCTGGACCGGCTATTCGCTGGCGGACGACGCCAGCGATCTGCTCGATTCGCTGCCGGCGGCGGCGCAGAAGCTGCGCCAGGCGGTGCGCAGCAAGTCCACCGCCGCCAGTCCGCTCGACACGGTGCAGAAGGCGGCCACGCAGCTGGAACAGGCAGCGCAGGAAAACACCGCCAAGGCCGCCTCGCCCAGGGGCGTGACGCGGGTGATCGTCGAGCGGCCGGCCTTCAATGTGCGCGACTACCTGGTGAGCGGCACGCTGGGGCTGCTGACCGCCATCGGCCAACTCACGCTGATCGCCTTCCTGACCTACTTCGCCCTGTGTTCGGGCGACACCTTCAGGCGCAAGCTGGTGCGAATGGCCGGGCCAGGCCTGGCCAAGAAGAGGATCACGGTCAATGTGCTGGATGACATCACCAGCCAGATCGAGCGCTACCTGCTGGTGCAGATCCTCACCAGCGCCGTCGTCGGCCTGGCCACCGGCATCGCCTTCTGGGCGCTGGGCCTGGAGAACGCGGCGGTCTGGGGCATCGTGGCCGCGGTGACCAACCTGATTCCCTATGTGGGCTCGCTCATCGTGATGGCGGCCTCGGCGCTGGTCGCCTTCCTGCAGTTCAACGGCGTCGAGATGGCACTGGCGGTGGGTGGCGTCTCGCTCGTCATTCACACGGTGGTGGGCAATCTGCTGACCCCTTGGCTGACCAGCCGAGCCAGCCGCATGAACCCGGTGGCGGTGTTCGTCGCCGTCATCTTCTGGGGCTGGCTGTGGGGCATCTGGGGGCTGCTCCTGGGCGTGCCGCTGCTGATGGTGGTCAAGGCCGTCTGCGACCGGGTGGAAGACCTGCAGCCGATCGGCGAACTGCTGGGCGAATAGGGCCCGGGGCCTACGCCGGACATGGCAAAGGGCCTATGTAAGAAATTGTGTTGACAAGACATGCTGCGGTGCGAGACGCTTGGCAGGCCATTTCTGTTCAATTTCTTGTAACACTCAGTGACGATTCTTGATGCCCGCGAGTCGGTGCCCGCCCAGGGAGGACCGAGCTTCTCCCTTGAAAACCGCCTGGTCCGAGCCGCCTGGATGCTGGTCTGGCTGTTCGGCGCCGCCTGGACGCCGCGCCAGTTCGCGCCCTGGCGGCGCTTTCTGCTGCGCAGCTTCGGCGCCCGGATGGCGCCAGGCAGCGACGTGCGCGGAAGCGCCCGGGTCTGGTTTCCGGCGCACCTGGAGATGCACGAGAGGGCGGTGATCGGGCCGCGTGTCAACGTCTACAGCATGGGGTCGATCGAGGTCGGCGCGGACGTGCTGGTCTCGCAGGGCGCGCATCTGTGCGCCGGCACCCACGACTGCGATTCACCCGAATTCCAGCTGCAGGCGCGGCCCATCCAGATCGGCGCCAAGGCCTGGATCGCCGCCGAGGCCTTTGTCGGCCCGGGCGCGCGCGTCGGTGAGGGCGCAGTGCTGGGGGCGCGGGCCGTGACCTTTGGCGAACTCGAACCCTGGACCATCTATTCCGGCAATCCTGCCAAGCCGATCCGCAAGCGCCTCCAGAGATGAACGATTCTTCCCTTTCATCCGCCGTGGTGGTGCTGCTGACCTTCAACTCGGCCGAGATCATCCGCGAGACGGTGGGCGCCGCGCTGCGGGTGAGCCCGCATGTCTACGCCGTCGATTCCGGCTCCACCGACGGCACGGCGCAGTTGCTGCGCGAACTGGGCTGCACCGTGGTGCAACGCCCTTTCAGCAACTACAGCGACCAGCGCAACTGGGCCATCGCGCAAGTGGAAGACCAGTACGCCTGGCAGCTGCACCTGGATGCCGACGAGGTGCTGGACGATGAGGCCGTGGAAGAAATCCGTGCGCTGCTGCAAGGGGGCGCACGGCACGACGCCTACATGCTGCGCCGGCGCGACTACTTCATGGGCCGCATGCTGCGCTTTTCCGGCGTGAATCCCTGGCACCTGCGGCTGTTCCGCTCGGGCGCCGGGCGCTGCGAGGCGCGCCTGTACGACCAGCACTTCATCCTGGTCGGTGCCAAGCGGACCAGCAGCAGGCTGCGCGGCTTCATGCATGACAAGAACGCGCTGGCGCTGTCGGACTGGATCGCCCGCCACAACCGCTGGAGCGACGCCGAGGCGCGCGAGAAGTCCGGCCCGCAGCGGGTGGACGATGGCGTGCTGCAGCCGCGCCTCCTGGGCGATGCGCGCGAGCGCACCCGCTTCATCAAGCAGCTCTACTACCGCCTGCCGATCGGGCTGCGCGCCATCAGCTACTTCTTCTATCGCTACGTGCTGCGCCTGGGCTTCCTCGACGGCAAGCCGGGCTTCTATTTCGCCTTCTTCCAGGCCCTGTGGTTCCGCATGCTGGTGGACGCCAAGATCTACGAGATGCGTGCTCCCGATTCCGCGACTCCCGAAACTGCCACTCCACCAACATGCGCCAATACAACCCGTCCAAACGCATCCTCGTGACCGGCGGCGCCGGCTTCCTCGGCAGCCACCTGTGCGATCGCCTGATTGCCCAAGGCCACGACGTGCTGTGCGTCGACAACTTCTTCACCGGCACCAAGCGCAACATCGAGCACCTGCTGTCGCACCCGCAGTTCGAGCTGATGCGGCACGACGTGACCTTCCCGCTCTATGTGGAAGTGGACGAGATCTTCAACCTGGCCTGCCCGGCCTCGCCCATCCACTACCAGCACGATCCCGTGCAGACCACCAAGACCAGCGTGCACGGCGCCATCAACATGCTGGGGCTGGCCAAGCGGGTTCGCGCCAAGATCCTGCAGGCCTCCACCAGCGAGGTCTATGGCGATCCGGAGATCCATCCGCAGGTCGAGGCCTACTGGGGCCGCGTCAACCCGATCGGCCTTCGCAGCTGCTACGACGAGGGCAAGCGCTGCGCCGAGACGCTCTTCTTCGACTACTACCGCCAGCACAAGCTGCGCATCAAGGTGGCGCGCATCTTCAACACCTACGGCCCGCGCATGCACACAAACGACGGGCGCGTGGTGTCCAACTTCATCGTGCAGGCGCTCAAGGGGCAGGACATCACCATCTACGGCGACGGCCAGCAGACGCGCAGCTTCTGCTATGTGGACGACCTGCTCGAAGCCATGCTGCGCCTGATGGAGACCGGCGACGACTTCCCCGGCCCGGTCAACATCGGCAACCCCGGCGAATTCTCGATGTTGGAGCTTGCCAACAAAGTCATTGAACTGACCGGATCGCCCAGTAAGCTGGTCCGGATGCCCTTGCCCGCCGACGATCCGAAGCAGCGCCGCCCCGACATTTCGCTGGCGCAGGAGCAGCTTGGCGGCTGGGCGCCGAAGACCCAGCTCGACGAAGGGCTGGCCAAGACCATTGCCTATTTCGATCAACTCCTGTCCAACGGGGGCGCCAAGGTGCTTTGATCGCGCTCTTTCCTGATCCATGAACATCACCATCATCGGCACCGGCTATGTCGGCCTGGTCACCGGAACCTGCCTGGCGGACCTGGGCAATCATGTGTTCTGCCTGGACCTCGATCCGGTCAAGATCGCCACCCTGAACGGCGGCGACATCCCGATCTACGAGCCCGGCCTGGCCGACCTGGTACAGGCCAACCTGGAAGCCGGACGCCTGACTTTCTCGACCGACGTGGCGGCCGCGGTGGCGCATGGCGAGGTGCAGTTCATTGCGGTGGGCACGCCGGCCGACGAGGACGGCAGCGCGGACCTGCAGTACGTGCTGGCGGCGGCGCGCAGCATCGGGCGCCACATGGACGGGTTCAAGGTGGTGGTCGACAAGTCCACCGTGCCGGTCGGCACCGCGGATCGGGTGAAGGCAGCCATCCGGGAAGAGCTGGACAAGCGCGATCGCAGCGACCTGGGGTTCGCTGTCGTCAGCAATCCTGAATTCCTGAAGGAAGGTGCTGCGGTCGACGACTTCATGCGCCCCGACCGCATCGTGCTCGGCGTGACCGAGGACGAGCCCGGGCAGCAGGCGCTGGCGATCATGCGCAAGCTCTACGCGCCCTTCAACCGCAACCACGAGCGCACCCGCGTGATGGACGTGCGCTCGGCCGAGTTCACCAAGTACGCGGCGAACGCCATGCTGGCCACCCGCATCAGCTTCATGAACGAGCTGGCCAACCTGGCGGACCGGGTGGGCGCCGACATCGAGCTGGTGCGCCAGGGCATGGGCTCCGATCCGCGCATCGGCTACAGCTTCCTGTATGCGGGGACTGGTTACGGCGGGAGCTGCTTCCCAAAGGACGTGCAGGCCCTGGCCTACACCGCGCAGGAGCACGGCCAGCAGCTGCGCGTGCTGGAGTCCGTGCAAGCGGTGAACGATCAGCAGAAGTTCGTGCTGGTCGACAAGATCTTCGAGCGCTTCGGCAAGGACCTGCGCGGGCGCAGCTTCGCGCTGTGGGGCCTGGCCTTCAAGCCCAACACGGACGACATGCGCGAGGCGCCCAGCCGCACCGTGATCGGTGCGCTGTTGCGCGCCGGCGCGCGCGTCGTGGCACACGACCCGGTGGCCGTGGCCGAGACCCGTCGCGTGCTGGCGCACGATTTCGCCGATGCGCCCGGGCTGCTTGCCAACATCAGCTACGCCGCCAAGCCGCTGCAGGCGGTGGAAGAGGCCGACGCGCTGGTCATCGTGACCGAATGGAAGGCCTACAAGAGCCCGCAGGTCGACCGGCTCAAGGCGCTGATGAAGTCGCCGGTGATCTTCGACGGCCGCAATCTCTACGAGCCCTGGGCCATGCGCGACGCGGGCATGACCTACATCGGCGTCGGTCGCGGCAGCGACCGCTGAGACCGCCCGCGAGGGGGAAAGCCAAGCAGGGGACTTGCCCCCACACGCTGCATGCATACCACGACAAGCCCGGACGGCAGCGTCCATAATTCGAGCCAGAACGCATGACTTTGGCGGGCCAGGTCGCCGCCGGCCGCCACAACTGGGAGTTGGGGAACGCCGTTCTCCGAACGGCAGCACTCGGAGGAGCGACCGATGAATGAATCGGAACTCGCGGCGGCGGTAGAACGGCTCATGGCCCGGGTCGACTACTACCTGCATTGCGAGCTTGACGACGAGTACGACCACGACATGCCCGAGACGGCACGCTGCAACCTGCAGGCGGCCCTATGGCACGAACTGCGCGCCAGCGTCTCTTCCATCGCTGGTCGCCCGACGCCGAGCGATGGCACCAGGGCCCGATAGGCCGTCGTCAGGCGAACCCGCGCCGCAGTCCGTCCGGTTGGCCGAGCGCGCACGAGGACTTGCATGCGTCCAAGAGCATTCTCCCAGGCTGTACTCCTGTCACTTTGCATGGTGCCGGCAGCCTATGGCGGCGCCTTGCACGAGAGTGCCAGCGGCGAAGCCCCCTCCGATGCACCACCCCCCGCCGACGAAGCCGAACTCATGGCGGCGCCGCCCAGCCGCAATCCGCCACCGTTGAAGGTCGAGGACCCTGGCGGTTCCGGCTCTGCGATCTACAGCCCTTTCGCGAACCAGCCGCACGAAAACATGCTGCCCAACGCCGCGGCGCCCGACGACAGCTCCGCGTGGCCCGTGGCGCTGATTGCCACCCTGGCCGGCATCATCGCATTTGGTGGATACCTCCTGCTTGTCGCGCTGATAGCGAAGCGTGAGGACTGAATTGGTTTGCATTTAGACACACTTTGGTCTCGTTGAATGTAAGAAGAAAGGATTGCATACGTAAGTCATCACTCGTACATTTGATGTCGCCGGTTGCGTGTGCTGCCGGCATCGACCACCGACGGGACACTCGCAAGAGTGGACGACCGGCGCGCCGACGTAGATCCGCTTCGACAGATGATTTCGGCGGAGGAGATATGTCAAGGCCCCAAGTCCAGTCCACAGTTCATAAAGAGCGGCGCCGCCGTGCCCTGAGCGGCCGCGATCAATTCCCCGCGCTCGATCCACGGTCTCAGGATCTTGTCGGCCATTGGCATGCCATTGGCCGACGACGAGCGCCAACCTAACTCCTCTTCCCTGACCTGACCCGCGGTGCCTCCGAGAAAAGGCCGCTGGTCAGCGTCATGCACCTCTTCCCCACGAGTTGGAGCCGGCCGAGCTGCGGCCGCCTGGACGTCCCTGGTCCGTCGTGCGGGGGCCTCGAGTCCGATTGACGTGGGCAAATCCTCAGGAGAAACGAAATGGCATCGCTGATTAGGTCCGATCTCGAGTTCATTCTTCAGCAGATTCTTGTTGCGGAGGCGCATGCGGCGGGAGCGGATCCTGTGAGCCTAGTGCCCAACACATTCGCGCCGCTCGGCCTGCGAACGGTCGACGGGACCTTCAACAACCTGATGCCTGGCCAGACCGACTTCGGCGCGGCGGACGAGACCTTCCCGCGCCTGGTCGATCCGGTCTACCGGGATGACGCCGACGGCGACACCTTCGACATGAACGGCCCGGGCCCCGGCGGCTTGATCGACAACACGGACTACGGCACCGCCGGCAGCGTGGCCGATGCCGACCCGCGCCTGATCAGCAACCTGGTCGTCGACATGACCAGCAACAACCCGGCGGCCGTGCAGGCCTTCGTGGACGCCGGGCTGGGGGTCTTCGTCGAAGGAGTGCTGCACTATGCGAACGATGACGGCACGGCGGGCGACATCGTGCCGACCGGCACGCTCCTGCAGATTCCCAACGTGACCCCGGACGAGGGTCTGTCTGCTCCGTTCAACTCGTGGTTCACCTTCTTCGGCCAGTTCTTCGACCACGGGCTCGACCTCGTCAACAAAGGCGGCAACGAGACAATCTTCATCCCGCTGCAGCCCGATGATCCGCACTACGTCGAAGGCGGGACAGCCAACTTCATGGTGCTGACGCGCGCCACCCCCACAGGGCTCGATCACACCAACCAGACGACGCCCTTCGTCGACCAGAACCAGACCTATACCTCTCACCCCTCGCACCAGGTCTTCCTGCGCGAGTACGTGCTCGATGGGAGCGGACGGCCGGTCGCGACCGGCAGCCTGCTCGATGGCGCCGACAATGGTCTCGCCACCTGGGGCGAGGTCAAGGCGCAGGCGCGCAACCTCCTGGGCATCGAGCTCGACAATCTCGACGTGCTCGACCTGCCTCTGCTGGCGGTCGACCCCTACGGCAAGTTCCTCCCCGACCCTGTCACCGGCTTCCCGCAGATCGTGCTGCGGGCCGACCAGGTCGGCGGCCCGCTGGATCCGGACGGCAACGGGCTCGCCTCGGGCACGCCGGATGCGCCCATCAGTGCGAGCGCCGGCGTTCGCACCGGCCACGCCTTCCTGAACGACATTGCGCACAATGCAGCGCCGGCCGCGGGGAGCGTGGCCGATGGCGACGACATCAT
>DATILH010000061.1:0-6214 GCA_035476655.1 Variovorax sp.
CGTGGCTCATGTGCCGACGTTCTTGAACAGCACGGCGAACAACGCATCCACCAGGATCACTACCGTGATGGAGGTGACCACCGAGGCCGTCGTGCCCTGGCCCAGGCTCTGCGTGTTCGGCTCCACGCGCAGGCCGAAATGGCAGCCGACCAGCGCGATCAGGAGGCCGAACACCACCGACTTGGCCACGCCCAGCGACAGGTTGCCCAGGGGCACGGCCTCGGGCAGCGCGTTCCAGAAGAAGGTCGGCGTGATGCCCAGCGACAGGTCGGCCGCGAGCATGCCGCCGCCCAGGGCGCACAGCGTGGTCCAGGTGCTGATCAGCGGCATGGCCAGCGCCAGGGCCAGCGCGCGCGGCAGCACCAGGCGCAGGCCATGCGGGATGCCCATCACGCGCATCGCGTCGAGCTCCTCGGTCACCCGCATCACCCCGATCTCCGCGGTGATGGCCGAGCCGGAGCGGCCGGCCACCAGGATGGCCGCCAGCATCGGCCCGAGCTCGCGGATCAGCGCGATGCCCAGGATGTTCACGATGTACGCGTCGGCGCCGAAAGCGCGCAGCTGCTGGGAGGTGAGATAGGCCAGGACCACGCCGATGAGGAAACCCACCAGCGCGGTGATCGGAAGCGCCGTGGCGCCCGTGCGGTACAGCAGGCCGGACACGTCACGCCATGGCATGCGAGCCGGATGGCGAACGACGCTCGCCAGGTTGATCGCGAGTTCGCCGGCCAGCGAAACGAAAAGGCGCAGCGCCTGGGCGGCTTCGATGACGCGCTCACCGAACGCCAGGAAGGCCTGCCGCGGGCGGAGGCGTGATCGCGCAGGCGCATCGACCGCATACCGCGCGACGCGCTCGATCACGGCGCGCTGTGACGGCAGGGCCTCGAGCTTCGCAGGCCACTGTCGGCCCCAATGGTTCCACAGCAATTGCGCGCCGACATGGTCGAGCTGCTGGGCGGCGCTGAGGTCCCAGGCGCTGGGCGCGCCGACCGTGCGCAGGTCGCCGACCACCGCCTGCATCAGCGCCGGCTGGGCGAACTGAGCGGCAGTCCAACGGCCCAGCACACGCGCGGCGCTGCCGGCGGGGCCGGAAGGCTCGAGGCGGGGCGCGGCGTCGGACATGGATGGATGACTATAGGGCTGTTGAGCACATGAGGTCGATTTCATCGTAGTGGGGGCGCCGCGCTGACCTTGTAGGAGAGGCCCATCAATTGCGCGGACCGGCGAGCGTGCCCCATTCAGAAGCCATCGGCTCCGTTCTTTCCACAGGGCGGCGCGCGGCCTAGACTGGCTGACTGCCAATCCAACAGGTGCACCATGAACGCTCCCGACAAATCGCTCTCCACGGCCAAGCAGGCGGCCATCGAACACTGGGTCGGGGGCAAGCTCGTGCCCGGGCAGAGCGGTCGCCGCTCGGAGGTGTTCAACCCGGCCACGGGCACGGTCAGCGGCCAGGTGTCCCTGGCCAGCGCCGCCGAGGTCGCGCAGGCCGTGGCCGCCGCGCAGGCCGCCTTCCCGGCCTGGGCCGAGACGCCGCCCATTCGCCGCGCCCGCGTGATGTTCAAGTTCCTGGAGCTGCTCAATCGCCACAAGGACGAGCTGGCCCACATCATCACGGCCGAGCACGGCAAGGTCTTCACCGACGCGCAGGGCGAGGTCAGCCGCGGCATCGACATCGTCGAGTTCGCCTGCGGCATTCCGCAACTGCTCAAGGGCGACTACACCGACCAGGTCTCCACCGGCATCGACAACTGGACGATGCGCCAGCCGCTGGGCGTGGTCGCCGGCGTCACGCCGTTCAACTTCCCGGTGATGGTGCCGATGTGGATGTTCCCGGTGGCAATCGCCGCCGGCAATGCCTTCATCCTCAAGCCCAGCCCGCTGGATCCGAGCGCCTCGATCCGCATGGCCGAACTGCTCAAGGAAGCAGGCTTGCCCGACGGCATCTTCAGCGTCGTGCAGGGCGACAAGGAGGCTGTCGACGCGCTGCTCGAGCACCCCGACGTCAAGGCGATCTCGTTCGTCGGCTCCACCCCGATTGCGCAGAAGATCTACGAGACCGGCGCGCGCCACGGCAAGCGGGTGCAGGCCCTGGGCGGCGCGAAGAACCACATGGTGGTCATGCCCGACGCCGACATGGAGCAGGTGGCCGACGCGCTGATCGGCTCGGCCTTCGGCTCGGCCGGCGAGCGCTGCATGGCGATCTCGGTGGGCGTGCTGGTGGGCACGGCCGCCGACAAGCTGGTGCCGGCGTTGGCCGAGCGCACGCGCGGTCTCAAGGTCAAGAACGGGGTCGAGCTCGACGCCGAGATGGGGCCCATCGTCAGCGCCGCGGCGCAGCAGCGCATCACCGGCTATATCGCGCAGGGCGAGAGCGAGGGCGCCAAGCTGGTCGTCGACGGCCGCAGCTTCCGCGGCACGCTGGCCGGCGTTGGCTGCGACAACGGCTTCTGGGTGGGCGGCACGCTGTTCGACAACGTGACGCCCGACATGAAGATCTACAAGGAAGAAATCTTCGGCCCAGTGCTGGGCTGCGTTCGGGTCAAGGACCTGGCCGAGGCCGTGGCCCTGATCAACGCGCACGAGTTCGGCAACGGCGTCTCCTGCTTCACGCGCGACGGCAATGTGGCGCGCGAATTCAGCCGCCAGGTGCAGGTGGGCATGGTGGGCATCAACGTGCCCATCCCCGTGCCCATGGCCTGGCACGGCTTCGGCGGCTGGAAGAAAAGCCTGTTCGGCGACATGCACGCCTATGGCGAGGAAGGCGTGCGCTTCTATACCAAGCAAAAATCCATCATGCAGCGCTGGCCTGAGAGCATCGGCAAGGGCGCCGAGTTCGTCATGCCAACCGCTAAATAAAGCCCTCCCCGATGCGGCCTGGCGGCCGCATCCCGACCGCGTATCCTTCCCCGACAAGAACACACACGGAGACGGGCGCGATGAGTGACACCACGTTCGACTACATCGTCATCGGCGCGGGCACGGCGGGGTGCCTGCTGGCGAACCGGCTGAGCGCGGATGGGCGCAATCGGGTGCTGCTGATCGAGGCCGGGCGCAAGGACGACTACCACTGGATCCACATCCCGGTGGGCTACCTGTATTGCATCGGCAATCCGCGCACCGACTGGCTCTACCAGACCGAGGCCGACGCGGGGCTCAATGGGCGGCAGCTGCGATACCCGCGCGGCAAGACGCTGGGGGGCAGCTCCAGCATCAACGGAATGATCTACATGCGCGGGCAGTCGCGCGACTACGACCACTGGGCGCAGGTCACCGGCGACGCGCGCTGGCGATGGGACAACTGCCTGCCGTATTTCAAGCGCCATGAGGATTACCACAAGGGCGCCGACGCGTTGCATGGCGCAGGCGGCGAATGGCGCGTGGAAAAGCAGCGCCTGCGCTGGGACATCCTGGACGCCTTCGCGCGCGCCGCGCAGGAAGCCGGCGTGCCGGCCAATGACGACTTCAACCGCGGCAGCAACGAGGGCGTGGGCTATTTCGAGGTGAACCAGAAATCGGGCTGGCGCTGGAACACGGCCAAGGCCTTCCTGCGGCCCGTGTGCTACGGCCGGCCGAACTTCGAGATGTGGACGAACGCGCATGTGCAGCGCCTGATGATCGAGCGCGGCGCCGACGGCGCGCTGCGTTGCGTGGGCGCCGAAGTGTCCACCGACGAAGGCACGACGGTGGCGCGCGCCACGCGCGAGGTGCTGCTGTCGGCCGGCAGCATCGGCTCGCCGAAGATCTTGCAGCTGTCGGGCGTGGGGCCTGGAGCGCTGCTGCAGTCGCACGGCATCCCGGTCTTGCACGACGCGCCCGGCGTGGGCGCCAACCTGCAAGACCACCTGCAGGTGCGCGCGGTCTTCAAGGTGCAGGGCGTCCAGACGCTCAATACGCTGGCCAGCAGCTGGTGGGGCAAGGCGCGCATCGCCCTGGAATACGCCTTCAAGCGCAGCGGTCCCATGAGCATGGCGCCGTCGCAGCTCGGCGCCTTCACGCGCAGCTCGCCCGACCAGCTCTGGCCGAACATCGAATACCACGTTCAACCCTTGAGCCTGGACGCCTTCGGCGAGCCCCTGCACGCCTTCAACGCGTTCACCGCCAGCGTGTGCAACCTTAACCCCACGAGCCGCGGCGCCGTGCGGATTCGAAGCCCGCGCTTCGAGGACGCGCCGCTGATCGCGCCCAACTACCTCAGCACGCCCGAGGACCGCAAGGTGGCCGCCGATTCGCTGCGGGTGACGCGGCGCATCGTGGCGCAGCCGGCGCTCGCCAAATTCCAGCCGCAGGAATGGAAGCCCGGCACGCAGTACGAAACCGACGACGAGCTGGCGCGCCTGGCCGGCGACATCGCGACGACGATCTTTCATCCTGTGGGCACGACCCGAATGGGCGCCGATGGCGACCCGATGGCGGTGCTCGATTCGCAGCTGCGTGTACGCGGCGTCCAGGGCCTGCGCGTGGTGGACGCCGGCGCCATGCCCAAGATCACCAGCGGCAACACCAACTCGCCGACCCTGATGATGGCCGAGAAGGCCGCCGAGTGGGTGCTGGCGGACCGGGACTCGGCCTGACCCTCCTGCAGAGCTACCAGAAGCGCTTTTGCCGGGTAAATCCTGATGCCTTTGAGCTGCGTTGCCGGATACAGTCCCTGCACTCGTGACCGCAACGCGGTACACAACCGAGGGGTCTGAGGAGACAAGCCACAAGGCGCCCGACCAATAACAGAGACAGTCAGAGACAAAACAGGCACGAAGATGCCCACCCGCAAAGGCGCCTTATGGCGCCTTTGCACTTTGTGTGGCGCCTTTTTCCTTTGTGGCGCCTTTGCCCTTTCTGGCGCGCGTTTGTCCTTCATGGGCCCCAGCCCTTCCCGCCCTTCGTCCAGATAGCGCCGCGTTGCGGCTGAGACAATCGGCCGATGGAATTGCTGCTGATGTCGCTGGCCTCGCTGCTGGCCGGGTTCGTCGACGCGATCGTCGGCGGCGGCGGGCTGGTGCTGGTGCCGGCCCTGTTTGCCCTCTTCCCCACGGCGCACCCCGCCAGCCTGTTCGGCCTGAACAAGAGCGCCTCGGTCTGGGGCACCTCGATCGCCGCATGGCAGTACAGCCGCCGGGTGCAGATCAACTGGCGCGCGCTGTTGCCGGCGGCCGTCGCCGGCCTGGTGGGCGGCTTTGTCGGCGCCTGGACAGTGACCATCGTCTCGGCCGACTTCCTGCGAAAACTGCTGCCGCTGGTGCTGGTGGGCGTGCTGGCCTACACCCTCGCCAGGAAGGAACTGGGGCGCCACCACGCGCCGCGCCTGGCGCCCCGCGCCGAACTGCTGGCAGCCTGCGCCATCGGCCTGGTGCTGGGCTTCTACGACGGCTTCTTCGGGCCGGGCACCGGCAGTTTTTTCGTGTTCCTGTTCGTTCGATGGCTGGGCTACGACTTCCTCAACGCGTCCGCTGCGGCCAAGCTCTTGAACACCGCCACGAACTTTGCGGCGCTGATGCTCTTTGCCTGGAAGGGCCACGTCTGGTGGCACTATGCCGCGGCGCTCGCCGTGGCGAATGTGGTGGGCAGCCTGGTGGGCACGCGCCTGGCGCTGCGGCACGGTGCCGGCTTCGTGCGCGGCGTGTTCATCGTGGTGGTCTCGGCGCTGATCCTCAAGACCAGTTACGACGCGTTCCTGCGCTGAGCGCGGCAGCGGCGCGCTGCGGATAATCAGCGCCATGGACGACATCGTGCGCCAGGCCATGGCTAAGTGGCCACATGTTCCGCATTGCTACGGCTGGCTCGGCCTGGACGCGCGCGGCAACTGGTACATGCGCGACGACCGCGTGCAGGCGGCTGGGCCTTTCCCCAGCGCCAAGGGTTCGCTGCTGCGCCACGAAAATCTGATCGACTTCATCCAGCGCAACTACGAGCGCGACGACGCCAGCGGCCAATGGTTTTTCCAGAATGGCCCGCAGCGCGTGTACGTGGAGCTGGAGGCGACGCCCTACATCTGGCGCGTCTCGGCCGACGGCAGCGTGTGCGCGCACACCGGAACGCCGGCGACGCCGCGCCAGTGCGTGATCGACGAAGAAGGACGGCTCTACCTGGACACCGACATCGGCTTCGGCTTGGTCCATACCCTGGACATGGAGCAGGCGGCCAATGCGGTCGAATCAGGCGCCTGGACGCCCGAGACGATGAAGGCCGACGAACTGGAGCGGCTGTACGGCTTTTT
>DATILH010000062.1:0-8760 GCA_035476655.1 Variovorax sp.
ACGCCCGGGGCTGCCTGACACGCTCTATTCGCTGGGGGTGCGGATGTTTGGAAAGACGTCCGCGATCGGCTTGCGGACGACATCGGCGTCGTACCAGCACAGCACGCCTTCCTCTTCGTCGCGGGTCAGCTTGTGGGTGCCGTCGCAGAAGGGTTGGTTGGCCGACAGGCCGCAGCCGCAAATGTATTGCGTCTCGCCGCCGATGGTCACCAGATAGGGCTTGCTGCGAGTGCGCAGTACCAGTCTCGTCATGATGGCCTCCTTGCAGGTGGTTCCGACGATTCGGGCATTGTCCGCCCCATCGCGTACGGACACCTGAAAAGAAAAAAGCCGTTGTCGCAACAACGGCTTTTTCTTTGCTTTTGGCGGAACCGGAGGGATTCGAACCCTCGATGAGGCTCTACACCCCATACTCCCTTAGCAGGGGAGCACCTTCGGCCACTCGGTCACAGTTCCGTAAGCGCGCAATTATGCCACCATCTTAGACGGCGCCCTGGTCCAGATCAAAGGCTTTGTGCAGTGCGCGCACGGCCAATTCCATGTACTTCTCGTCGATCACGACCGAGGTCTTGATTTCGCTGGTGGAGATCATCTGGATGTTGATGCCCTCTTCGCTCAGCACGCGGAACATCTTGCTGGCCACGCCCACATGGCTGCGCATGCCGATGCCCACGATGCTGACCTTGCAGATCTTGGCGTCGCCCTCGACGCTCGCGGCGCCCAGGGTGGGCAGCACCTTGCTCTTGAGCAGGTCCACCGTCTTGGCGTAGTCGTTGCGGTGCACCGTGAAGCTGAAGTCGGTCTTGCCGTCCTTGCTCAGGTTCTGGATGATGACGTCGACTTCGATGTTGGCGTCGGCCACTGCGCCCAGGATTTGGTAGGCGATGCCGGGGGTGTCAGGCACGCCCAGCACCGAGATCTTGGCTTCGTCGCGGTTGAACGCGATGCCCGATACGACGGCTTGTTCCATGTTTTCGTCTTCCTCGAATGTGATGAGCGTGCCGGAGGCGGCCTCTTCCTTGATGTCGATGTCCCAGGGCGTGAAGCTGGACAGCACGCGCAGCGGCACCTTGTACTTGCCGGCGAATTCCACCGAGCGGATCTGCAGCACCTTGGAGCCCAGGCTGGCCATCTCGAGCATCTCTTCGAAGCTCACGGTCTTGAGCCGGCGTGCATCGGGCTCGACACGCGGGTCGGTGGTGTAGACGCCGTCGACGTCGGTGTAGATCAGGCACTCGCTTGCGCGCATGGCCGCCGCCACGGCCACGGCCGAGGTGTCGCTGCCGCCGCGGCCAAGCGTGGTGATGTTGCCGCCCTCGTCAACGCCCTGGAAGCCGGTGATCACCACCACCTTGCCGGCGTCGAGGTCGGCGCGCACGCGCTCGTCGTCGATGCTTTCGATGCGTGCCTTGGTGTAGCTGTTGTCGGTTTTCACCTGCACCTGCCAGCCGGCGTAGCTGACGGATTCGACGCCTTCGGACTGCAGCGCGATGGCCAGCAGCGCCGACGAGGCCTGCTCGCCGGTGGCGGCCAGCATGTCGAGTTCGCGGCCGTAGGCGCCGTCGGGCTTGCTCGGCGCGAGCTCCTTGGCCAGGCCCAGCAGGCGATTGGTCTCGCCGCTCATGGCACTGGGAACCACCACCATCTGGTGGCCGGCGCGGGCCCACTTGGCCACGCGTTTGGCGACATTCCTGATGCGCTCGGTCGAGCCCATCGACGTGCCGCCGTATTTATGAACGATCAATGCCATGGGTGATTGTCTTGGGAAGAAAGTTGCCGTCACATGCCACGTGTGCCGCGGCGGCGCGCCTCAAAACCCGGTCAGCGCGAAGGCTTCGGCGAGGGCGCGACATTGTACCAATCGAGCACGGCCCCCACCCGATCGACGAATCCGGTGCCCACCTTGATGTGCACCCGATGCCCGCGGGTACGGCAGGCATCGACCTGGCCCAGCAACTCGTCGAGTTGCGCGCTGCTCGGGGTGCAGCGGTGCACGCGCGCCAGCCAATGGCGCAGCACATTGGCCTGGCGGGCGCGCGACAACCCCTGCAGGGCGGCGATGCCGGGCGGCGAGCCGACGGTGGCCAGGTCCTGCTCGGCCAGCTCGACCAGGAGCGCCTGGGCCTGCGCCGCATGGCTGGCCGAGCGGGCGAAGGTGGCACGAAACGGCGGAAAGACCTGCTCCAGCACCGGCAGGATGGCGCCGCGGATGCGGTTGCGGGTGTAGCGTGCATCGCCGTTGCTCGGGTCCTCGATCCAGGCGATGCCCTGGGTCTGCAGCCAGCCGCGGATCTCCGCGCCCGAGAGCGCCAGGAAAGGTCGGTGGTAGGCCAGGCCCTCGCGCCGCGCCATTGCCGGCATGGCGGCCAGGCCGGCCAGGCCGGCGCCGCGCGAGAGCGCCAGCACAATGGTCTCGACCTGGTCGTCGGCGTGGTGGGCCAGGGCGATGTCCTGCAGGCCCGACTCGCGGGCCAGCGTGGCAAAGGCTGAGTAGCGGGCGCGCCGGGCAGCGTCCTCCGGGCTTTCGCCGCTGGCATGACGCCCGTCGACCCGCCCAACCGCCAGCGGCACCGACAACTGGCTGCAGATCGCTTGGCAATGCGCCTCGAAGCCATCGGCCGCCACCTGCAGCCCGTGGTGCACATGGAAGGCTCGCACCTGCCCAGGCCAGCGGCGCGCACAGGCCAGCAGCAGCGCGGTGGAATCGGCGCCACCGCTGAAGCCCACGGCCAGCGGCAGGCCAGGCTCGAAGGCCGCGACGGCATGGTCGACCGGGGTCATGGCGGCGGATTTCCCTGAATCGGGAAATGGAATCGGGCGAAAAGACTTGCGCGGGCAGAATGCATCCGCACATTGTGCTCAAAGGAGGCGCTTCGCCATGTGGAAATTCGGCACCCTGTGGTGGGCCCTGCGCAAGGAATTGGCGCTGGCCTGGGCAATGCTGCGCGATTCGCGCACGCCGGCCGGCGCCAAGCTGGCGATTCTGGCGGCGGGGGTCTATGTGCTGAGCCCGGTGGACTTCGTCTCCGACCTGCTGCCGGTGCTGGGCTGGATCGACGACGGGGTGGTGGCGGCATTGCTGGTGCGCCTGGCCACCCGGCTGCTGCCGGGCGAGTTGCACACGGCCCTCAAGGCCCAGGTGGAGAAGCGCCGCCCGGGCGCTGCTCCTTAGGTCTTATTTGCTCTCGGCGCGGGTGTCGGTGAAGCGGCCGTAGCCCTGCAGGCGCTCGTAGCGGCGATCCAGCAGCTCGCGCGGCTTCAGGTCGGCCACCTGGCGGTAGGCATCGCCCAGCGCGCGCTTGAGGAACACCGCCATCTGCCGGTGGTCGCGATGCGCGCCGCCGACCGGCTCGTTCACGATCTTGTCGACCAGGCCCAGCGCCTTCAGGCGGTGTGCGGTGATGCCCAGGGCATCGGCCGCGTCCTGCGCCTTGTCGCTGGTCTTCCAGAGGATGGAAGCGCAGCCTTCCGGGCTGATCACCGAATAGATCGAGTACTGCAGCATCACCACCTGGTCGCCCACCGAAATGGCCAGCGCGCCGCCGGAGCCGCCCTCGCCGATGATGGTGACGATGATCGGCACTTCGAGCTGCGCCATCTCGTAGATGTTGCGGCCGATGGCTTCGGACTGGCCGCGCTCTTCGGCGTCGATGCCCGGGTACGCACCGGGCGTGTCGACGAAGGTGAAGACCGGCAGCTTGAACTTCTCGGCCATCTTCATCAGGCGCAGGGCCTTGCGGTAGCCCTCGGGCTTGCTCATGCCGAAGTTGCGCGCGGTGCGCTCCTTGGTGTCGCGGCCCTTCTGATGGCCGAGCACCATGCAGGGCGTGCCGTTGAAACGCGCCAGTCCGCCGACGATCGACAGGTCGTCGGAGAAATGACGGTCGCCATGCAACTCGACGAAATCGGTGAAGATTTCGTTCACGTAGTCCAGCGTGTACGGACGCTCCGGATGGCGCGCGATCTTGGTGATGCGCCAGGGCGTCAGGTCGCTGTAGATGTCCTTGGTGAGCTGCTGGCTCTTCTTGCTCAGCTGATCGATTTCTTCCGAAATATCGACCGCCGATTCGGTCTGCACATAGCGCAGTTCTTCGATCTTGGATTCGAGCTCCGCAATGGGTTGCTCAAAGTCGAGGAAGGTTCGTTTCGCCAACGTCTTCTCCTGTAGTTAGTATGCGACCGGCACCGGTTCGAGCGATCGCCAAATATACCAAGTTGCCACGCTGCAAAAGGGCGCCCAGGCCACGGCGACTTCGCGGGCATCGCTGCGGCTGACCGGGTCGCCCGAAAAATAATTGTGGCTGATGCCGTTGATCAGGCCCACGTCGTCCAGCGGCAGCACATTGGGCCGCATCAGGTGGAACATGAGGAACATCTCGGCCGTCCAGCGGCCGATGCCGCGGATCGCCACCAGCTCCGCGATGATCTGCTCGTCCTCCATGTCCTTCCAGGAATCGACGTGCACCGTGCCGTTGTCGAAGTGCAAGGCCAGGTCCACCAGGTACTCGACCTTGCGCGCCGACAGGCCGGCGGCGCGCATGTCGTCCACCTTGAGCTTGAGCACATTGGGAGGCGTCAGGCGCCGCGGCAGGACGCAGAAGCGGTCCCACACCGACTGTGCCGCCTTCACGGAAATCTGCTGGCCCACGATGCTGCGCGCCAGTGTGGTGAAGGCATCGCCGCGCGACTCCAGGCAGGCGTCGCCGAACTGCGGGATCAGGCGCTTCATCACCCGATCCTTCTTGGACAGGTGCCTGCAGGCGTCTTCCCAGTAGTCGGGCGTGATGATCGTGACGGGCTGGCTCTTGGCGGCCGCCACCTTGCTGCTGCTCGGGCTCACTTGACGACCGCCCAGGTGGTGCCGGAAGGCGAATCCTTGAGTTCGATGCCTTGCGCCAGAAGCTCCTTGCGGATGCGATCGGCATCGGCGAAGTTCTTCGCCGCCTTGGCCTTGGCGCGCTCGTCGATCAGGGCCAGGATGGTGGCTTCGTCCAGGCTGGCGCCGGCGCGCAGGAAGGCTTCGGGCGAATCCTGCAGGAGGCCGATGCAGCCACCCAGCGCACGCAGCAGGCCGGCCAGTTGCACCGCCTCTTCATCGCTGGCAGCGCGATTGATCTCGCCGGCCAATTCGAACAACACCGCCACCGCCTCTGGCGTACCGAAGTCCTCGTCCATGGCGGCCTTGAAGCGGGCCGCATGCGGCTCGTTCCAGTCGATCGTGGCAGCGGCAGCCGCAGGCACGCGCTGCAGCGCCGTGTACAGCCGCTTGAGCGAGGCGCGCGCGTCGTCGAGATGCACGTCGCTGTAGTTGAGCGGGCTGCGGTAGTGCGCGCGCACCACGAAGAAGCGGACGGTCTCGGCGTCGTAGACCTTCAGAACATCGCGGATCAGGAAGAAGTTGCCCAGGCTCTTGGACATCTTCTCGTCGTCGATGTTGATGAAGCCGTTGTGCATCCAGGTGCGCGCCAGCGGCTTGCCGTGTGCGCCTTCGCTCTGGGCGATCTCGTTTTCGTGATGGGGAAACTGCAAGTCCGCGCCGCCGCCGTGAATGTCCAGCGTCTCGCCCAGCAACTCGCAGGCCATGGCCGAGCACTCGATGTGCCAGCCAGGACGGCCGGGGCCGAACTCGCTGGGCCACTTCACGTCCTCGGGCTCGCTTTCCTTGGCGCTCTTCCACAGCACCGGGTCGAGCGGGTCGTCCTTGCCGTCCAGCACGGCCACGCGCTCGCCCGCATGCAACTCGTCGAGCGTCTTGCCCGAGAGCTTGCCGTACCCCTGGAACTTGCGCACCGCGTAGTTCACGTCGCCATTGGGCGAACGGTAGGCCAAGCCCTTGTGCTCCAGTGTGCCGATCATCGACAGCATCTGCGGCACGTACTCGGTGGCGCGCGGTTCATGCGTCGGGCGCTCGATGCCCAGGGCGTCGGCATCTTCGTGCAGCGCGACGATCATGCGGTCGGTCAGCGCGCGGATGCTTTCCTTGTTATCGACCGCGCGCTTGATGATCTTGTCATCCACGTCGGTGATGTTGCGCACGTAGTTCACGCGATAGCCGCTGGCCTTGAGCCAGCGCTGCACCACGTCGAAGGCGATCATCGAGCGGGCATGGCCCAGGTGGCAGTAGTCGTAGACGGTCATGCCGCACACGTACATGCGGACCTCGCCCGGCCGCAAGGGCGAAAAATTCTCCAGCTCACGCGTGAGCGTGTTGTAGATGCGCAAACTCATTGGGGTCGAAGGCGTCGAATTTCTGCGCCCGTGCAAGTCAATCATTGCGGGCGAACGACGGCTTTATGTCAGGAAAGGGGGTGGTGCGGCAAGAGGGAGTGCCAGCGACCCCTCGGCTACAATTCTTGGCAGTATAAACGGCCAACGCCGTGTGCATTTCGGGTGTTTGCCAGCCTTGCGCGAACCCGATTCCCCACCCCCGAGGCTTCATGCAGCAGGTCGCAGTTCCACGCATCCGCCCTTCTCTCTTCGCCCTCGCGGCCGTGCTCGCGATCTTCCTGTCTGGCCTGGGCGTGGCCCGCGCCGACCAATACAGCGACGTCAATTCCCTGCTGCGGCAGGGCAAGGCGGACGAGGCCCTGGCCAAGGCCGATGCCTATATTGCCGACAAGCCCCGCGACCCGCAGATGCGCTTCCTGCGTGGCGTGATCCTCACCGAGCAAGGCAAGCCGGCCGAGGCCACCAGCACCTTCGTCGCACTGACGCAGGAGTTCCCCGAACTCCCCGAGCCCTACAACAACCTGGCGGCCCTCTATGCCGGGCAAAGCCAGTTCGACAAGGCGCGCGAGGCCTTGGAGACGGCCATCAAGCTCAATCCCGGCTACGCGACGGCGCACGAGAACCTGGGCGATGTGTATGTGCGCCTGGCCGCCCAGTCCTACGGTCGCGCACAGCGTCTCGAAAAAAGCAACACCGGCATCGCCCCCAAGCTGGCCCTGCTGCGCGAGGTCTTCCTGCCAAAGGCTCCGGCCGCCAAGGCGCCGGCGCCCCCTGCTGCGACGACGGCGAAGTAGCCTGCCAATTCGCTCGGCCGGGAATCTCGTCCCGGCACTTTTCTCCAACCCCTATTGAAGAAAGACGCTTGCCTTGAACTCTCCCGTCCTTGCGCGCCGACTGGCGCTGGCCCTTTCATGCAGCCTGCTGCTTGGCGCCAACGCCTTCGCGCAATCGCCGACAGCCGCCGCGCCGCGCGTCAAGCTGGCCACTTCGGCGGGCGACATCGTGGTCGAACTGGCACCGGACAAGGCGCCCAAGACGGTGCAGAACTTCCTCACCTACGTGAAGGACAAGCATTACGACGGCACCGTCTTCCATCGCGTGATCGACGGCTTCATGATTCAGGGGGGCGGCTTCACCGCGGAGCTCTTGCAAAAGCCCACGCGCGAACCAATTCCGCTGGAAGCCAACAATGGCCTGAAGAACGACAGCTACACCATCGCCATGGCGCGCACCGGCAACCCGAACTCGGCCACCTCGCAGTTCTTCATCAACGTGAAGAACAACGACATGCTCAACGCCCCGAAGCCGGACGGCTACGGCTACACCGTTTTCGGCAAGGTGGTGGCCGGCCAGGACGTGGTCGACAAGATCCGCGCCGTGCAAACTGGCAACAAGGGCGGCATGCAGGACGTGCCGCTGAATCCCGTCATCATCCAATCCGCCACCCTGGCGAAGTAAACAAAGGAGCACCCCTATGAGCAAACCCCAAGTCGAACTGCACATCCGCAACCAGGGCGTCATCACCCTCGAACTCGACGGCGACAAGGCCCCCAAGACGGTGGCCAATTTCGTTGCCTACGTGAAGAAGGGCTTCTACGACGGCACCGTCTTCCACCGCGTGATCCCCGGCTTCATGGCCCAGGGCGGCGGCTTCGAAGCCGGCATGACACAAAAGCCGACCGATGCGCAAATCGAGAACGAGGCCAACAACGGCCTCACGAACGACAAGTACACCGTCGCCATGGCGCGCACCAACGCGCCGCATTCGGCCACCGCCCAGTTCTTCATCAACGTGGCGAACAACGGCTTCCTCAACCACACGGCACCCACGGCGCAGGGCTGGGGCTATACGGTGTTCGGCAAGGTCACCTCGGGCACGGACGTGGTCGACAAGATCGAGCGCGTGAAGACCGGCCGCAAGGGCTTCCATGACGACGTGCCACTGGAAGACGTGGTGATCGACAAGGCGGTCCTCGTTTCCGAGTAAGCCAAGAGCGCCATCGCTTCTGCAATGACTGCAATGAGTTCTCGACTCCCCGCATTCCAGGAGCTCGTGGCGCCGCCCGGCTGGCACACGGTCGACATCATCTCGGACCTGCACCTGCAGGCCGACCGGCCGGCCACGGTGGAGGCTTGGCGCGGCTACCTGCAGACCACGCCGGCCGACGCCCTGTTCATCCTGGGCGACCTGTTCGAGGTCTGGGTCGGCGACGATGCCGCCGCCCTGCCCGGCTTCGAGGCCCACTGCGCCGAACTGCTGCACGCGGCCGCCGCGCGCAGGCCCGTCTTCTTCATGCACGGGAATCGCGACTTCCTGGTCGGGTCGGCCCTTGCGGCACAGGCCGGCTTCACGCTCATCGGCGACCCGACCGTGCTGGTGTTCCAGAACGAGCGCTGGCTGCTGAGCCACGGTGACGCCCTTTGCCTGGAAGACACCGAGTACCTGCGCTTTCGCGAACAGGTGCGCTCACCGGCTTGGCAGCAGGCAGTGCTGGCCCAGCCGCTGGAGCAGCGCCGCGCGCTCGCGCGTTC
>DATILH010000063.1:0-12764 GCA_035476655.1 Variovorax sp.
GCACCCATTCCGTGCCCAGGTGCAGGTAGCGCACGTCGCCCCAATCGGAGAAGTTGACTTCGGGTAGCTCGTGTTTCATGAATGCCTAAGCATAATGGCGCCGCTTCGCCGGCCCCGGCGGCACTCATGAGGAGAAATGCAGGATGAATACGGAAGCGATCTGGACCTTCATCACCACGCAAGGCGCGGACTTCGGCATCAAGGTGATCGGCGCGATCATCGCCTGGGCCATCGGCCGCTGGCTGATCGGCCTGTCGCAAAAGCTCGTGGCCAGGGCGCTGGAGCGGGGCAAGCGCATGGACGCCACGCTCAGCAACTACATGGTGTCGATCCTCGGGGTGATCCTCAACATCGTCCTGATCCTGGCGATCCTGGACATGTTCGGCGTGCGCACCACCTCCTTTGCCGCCTTGCTGGCCGGCGCCGGCCTGGCCATCGGCACGGCGTGGGGCGGGCTGCTCACGCACTTTGCGGCGGGCGTCTTCCTGCAGGTGATGCGGCCCTACCGCGTGGGCGACTTCGTCACCATCGGCGGCGTCACCGGCACGGTGACGGAGCTGGGCCTCTTCGGCACCACCGTCATCACGCCCGACAACGTGAACACGCTGATCGGCAACAACAAGGTGCTGGGCGACAACATCCAGAACTTCTCGACCCTGGGCTTTCGGCGCGTGGACACCACCGCCAAGGTGGCCAACGGGGTGGACGTGACCCAGGCCATCGAGTTGCTGCGGGCCGAAGTGGCGAAGATCCCGAACGTCTCGGCCGAGCAACCGCCGGACATCGAGATCCTGCAGTTCACGCCCGAAGGCCCGCTTCTGGCGGTGCGGCCCTACACGCATACCGACCATTACTGGCAGGTGTATTTCGACACGCACCGCGCGGTGGTCAAGACCTTCGGCGCGGCCGGCTTCCCGACACCGGAGACGCCGATCGCCCACCGCGCCATCGGCCAGCCGGCCTGACAAAAGGAAAACCCGCCAAAGGGCGGGTTCTTCAGGAAGCGCCGGACGATCAGGGCTTCTGCTGGTTCTGGGTCTGCGGAAGCTTTTCGCCAATCTTGTCGCCGGTATTGCGGGTGGCCGACATGGCGTCGTCAGCGGCCTTGCCGGTGGCCTGCGTTGCCTTGCTGGTGCCCTTCTTGGTGGCCTCCCAGCCCTTCTTGGTACCACTCTTGGTGGCGTCCCAGGCCTTTTCGCTGGTGTCCTTGGTCGCGTCCCAGGCCTTCTCGCTACCGCTCTTGGTCGAGTCCCAGGCCTTCTCGGCCGCGTTGGGCTCGGTCTTGGTCTGCGCCATCGACGGCGTTGCAAGTGCTCCCAACGAGAGGACGAATGCAACGGTCAGGCTGCGGTTCAGGAAACGGGTCATGCTTGCTAGCTCCTTTTTAGGTTTGCGCAATCGCAAGCTCAAGGATGACACCAAATCGGCCCAGGACAAGCATTTCGTTTCATGTAGGGAAGTTCGACTACGCCCCATGTAGGCCGTTGACCGACGTCCGAAGCAGCGGCGCCAACCTGGGCAGCGCCTCGACCGCGTTGGCCGTGGTGGCTTGTGCCAGCGCCTCCAGCGACATGCTGCGCAGCTGCGCCACCTCCTGCGCAATCCGGGGCAGTTCGGCCGGCTCGTTGCGGCCCTGTGCCTGCCCCTCGCTGCGCTCGGCCTGGGTGGCGTAGAGCCAGTGCGGCGGAATGTCCGGCGCGTCGGTCTCCATCACCATGGCCGCCATCGGCAGGCCGGCCGCGAGCCGGCGCAGGCGCAGCGCCCGCTCGAAGGTGACGGCGCCGCCAAAGCCCAGCTTGAGCCCCAGCTCCAGGCAGGCCTGGGCCTGCTGCTCGCTGCCGTTGAAGGCATGGGCGATGCCGCGCCAGGGCCGCCCGCCCTGCGTGAGGCGCAGGAACTTGAGCACCTGGTCGACCGAGCGCCTCACATGCAGCAGCACCGGCAGATCGTATTTGCGCGCCAGGCGCAGCTGGGCTTCGAAGATGTGCTCCTGCTGCCCGGGCACCAGGCCGCTGACGAAATAGTCCAGGCCGATCTCGCCGACCGCGACCAGGCGCGGGTCGCCCTGGTGCGCCGCCAGCGCGCAGTCCAGCGCCGCCAGGTCCGCCTCGCCGGCCGTACCCGCACACAGTGGATGGATGCCCAGCGCATACGCGTCGCCCTGCGACTGGGCCAGCTCGCGCACGGTGTCGAAGTTGAAGACGGCCACCGCCGGGATCACGCACAAGACCACGCCGTCGTTGCTGGCGCGGGCCCGCATCCGGGCGCGATCTGCACCGAATTCGGGCGCATCCAGGTGACAGTGTGTGTCGACAAAGAGGGGCATCGGTCGATGATGCCCGATCAGATGCACGCGCGCGCAAAGCGTGCTACCGTGAAGCCTCACGTGTCCTCTTTCAATAGCGGAGGTGCCCGATGCGAAGGCCTGCTTTGTACAGCCGTTCACCCCGCGCGCCGCAAGAGGCGGCAGCCGCGGGCGAAGTGAACGAGCCGCAGGCCCCAGCGGGCCCGGCTGATGCTGCCGCCATACCGGCGGCGACGACACCGGCACCCGCGCGCCGCCGCTTCGGCTGGCGCAGCGCCTTGGTCGCCACGGTCCTGCTGGCCGCCACGGGAGCCGGCGGCTACTACTACCTGCCCCGCCCGGCCTCGCAGCAACTCACCCAGAAGGACATCGACGCGGCCGTGCTGCGCAGCCTGCAGACGGCCACCCTGCCCTCGGCCGCCGCGCGTGCGGCCGACATCATCCGGCCCTCGGTGGTGGAAGTGGTGGCCTTCGGCCCGGAAAAGAAGACTGCGGAGGCCAAGGTCGAGAAGCGCGGCCGCAACCTGGCAAAGGGCAAGGCGCCGCAGGCCGACCCGCCCCCCAACACCGAGCCGGAGCGCGGCGTCGGCACCGGCGTGGTGGTGGTCGACAAGGGCGTGATCCTGACCAACCTGCATGTGGTCGCCGGCGCCGAGAAGATCAAGGTGACCTTTGCCGACGGCCTGGAGTCCGACGCCTCGATCGTCGGCCTGCAACCCGAGAACGACCTGGCCGTGTTGCAGGCCGCGAAGATCCCGGACGATCTGGTCGCCGCCACCATGCGCTCCACCGCCGACCTGATGCCGGGCGACAACGTGGCGGTGGTGGGCTTTCCCTTCGGCATCGGGCCTTCGGTCTCGGCCGGCGTGGTCTCGGGCCTGAAGCGCTCCTTCCGCTCGCCCGATGGCCAGCAGGAAATGAGCAACCTGATCCAGTTCGACGCCGCCGCCAACCCCGGCAATTCGGGCGGTCCGATGATCAACATGAACGGCGAGGTGCTGGGCATCGTCACCGCCATCCTCAACCCGACGCAACAGCGCACCTTCATCGGCATCGGATTTGCTGTGCCGATCGAGAACGCGGCCTCGGCCGCGGGCATGCCGCCCTTCTGAATCTCTCGCCAAAAGGAAAGCCACGCATGAGCTCAGAGAACACCCCAGCGGCCGCCGCCGCCGCCAGCGACAGCAGCGAACTGATGGAGCAGATCCTCTACGAGGTCAAGCGCGTCGTTGTCGGGCAGGACCGCTTCCTGGAGCGGGTGATGGTCGCCATGCTGGCCGAAGGGCACCTGCTGGTCGAAGGCGTGCCGGGCCTTGCCAAGACGCTCACCGTGAAGACCCTGGCCGACACCGTGCACGGCAGGTTCAAGCGCATCCAGTTCACGCCCGACCTGGTGCCGGCCGACCTGGTGGGCACCCGCATCTACAACCAGAAGACCGGCGACTTCAGCACCTCGCTCGGCCCGGTCTTCGCCAACCTGCTCCTGGCCGACGAAATCAACCGCGCCCCGGCCAAGGTGCAAAGCGCGCTGCTCGAGGTGATGCAGGAGCGCCAGGTCACCATTGCCGGCGAAACGCACAAGGTGCCGCGCCCCTTCCTGGTGATGGCCACCCAGAACCCGATCGAGACCGAGGGCACCTACCCCCTGCCCGAGGCGCAGGTGGACCGCTTCATGATGAAGGTGCTGGTCGACTATCCGAGCGACGAGGAGGAATTCGTCATCGTCGAGCGGGTGATCGGCCCGCTGGTCACGGCCAACGCCATCGCCACCACCGACCAGCTGGCGCTGCTGCAGGCGCAGGCGCGCCGGGTCTATGTGGACCCCGCGCTGATCCAGTACGCGGTGAAGCTGGTGTCGGCCACCCGCGTGCCGGAAAAACATGGCCTGAAGGACATGCGCCGCTTCATCACCTTCGGCGCCAGCCCGCGCGCCAGCATCAACCTGACCGAAGGCGCGCGCGCCCTGGCGCTGCTGCGCGGGCGCAGCTACGCCCTGCCGGAAGACATGACGGCGCTGGTGCCCGATGTGCTGCGCCATCGCGTCACGCTCTCCTACGAAGGCCTGTCCGAGGGGTTGACGCCCGACGGCCTGATCGATCGCATCATGCGAGCCGTGCCGGCGCCCGCGAAGGTCATGGAACATGAAAAGCTGGTGGCCTAGCGCTCGCCGACGCGCCGCCAACGACGCGCAGCTTCATGCGGAAGCGGCCGCCGCCGGCGTGGAGCGCGCGCTGCGCCGCCTCGAATGGACGGTGATCCGGCGCCTGGACGGCCTGCTGCAGGGCGACTACCGCACCCTGATGCGCGGCGCCGGCCTCGACCTGGCCGATCTGCGCGAATACCAGCACCACGACGATGTGCGCCACATCGACTGGAACGTGACGGCACGGCTGCAGGTGCCGCATGTGCGCGTCTTCACCGAAGACCGCGAGATGGCCGCCTGGTTCGTGCTCGACCTGAGCCGCTCGGTCGACTTCGGTTCCGGCCCCCGTGCCAAGCGCGAGATCTCGACCGGCTTCGTCGGCGTGGTGGCTCGCCTGCTGACGCGCCACGGCAACCGGGTGGGCGCCCTCGTCTACGGCAGCAACCTGGAAGCGGTGATCCCGCCGCGCACCGGCCGCCGCCATGTGCTGCACCTGCTGCACGCGATGGAGCGGCGCGTCGAGCCGCGCGGCGCCAAGCCCGGCGGCACGACCAAGCTGGCCGAACTGCTGGATGCCGCCGGCACCATGATCCGCCGGCGGTCAACGGTGTTCGTGGTGTCCGACTTCCTCAGCGCGCCCGGCTGGGAGCGCCCGCTGGGCCGCCTGGCCCTGCGCCACGAGGTGGTCGCGGTGCGCCTGTTCGACCCGCTGGAGCTGGAGCTGCCCGACCTCGGCCTGGTGCCGCTGACCGATGCGGAGACCGGCGAACAGCTGTGGGTCGACACCCATGACGTCGGCTTTCGCAAGCGCTTCGCCCGCCTGGCGCGCGAACGCGAGGACAGCTTGCGCGAGGCGCTGGCACGCGCCGGCGTCGACGCGCTGGAGCTGTCGACGCAAGACGATCTGGTGGAGGCCATCGTCCGCTTCGCCGAACTGCGCAAGCGGCGCGTGCGTACCGGCCTGGCCCATGCAATGGCGGTGGGATCATGACTTTTCTTTGGCCCGATTTCCTCTGGGGACTGCTGGCGTTGCCGCTCCTGCTGCTCCTGTACCTGTGGCTCTTGCGGCGCAAGAAGAAGCTGGCGATCCGCTATGCCAGCCTGTCGATCGTGCGCGAGGCGATGGGCGCCGGCCAGACACTGCGGCGCCACATCCCGCCCTTCCTGTTCCTGCTGGCCATGGCGGCGCTGCTGGTGGCGGCGGCGCGGCCGATGGCGGTGGTGCTGCTGCCTTCGAACCAGCAGACCATCATCCTGGCGATGGACGTCTCGGGCAGCATGCGCGCCGCCGATGTGCAGCCCAACCGCCTGGTGGCGGCTCAGAACGCCGCCAAGAGCTTCCTGAAGGAGCTGCCGCGCACCGTCAAGGTGGGCATCGTCGCCTTCGCCGGCAGCGCCCAGGTGGCGCAGTTGCCCACGGTGAACCGCGACGACCTGGTCACCGCCATCGATTCCTTCCAGCTGCAGCGCGGCACGGCCACCGGCAATGGCCTGGTGGTGTCCTTGGCCACGCTGTTCCCGGATGCCGGCATCGGCATCGACGACTTCGCGCCCAAGTCGACGCAACGCGGCGTGCCGATCGAACAGGCTGGCAAGGCGCCCAAGAAGGAGTTCGTGCCGGTGACGCCGGGCTCCTACACTTCGGCGGCGATCATCATGCTGACCGATGGGCAGCGCACCACCGGCGTCGATCCGCTGGACGCCGCCAAGATCGCCGCCGACCGCGGCGTGCGTGTCTACACCGTGGGCGTGGGCACGGTGGACGGCGAGACCATCGGCTTCGAAGGCTGGTCGATGCGGGTGCGCCTGGACGAGGACACCTTGAAGGCGATCGCCAACAAGACCCAGGCCGAGTACTTCTACGCCGGCACGGCGGCCGACCTGAAGAAGGTCTACGAAACGCTGAGTTCGCGCCTGACGGTGGAGAAGAAGGAGACCGAGATCTCGGCCCTGTTCGCGATGGGCGCGGCGGCTCTCATGCTGCTCTCCGCGGCCCTCTCGCTGCTCTGGTTCAACCGCATCCTTTGAACAGATGTTCGACCTGACAGGCAAGGTCGCACTCGTCACCGGCGGCAACGGCGGCATCGGCCTGGGCATGGCCAAGGGCCTGGCGCAGGCAGGCGCTCGCGTGGTGGTGGCGGCGCGCAATGCGCAGAAGTCGGCCGGCGCGGTCGAGGCGCTCAGGGCGCTGGGCAGCGACAGCCTGGCGCTGGAAGCGGACGTGACGGACGAAGCCTCGGTCCACACGCTGTTCGAGCAGCTGGAGAGCAAGGTCGGCCGACTCGACATCCTGGTCAACAACGCCGGCACCACCATCCGCAAGCCGGTCGACCAGCTGCAGCTTTCTGAATGGAACATGGTGATGGACACCAACCTCACCAGCGCCTTCCTGTGCTGCCGCGCGGCGCAGCCGCTGATGAAGCGCGTTGGTGGCGGCAAGATCATCAACATCGGCTCGATGGCCTCGATCTTCGGCATGCCCTATGCGCCGGCCTACGGTGCAAGCAAGGGCGGCATCGTGGCGCTCACCAAGGCGATGGCCGCCTCCTGGGCGGCCGACGGCATCCAGGTCAACGCGGTGCTGCCCGGCTGGATCCGCACCGACCTGACGGACGGCGCCCGCGCCCAGGTGCCGGGGCTCAATGAGCGGGTGCTCGCGCGCACCGCCGCCGGCCGCTGGGGCGAGCCGCAGGACCTGGCCGGCGTGGCGGTGTTCCTGGCCAGCAGCGCGTCGGACTTCATCACCGGGACCGCGATCCCGGTGGACGGCGGCTACTCGATCGCCGCCTGATCCTGCGCGGCCAGCTCGGTCGCCAGCACCTGCTCGAGCCATTGAAGCATCGCCTGCGCGCGCGACGCGACCTGACGACGGTGCGGGTACAAGAGCGCCACCGGCATCGCCGGCGCCGTATATCCGGGCAGGACTTCGACAAGCCGTCCCGCGGCAACGTGCTCCCGCGTGCCGCGTACCGGCGCCTGGATCATGCCCAGGCCGGCGAGGCAGGCGGCCTGGTAGGCATCGGTGCTGTTGACCACCACGCTGCTGCGCATCGGCAACAGGCGCCGTGCGCCGCCCTCCTGGTACTCCCAGCCGGCGCCATGCGTGCCCAGGCGCGCCGCGTAATGGACGATGCGGTGCTGCGCCAGGTCGGCCAGCGAAGCCGGCGTTCCATGGGCATGAAGGTAGGCCGGGCTCGCGACATTGACCATCCGCAGCTGACCCAGCGGCTTGGCGACCAGTTCCGAATCGGTCAGCGGGCCGATGCGCAGCACGCAGTCGAAGCCCTCGCGCACCACGTCCACCCGCTGGTCGGTGGTGCTGATGCCGATCTCCAGCAGCGGATGCGCGGCCAGGAACTCGGGCAGGCGGGGAATGATGAGGTCGCGCGCGAAGGTGTTGGGCATGTCGATGCGCAGGCGCCCGCGCAGGCCCGCGGCCGCGGGCTGGAACATGGCCTGCAGCTGTTCCGCGTCGGCCAGCAGGTCCTTGCAGCGCTCCAGGAACTGCTGGCCGTCGTGCGTGAGCCGCACCTGGCGCGTCGTGCGTTGCAAGAGCCGCGTGCCGATGCGCGCCTCCAGGCGCTGCACGACCGCCGAGACCCGGCCCTTGACCAGGCCCAGCTGATCGGCCGCCAGGGTGAAGCTGCCCAGTTCAGCCACGCGGGCGAAGATCCGCAGTTCGTTCAGATCCATGTGCCTGATTGTCTTTCATGAGAGAACACTGCGGGGCAATATTGGAGATTTATCGCAAACGAGTGAACTCCTAAAGTGAGCACACCAACCACTCACCAGGAGATTTCCATGAGCGATTCCAAGACCCGTATTGCCCTTGTCACCGGCGGCAGCCGCGGCCTCGGCCGCAGCATCGCGTTGAAGCTGGCCGAGCAGGGCACCGACGTCATCCTCAGCTTCCAGCGCAACGAAGCGCAGGCACGGGAGGTCGTCCAGCGCATCGAGGCGCTGGGCCGCCGCGCCGTGGCCCTGCAGCTGGACGTGGCCGAGAGCAGCGGCTTCGACGACTTCGCGCAACGCGTGCGGCGTGCGCTGGCGAGCACCTGGCAGTGCGAGCGCTTCGATCAGCTGGTCAACAACGCCGGCACCGGCCTGAACGCTCCCTTGGTCGACACCACCGAGGCGCAGTTCGACCAGATGTTCGCCATCCACCTGAAGGGCAGCTTCTTCCTGACGCAAAAGCTGTTGCCGCTGCTCGAGGACGGCGGGCGCATCGTCAACACCTCCAGCGGGCTGGCGCGCTTCACCTTGCCCGGCTACGGCGCCTATGCCGCGATGAAGGGCGGCATCGAGGTGCTGACGCGCTACATGGCCAAGGAACTCGCGCCGCGCGGGATCACGGTCAACACGATCGCGCCGGGGGCCATCGAGACCGATTTCAACGGCGCCGCCGTGCGCGACAACGCGCAAGTCAAAGCGCACATCGCCGGCCTCACGGCCCTGGGGCGCGTCGGCCAGCCGGAGGACATCGGCGGCGCGGTGGCGTCCTTGCTGTCGGAGGGCAACCGCTGGATCACCGGCCAGCGCATCGAGGTGTCCGGCGGGATGCTGCTGTAAGTCCTCAGCCGGCCAGCCGGCCGGCGGTGAGACGCAGCACACGGTCGCAGCGCGCGGCCAGGCCTTCGTCGTGCGTGACCATCACGAAGGCGGTGTGCCGGTCGCGCGCCAGCGAGAGCATCAGGGCGAACACGCCGTCTGCCGTGGCGCGGTCGAGGTTGCCGGTGGGCTCGTCGGCCAGCACGCAGTCGGGCTGCGTCACCAGGGCGCGGGCGATGGCCACGCGCTGGCGCTCGCCACCGGACAGCTCGGCGGGCCGGTGCGCCAGGCGCTCGGCCAGGCCGACGGCGGCCAGCATCTGCGCGGCAGCCTCACGCGCGCGCGCCGGCGTCTCGCGGCGGATCTTCAACGGCATGGCCACGTTGTCCAGCGCGCTGAACTCGGGCAAGAGGTGGTGAAACTGGTAGACGAAGCCCAGGTGCCGGTTGCGCAGCCGTCCTTGCTCGGCCGCGTCGACGTGGGCCATGTCCTCGCCGTGCAGTTCCACCTTGCCGGCGGTGGGCGCATCCAGCCCGCCCATGAGGTGCAGCAAGGTGCTCTTGCCGGAGCCCGAGGCGCCGACGATGGCCAGGGTTTCGCCGGCGCGCACATCGAGATCGACGCCATGCAGCACCGTCAGGTCGATGCGGCCTTCGTGGAAGCGCTTGGTCAGGCCGCGGACCTGGAGCACAACTGCGTTGTTATTCATAGCGCAGCGCCTCTGCCGGATTGACGCGGCTCGCGCGCCAACTCGGATAGAGCGTTGCGGCAAAGGCGAGGATGAGCGAGATGATGGTGATGGGCACGATGTCCGATTGCTGCGGATCGCTGGGCATGCGGCTGATCAGGTAGATGTCCTTGGGCAGGAAGCTGGCCTGGAACAGCTTCTCCAGCGCCGGCACGATGACGTCGATGTTGTAGGCGATGCCCAGGCCCAGCAGCAGGCCGCCCAGGGTGCCGATCACGCCCACCATCGCACCCTGCACGACGAAGATGCCCATGATGCTGCGCGGGCTCGAGCCCAGGGTGCGCAATATGGCGATGTCGGCGCGCTTGTCGGTCACCGACATCACCAGCGTGCTGACCAGGTTGAACGCGGCCACCGCGACGATCAGCGTGAGGATGATGAACATCATGCGCTTCTCGACCTGCACTGCCGCGAACCAGGTGCGGTTCTGGCGCGTCCAGTCGCGGATCAGGAAGGATCCCGGCAAGGTGGCGGCCAGTTCGTCGGCCACCTCGCGTGCCTGGTGCAGGTCCTTGAGCTTCAAGCGGATGCCGCTCGGGCCTTCAAGGCGGAACACCTTTGCCGCGTCCTCCGTCTGGATCATGGCCAGCGCCGAGTCGTACTCGTAGTGGCCCGAATCGAAGGTGCCCACCACCTTGAACTGCTTGAGCCGCGGGACCACGCCGGCCGGCGTGACCTGGCCGCCGGGCGTGATCAGCGTGACCATGTCGCCCTCTCGCACATAGAGCGAACGCGCCAGGTCGCCGCCCAGCACGATGCCGAATTCGCCCGGCACCAGGCGCTCCAGCGCACCCTTCTGCGCGGTGCTGGCGATGTCGGTGACCTGGGGTTCCAGCTTGGGCTCGATGCCGCGCACCAGTACGCCCTTCATGTCCTCGCCGCGCGCCAGCAGCGCCTGTGCGGCCACGAAGGGTGCCGCGCCCACCACCTGGGGGTTCTTGCGCGCCGCGTCCATGATCGGGCCAATGTCCTGCAGCGCCTGGCCGTCGCGCGAGAAGATCTCGATGTGCGAGACCACGCCGAGCATGCGGTCGCGCACCTCCTTCTGGAAGCCGTTCATCACCGACAGCACAATGATCAGCGCCGCCACGCCCAGCGCGATGCCCAGCATCGACACGCCGGAGATGAAATTGATGAAGCCGTTTCGCCGCGTCGCCCGGCCGGCGCGGGTGTAGCGCCAGCCAAGTTGCAGTTCGTAGGGGAGTCGCATATCAGGTGTTGTGCCGGGCCGCCCCAAGCAACACCTGCGCCCCCTCGGGGGGCAGCGAGGACACGAAGTGCCGAGCGTGGGGGTGATTCATTTTCGAATTGTGGCATCCCGGACAATAGCCCCATGCCTGCGTCCCCTCACCTGTTGATTCCCTATGCCGGCCGCGGCACCCCCGCCTGCCGCGCCGCGCTGGCCAGCTTGAAGCTGCGCAATCTCGAGCGCCTGATGGCGCGCCTCGAACTCGGCGCGGATGACACGCAGGACGACACCACCCTCTCGCCGCCGCACGAACGCGCCCTGGCCGCTGCGCTGGGCATTGCCGCCCCGGACGGCTGCATTCCCTGGGCCGCCTGGCAGGCGCGCGAGGCGGATCTGCCGCAGGCGCTACCCGGCCAGGCCTGGAGCCTGATGACGCTGTGCCATTGGCAGGTCGGCATCGACGATGCGGCCTTGGGCGACCCGCAGGCCCTCGGCATCGGGGCCGAGGAATCCGCTATCCTGTTCGAAGCCGTGCGCCCCTTCCTTGCCGAGGACGGCATCGAGCTGCACCCCACGCCGCAACCCGGTCGCTGGCTGGCCCAGGGCCGGCTCTTCGACGGCCTGGCCTCCGCCTCGATCGATCGCGCGGTGGGCCATCCCATTTCCGACTGGTCGCCCCTGACCGAGGCCACGCGCCCGCTGCGCCGCCTGCAAAACGAGATCCAGATGCTCCTGTACACCCACCCGGTCAACGACGCGCGTGCCGAGCGCGGCCTGCCGGCCATCAACTCCTTCTGGGCCAGCGGCACCGGCGCCTTACCGGCCAACGCCGCGCCCGCTGCTGCAGCACCCGAAGTCGACCAGCGCCTGCGCGATGCGGCCGTGCGAGACGACAGCGCCGCCTGGGCCCAGGCCTGGCAGGCGCTCGATGCGCAGCGGCTGCCCGCCCTGCTGGCTGAAGCAGAACGCGGCGCCGCCATCCGCCTGACCTTGTGCGGCGATCGCAGCGCGCGCAGCTTCACGCCGCGGCCGGGCGGCTTCACCGCCTTTGCCAAGCGCCTGTTCGAGCGCGCACCGGCCAGCGCCGAACTGCTGGGCACGCTATGAAGATCATCGAACGCGAGATCCCGCCGCGCAGCGCCTGGGTGCTGGAACAGGCAGGCGTGCACCCCTTGCTGGCGCGCCTCTATGCCGCGCGCGGCGTCTGCGCCAAGGACGAACTGGACGATGCGCTGGCCCGCCTGCTGCCGCCCGACACCCTGCTGGGCGCGCGCGAGGCGGCCCGGCTGCTGGCCGATGCCATCCGCGATGACAAGCGCCTGTGCATCGTGGCCGACTACGACTGCGACGGCGCCACCGCCTGCGCCGTCGGCCTGCGCGGGCTTTCGCGCCTGGGCGCGCGCCATGTGAGCTACCTGGTGCCCGATCGCGTGGTCGACGGCTATGGCCTCACGCCCAACATTGCCGAGCGGGTCGCCGATGGCGGGGCCGATGTGCTGATCACGGTGGACAACGGCATCGCCAGCGTCGAAGGCGTGGCAGCCGCCAAGGCCCGCGGCCTGGCGGTGCTGGTGACCGACCATCACCTGCCCGGCCCCGAACTGCCGGCGGCCGACGTGCTGGTCAATCCCAACCAGCCGGGCTGCGGCTTCGAGAGCAAGAGCATCGCCGGCGTCGGCGTGATGTTCTACGTGCTGATGGCGCTGCGCTCCGAACTGCGGGCGCGCGGATTGTTCGATGCCGCCGGTCAACCGAAGCTGGACGACCTGCTGCCGCTGGTGGCGCTGGGCACGGTGGCCGACGTGGTGCGCCTGGACTCCAACAACCGCCG
>DATILH010000064.1:0-5709 GCA_035476655.1 Variovorax sp.
CTGCACCGGCTTCGGCCTGGCCTGCGTCGTCAACTACGCGCGCTGGCGCAAGGCCGCGCATCCCACCAAGCTGGAGTCGGTGAGCCCGCGCATGCTCTACAACTTCGCGCGCCGCTACGACGAGTACGCGGGCGAGGACTACGACGGCTCGAGCTGCCGTGGCGCGCTCAAGGGCTGGTTCCATCACGGCGTCTGCCTGGAGAACGACTGGCCCTACGAAGCCAGCGGCATCGCGCGCCCGCGCTACGGCTACGCCCAGCGCGCCATCGACCTGACCCTGGGCGTCTACTACCGCATCGACACCAAGTCCATCACCGACATGCAGGCCGCCATCTACGAGGTGGGCGCGATCTATGTCTCGGCCAGCACGCACGAGGGCTGGCAGACGGTACCCAGCGCGGCAGGCAGGAAGGTCACGCACGACAGCCTGCCGGAGATCGAGTTCGACGGCGTGGCCTCGCAGATCGGCGGCCATGCCTTTGCCCTGGTGGGTTTCAACACGCGCGGCTTCGTGGTCCAGAACTCCTGGGGCCCGAACTGGGGCGCCGGCGGCTTTGCGCTGCTGCGCTACGAGGACTGGTTCGCCAACGGCATGGATGCCTGGGTCGCTTCGCTGGGCGTGCGCGGCGTGGTGCTGGGGCGCCTGGCCAGCGGCACCGGCGCGGCCCGTGCGCGCGCCGGCGCGGCGCCTGCCAGCGCCTGGGACGAGGGGCGTGCCTACGAGCACAGCATCGTGTTCGGCAACGACGGCCGGATCGACCGCTACCTGACGCAGGACGAGCTCAGCCGCACGCTGCTGTTCCAGGCCTGCGGCCTGCCGGACCAGTGGTTCCGCGATCCTTCCGCCCCCAAGTCGCCGGACGGCAGGAGGCGCCTGGTGATCTACGCGCATGGCGGCCTCAACAAGGAAAGCTCGGCGATCGACCGGGCCCGCGTGATGGGGCGCTACTTCATCGGCAACGGCTGCTACCCGCTGTTCCTGGTGTGGAAGACGGGCCTCATGGAGTCGATCTGCAACGTCATCAACGACGCCTTCACCCGTGAGCCGCAGCGCGCCGGCGGGCTGCGCGACAGCCTGATCGAAGCCTCGGACATGCTGGTCGAGAAGACCATCGGCCGGCCGCTGGCGCGCCCGCTGTGGAGCGAGATGAAGGAGAACGCCGAGTTCGCCTGCAACCCCACGCGCGGCGGCGACCTGCTGGTCACCGCGTTGCAGAACCTGGCGCAGACCTGGGGTGATCAACTGGAGATCCACCTGGTGGGCCATTCGGCCGGCTCGATCGTGCTGGGCCACATGCTCGCGGTGCTGGCGGCGCGCCGGCTGGAGGAGCGCGTGGCCTCGATCCACCTCTACGCGCCGGCCTGCACGGTGCAGTTTGCCAACCGCTACTACGCGCCGCACAGGGAGTTGATGCAGCGCCTGCACCTGGCGATCCTGTCGGACAAGAACGAGCGCGACGACAACGTGGCGGCGATCTACCGCAAGTCGCTCCTGTACTTCGTCTCGAACGCGCTGGAGCCGGATGTGCGCACGCCGCTCTTGGGCATGGCCAATGTGCTGGATCCTGCCTACAAGGCATGGGACGGCTCATCGGCCACCGGCGAGGCGCTGGGCAACTGGCGCAACGCTGCGGCCACCTCGGGGCTGGGCGCGCGCATCCGCGTCATCGAGCCGGACAAGGTGCCGATGGCGCTGCCCGACCAGAACATCAGCGCGAACCACGGCAGCTTCGACAACAACGTGGATCAGTTCGGCCAGACGCTGAGCCTGATCACCGGGCAGCCAGCCCTGCCGCTGCCGGTGACGGACCTGCGCGGGTTCTAGGCAGGCGCGCCTGTTCGCGCGCCGATCATCTTCCAGCCGTTGCCCGAAGGATCGCGGAAGCCCGCGTCCACACTGCCGAAGCGGTCGATGGGCTCCTGCGTGAATTCCACGCCCAGGCCGAGCATGCGGTCGTAGGCCGCGCGGCAGTCGTTCACCACCAACACGAGGGGCGGCATCGCGCCCTTGGCCACGAGCGCGCGCAGCGCCTGCGCCGTCGCCTCGTCCTGCATCGGCGGCCCGGGCGTGAAGAGACCCAACTGGAACGAGGACTGCTCCGGGTGCTGCACCGTCAGCCAGCGAAAGCCCCCGTTGCGCACGTCCGTGTGGACGCGAAAACCCAGCTTCTCGACATAGAACGCGAGCGCTTCATCCTGGTCTCGCACATACAAGCCGACCACATCGACACCTTGGCTCATGGAATTTCCTTTTCATTTCGAAGGCCCATTTGTACCGTCCGTCTCGCGGCGCCGCTTCTCCGAAACTGCGATTTCGAGGCCGGGCCGGTGGGCGGCGCTGACGATGCAGTGGGGCACGCGGCCAAGTTGATCCGCCTGGGCCCGCCCGCGCTCGCGGTTCGCGCTCGGGCTCTCGCCGGTGATGTCCCGGAAGGTGCGCCCGAAGGTGCCCAGGCTCTCCCAGCCTGTCTGGAAGGCGATCTCGGTGATTGGCAGGTCGGTGTCGCGCAGCAGCGCGGTCGCGCGTTCGATGCGTCGCGTGAGCAGGTAGCGGTGCGGCGGCACGCCGAAGGCCTGCTTGAACGAACGTGCGAAGTGGGCCTCGGAAACGCCGCTTGCCTTCGCCAGCCGCGAGACGGGCCAGGCCTCGTGCGAAGAGGCGTCCATGCGGTCTTTTGCGCGCAGCAGGCGACGCAGAAGAGCGGGGTCCTGGCTGGGCGGCAGCACGTCGGGATGCATGTCAGGCATCGCACTCCAGCAGACGGGGATCGTGCGCAGCAGCCCGGAACTGCGAAGGCGTGCTGCCGACCTGTTGGCGAAAGCGGCGGCTGAAGTAGACCGCGTCGCCAAAGCCGCATTTCTGGGCGATGTGCCCGATGCGGGCGCTGGAGGTGAGCAGCAGTTCCTTGGCGCGCTCCAGCCGGCGCTCGGTCACCAGTTCGGTGAAGGTGCGTTGGGTCTGCTTCTTCAGCAGATGCGCCAGGTAGTTGGGCGACAGCATGGCGGCGGCCGCCGCTTCGTTGAGCGACATCTCCTCGTGCAGGTGCTCGCGCACATAGGCCATCACGCGCTGCAGTGCGTCGTGGCGCGAGAGCTGGCCACGGTGGCGCGTCGCCTGCGCCAGCAGCTTTTCCTCATGCCGGCGGCAGGCCAGGCCCAGCAACTGGAGCAACACGCCGCGGATGGCGCTCATCGTGCCCAGGCGCCGGGCCTGGTTCAGGGCGGCCAGTTCATCGAGCCAGCCCAGGATGCGGCCGAAGTCATCGGTCTTGAAGTGAAAGTCCAGATGCTCCTGGAACAGGAAGGGCGCCAACTCGGGCACGCGAGCGATCGGCACGTCTTCCAGGTCCAGCGCCGCCACCTCCAATTCCGGCCAGAGAAAGTCCTGGTCGAAGTTGATGATGGCGTAGCGCGCTCCCGCAGGGTGCGGCACCACATGCACGCGGAAGGGCAGCACGAAGCTCAGGTGACCGGCAGCGAAGGGGCGCATGGCGCCGCCGATGAGTTGCTGCGAACCGCCCTCGATGCTCACCTGAATCTGAAAGTACTCATGGCGATGCGGGCGGGCCAGCACGTCGCGTGCGCCCTCGAAGCGAATGTCGAAATCGAGATGGTCGGCACGTTCCTGCATGCCGTACAGGCGCAGGCTGGAAGGGCGGGAAGGCATCGGCCTATCCTAAGGTGTGCGGGAGTGTTGGCGCAGTCCTGCTTTTGCGTAGATGCGTGCGGCATGGCGGCGGCTGTCGATCGCAAGATCGGCCGGGTCCGGCCAGTCGCCGGATTCTTTCAAGAGGAGACAGCATGTCCAGTTCACGTCGCGGCCTGTTGGCCGCATCGGCCGTGGCGGCCGCCGGTGGAGCCCTCGCCGGATGCGCCTTGCCGGTCGGCGCCGCGCGCTCACCCAAGACGCCATTCGAGATCGATTCGACAACCATTCCGATCGCCGGCAGCGACCAGGCCTTCCCGGTGCGCCGCATCTACTGCATCGGCCGCAACTACGCCGCGCATGCACGCGAAATGGGTTCCGATCCGACGCGCGAGCCGCCCTTCTTTTTCCAGAAGCCGGCCGATGCGATCCAGGTGGTGCAGCCCGGGACGGTGGCCGACCATCCCTATCCGAGCCTCACCAAGAACTACCACTACGAGGTGGAACTGGTGGTCGCGCTCTCCAAGGGTGGCCGAAACATCCCGCTCGCCAGCGCGCTCGACCATGTCTACGGCTACTCGCTCGGCCTGGACATGACGCGCCGCGACCTGCAGCGCGAGATGGGCGACCAGAAGAAGCCCTGGGAAATCGGCAAGAGCTTCGACCATTCGGCCCCGGTGGGCCCGATCCATCCGGTTGCCACGGTCGGGCACTTCGCCGACGGCACGATCTGGCTCAAGGTCAACGGCCAGACCAGGCAGAACGCCACGCTCAAGCACATGATCTGGTCGGTGGCCGAGCAGATCAGCCGCCTGTCGCAGGCCTTCGAGCTGATGCCTGGCGACATCATCTATTCGGGCACGCCGGAGAACGTCGGCCCGGTGGTGCGCGGGGACCTGATCGAGATCCACATCGACGGCCTGCCGAATCTGTCGGTGAAGGTGGTTTAGGGCTCGCGCTCATGCACACTTCGGGGCATGAAATCCCGATGTGTGATGGTGCTGGGCACCACGAGCGGCGCCGGCAAGAGCTGGCTGGGCACGGCCCTGTGCCGCTGGTATGCGCGCCAGGGCCTGAAGGTGGCCCCCTTCAAGGCGCAGAACATGAGCAACAACGCGCGTGTTGTGGCCGGCGGCGAGATCGGCAGCGCCCAGTACTTCCAGGCGCTGGCAGCGCGCGCCGAACCCGACGTGCGCATGAACCCGCTCCTGCTCAAGCCCGAGCGCGACACCCACAGCCAGGTGGTGCTGCTCGGCCAGGTCGACACCCGGCTCACGGCCATGCCCTGGCGCGGCCGCAGCGAACAGGTGTGGCCGGAGATTTCGCGCTCGCTCGATGAGCTGCGGGCGGAAAACGAGGTGGTGGTGATCGAGGGCGCCGGCTCGCCCGCCGAGATCAACCTGATGGCCTCGGACATCGTCAACCTGCGGGTGGCACGCCATGCCGACGCGCGCTGTCTGCTCGTCACCGACATCGACCGCGGCGGCGCTTTCGCCCACCTGTACGGCACCTGGGCCTTGATGCCCGAGGCGGACAGGAAGCTGCTGCGCGGCTTCGTGCTGAACCGCTTCCGCGGCGATGCCTCGCTCCTGGCGCCGGCGCCGCAGGACCTGGAAGGCCTGACCGGCGTGCCGACGGTGGCGACCCTGCCCATGTGGTGGCAGCACGGCTTGCCGGAGGAGGACGGCATGTACGACGAAGGCGCGCACGGCGCCGGCTCGGCGACAACGGCGGCCGCGCGCACGGTGGCTGTGGTGGCCTATCCGCGCATCAGCAACCTCGACGAATTCCAGCCGCTGCGCAACTTGCCCGGCCTGCGCCTGCGCTGGGCCCGTACGCCGGCCGAGCTGGAGGGCGCCGACACCATCGTGCTGCCCGGCTCCAAGAACACCAGCGGCGACCTGGCCTGGCTGCGTGCGCAGGGCCTGGACCGCGTGATCGCCGCCCATGCCGGCGCAGGCGGGGCGGTGCTGGGCATCTGCGGCGGGCTGCAGATGCTGGGCGAGGCACTGATCGATCCGCATGGCATCGACGGCAACGCGCCCGGCCTGGGCCTCCTGCCC
>DATILH010000065.1:0-3766 GCA_035476655.1 Variovorax sp.
TGGGCCTGGCCGACCACTACACCACCGAGATCTGCGCCGGCGCCGGCTTCGACTGGCTGCTGATCGACGGCGAGCATTCGCCGAACGACCTGCGCAGCATCCTGCAGCAGGCGCAGGTGATCGCCGCCTACCCCGGCTCGCACGCCATCGCCCGTGTTCCCGTCGGCCACGGCAACATAGGCGTTGCGCTGATCAAGCAGTACCTCGACTTGGGAATCCAGACCTTGCTCGTGCCCATGGTGGACACACCGGCGCAGGCGCAGGCGCTGGTGCGCGCCACCCGCTATCCGCCCGACGGTATCCGTGGCATCGGCGGCGCGCGCGCCTCACGCTGGGGCCGCCTGCCCAACTATGCGAAGGAGGCGAACGCCCAGGCCTGCCTGCTGGTCCAGGCGGAGTCGCGCGAAGCGCTTGCGAATCTGGATGCCATCGCCGCGACGGAAGGCGTCGACGGCGTCTTCATCGGGCCGGCCGACCTCTCCGCCGCCCTCGGCCACATTGGCAATCCCATGCATCCCGAAGTGCAGGCCACCATCGAGGATGCGATCGGCCGCATCACCCGGGCCGGCAAAGCCGCGGGCATCCTCACGCCCGACGAGACGCTGGCCCGCAGGTATCTCGACATCGGCGCTGTCTTCGTCGCCGTCGGCCTGGATACCAACTTGCTGATGAGGGCAACCTCGCTGCTCGCCTCGCGCTTCAAGAAGGTGGCGGCGGAGGAAGCGGCCGGCAAGCCGTAATGAAGGAATCACCATGAACGCCATACTCAAGCCCGCCGCCGGCAGCATGCACCCGGATGAATGGCAGGCCCGAGTGCAACTCGCCGCCTGCTATCGGGTCTTCGACATGCTTGGCTGGACCGAGATGATCTACAACCACATCACGATCCGCCTGCCCGAGAGTGTGAGCGGCGGCGAGAAGCAGTTTCTGATCAACCCTTTCGGCCTGCACTACAGCGAAGTCACGGCCGGCAACCTGCTGAAGATAGATCTCAAGGGCAACAAGCTGGATGACAACCCCTGGCCGGTCAACCCCGCCGGATTCACAGTGCATTCGGCCATCCACGACAACATCGCCGATGCCCATTGCGTGATGCACACGCACACCACGGCGGGCCTGGCGGTGGCATGCACGCAGGGCGGCCTGGCGCAGAATAATTTTTACTCGGCTCAGCTGCATGGCCTGGTGGCCTATCACGACTTCGAAGGCATCACCATCCATGCCGATGAAGCGCCTCGCCTGTTGAAGAACATCGGCGACAAGCCGGCGGTCATCCTGCGCAACCATGGACTCTTGGCCTGGGGCGCAACCCTGCCGTTGGCCTTCGTGCGGCTGTGGACGCTGCAGCGCGCCTGCGAGGTGCAGGCGGCGCAGGCGGCGCTGGGCCCAGCCATCCCTGTGCCGGAAGCGGTGGCGCAACAAACCGTGGCCGACTCGTTCCAGTGGGATCAGCGTTTCGGCGCCGGCCAGGACGTGTTCGACGCGCTGGTGCGGCGCGTGGACCGCCTCGACGCCAGCTACAAGTCATGAAGGTCTGCATTTACGGCGCCGGCGCGATCGGCGGTTGGATCGGCGTGAAACTGGCCCAGGCCGGTTGCGACCTCAGCGTGGTGGCTCGCGGCGCAACGTTGCAAGCGCTACAGCAGGGCGGCTTGCACCTGCAGTCGCAAGACGGCGAGGCGATTTCGGTGAAGGTACGTGCCAGCGCCAGCCCGGCCGACTTCGGCGTGCAAGACCTCGTGATCGTGGCCGTCAAGGCGCCGGCGATGTCCGAGGTGGCCAAGGCCATCGCGCCGCTGCTGGGTCCGCAGACGGTAGTGCTCACCGCAATGAACGGCGTGCCCTGGTGGTTCTTCGAAGGGTTCGGCGTGCGCTACGCCGGCACACGCCTGAAGTCCGTGGATGCGGATGGCAGCATTGCGCGTGCGGTTCCCGCCAGGCACATCATCGGCTGTGTGGTCCATGCCAGCTTTTCACTCGACGGCCCGGGCCAGGTGCGGCAACACTTCGGCAACAAGCTGATCATCGGCGAGCCCTCCGGCGAAAGGACGCCACGCGCGCGCGAGTTGGCGGCGCTTCTGGAAAGGGCCGGCCTCGAGGCCGTGCTGTCCGATCAGATCCAGAAGGACATCTGGTTCAAGCTCTGGGGCAACATGACGATGAACCCGATCAGCGCGATCACCGGCGCGACCACCGATCGGGTGCTGGACGACGAACTGGTGCGCGATTTCATCCACACCGTGATGCTGGAGGCCAAGGAGATCGGAGCGCGCATCGGCATCCCGATCGACCAGAGCCCGCAGGACCGGCATGTCGTCACGCGCAAGCTGGGCGCCTTCAAGACTTCGATGCTGCAGGACGTGGAAGCCGGCAAGGCGGTGGAGCTCGACGCACTGGTCACCGTCGTCAAGGAACTGGGCGAGCTGACCGGCGTACCCACGCCCTACACCGACGCGCTGCTGGGCCTGGCCCGGCTGCACGCGAAAGTGCACGGCCTTTACTAAGTTAATGCGCTGAGGACATGACCACCCGCATCTCCGACCTTCATATCGCGCGCGAAGACGCGCTGCCCAGCCCCGAATCGCTGCACCAAGCTCTGCCTTGCGCCGAGCCGCAGGCGGCCTTCATCGCCCGGTCGCGCGAGGCCGTGCGCCGCATCCTGCGCGGCGAGGACGACCGGCTGCTCGTCATCGTGGGACCCTGCTCCATCCACGACCCGCAGGCCGCCGTGGAGTACGCCACGCGGCTGCGCGACGCAGCGAGGCAGCGGCAGGACACGCTGCTGCCGGTCATGCGTGTGTATTTCGAGAAGCCGCGCACCCGCATGGGCTGGAAAGGCCTGATCTACGACCCGGACCTGGACGGTGCGGGCGATATCGCCAAGGGTCTGCGCGCCGCGCGCGGCCTGCTGCTGGAATGCGCCGCGCAGGAAGTGCCCGCCGCCAGCGAGATCCTGGACCTGGTGACGCCGCAGTACTACGCCGAGCTGCTGAGCTGGGGCGCCATCGGCGCGCGCACCGTGGAAAGCCCGCTGCACCGGCAAATGGCATCGGCCCTGTCCGCGCCGGTGGGCTTCAAGAACGCCACGCACGGCGGCATCGACGTGGCCATCGACGCCATCCACGTGGCGAACCAGGCGCACCGCTTCCCCAGCATCAGCATGGAGGGTCGCGCAATGGTGGTCAGCACCACCGGCAACCCCGACGGGCATCTGGTCTTACGCGGAGCGCACGGCGGCCCGAACCACGACGCCGCCAGCGTGGCGAAGGCGGCGCAGGCGCTTGCAAGCGCGGGGCTCGTGCCGCGCCTGTTGATTGACTGCAGCCACGGCAACAGCGCCAAGGACTACCGGCGTCAGCCGCAGGTGGCGGCCGAAGTGGCGGCGCAGGTGGCCGGCGGCAGCCAGGCCATCGCGGGCGTGCTGCTGGAAAGTCACCTCTTCGAAGGCAAGCAGGAAATCGTGAACGGACGCCAGGGCCTGACCTACGGCCAGAGCGTCACCGACGGCTGCATCGGCTGGGAGCAGACGGTGGGCGTGCTGGACGCACTGGCAGCAGCCGTGGTGCAACGGCGGCACGCGCTCGGCGCATGAGCCGCGCGGCCGCTCCGAAGGCTCATGGCGCCGGCAGCCCGGAGGGCGGAGGCTTTCGCATGACCGAACCCGGCAAGGCGATCACGGGCACGGCCTTCGCCACGCTGCTGCTGATCGCTCTGATGATGGGCGCCAACCACGTGGCGGCGCGCATCGCATTCAACCATGGCGTGG
>DATILH010000066.1:0-3824 GCA_035476655.1 Variovorax sp.
GTCGCCGACCTTTCCGACCCAGTGGTTGCGCTTGCCCTTGGCCGGCGGGTTGATGACGCCGGCGATGTGGCCGCTGGCGCCCAGCACGAAGGTGGTGTCGCCGCCCAGCAGGCCGGTGCTGGCGTAGGCGGTCTGCCAGGGCACGATGTGGTCGTCGCGCGAGGCGTACAGGAACGTCGGAATTTCAATGGCACCGAAGTCCACCGACTCACCGCACTGCACCGTGGCACCGGGCTCGCCCAGCTTGTTCTCCAGGTAGGCGTTGCGCAGGTACCAGCAGAACATCGGCCCGGGCAGGTTGGTGTCGTCGCCGTTCCAGAACAAGAGGTCGAAGGCCGGCGGCGCCTTGCCTTTCAGGTAGCCGTTCACCACATAAGGCCAGATCAGGTCGTTGGCGCGCAGGGCCGCGAACACTTGGCCCAGTTCGCGCCCCTGCAGCACGCCTGCGCGGCCGATCTCGGATTCGCGCTTGGCCACCATGGCCTCGTCGACCAGCAAGCCGATCTCGCCGGTGTCCTGGAAGTCCAGCATGGTGGTCAACAGCGTCATGCTGGCGACCTTGTCTTCGCCGCGCGCGGCCAGCACCGCCAGCGCACAGGCCAGCAAGGTGCCACCCACGCAAAAGCCCAGCGCATTGACTTGATCGGCGCCGCTGATGGCCGAGGCCGTGTCGAGCGCGGCGATCACGCCCTGCTCGAGGTAGTCGTCCCAGCCCAGGTGTCCCTGCGCCGCCGAGACGTTGCGCCACGAGAGCAGAAACACGGTGTGGCCCTGGGCCACGGCATGGGCGACCAGCGAGTTGTCGGGCTGCAGGTCCAGGATGTAGAACTTGTTGATGCAAGGCGGCACGATCACGAGTGGCCGCTGGTGCACCTTGGTGGTGGTGGGCGTGTACTGGATCAGCTGGATGAGCTCGTTTTCGAAGACGACGTTGCCCGGCGTGGTGGCCACGTTGCGGCCGACCTCGAACGCACTGTCGTCGGTCATGGAGATGCGGCCCTTGGCCACGTCCTGCAGGAACAGGCGCATGCCTTCGGCCAGACTGGCACCGCCCGACTCCACCGCGAGCTCCAGTGCTTCCGGGTTGGTGGCCAGGCAGTTGGCGGGGCTGAGGGCATCGAGCACCTGGCGCAGCGCGAATTGCCATTGCGCCTTGGTGCGGGCGTCGGCCGGTGCCGCATCGATCGAGTCGCACAACACCTTGGCGTAGGACAGGTAGTTGCGCGCCATCAGGTCGAAGCCCGGGCCATTGCGCCAGGCCTCGCCCGCGAACCGGCGGTCCGTGGTTGGTACATCGTTGGCGGGCTGGAAGAACGAAGGCAACGGCGCGCCAAAGGCCCGCAACATGTCTTGCTGGGCACTGAGCAGATCGGTCATCCAGGTGCCGGGGTTCCAGGCGGGCGGAGGTGCGGTCATGTTCGTTTCTTCTTGGCTTGTGGTGTCGAGAAAGGGAGATGCAATCGTTCAGCGTGCGCCGCCAAGGACGCCGGGTAGCCAACTCCGCTCGTGTCCCCCGGCGCGGGAGGCGCCTCCTCCTTTACCTCGCTGCGTCGGCCACCCGGCATCCTTGACTTGGAAGCATGGGTTGCGACAGCCGGACAGCCACGACGGTTGAAGATCAGGTCGGTGGGGCGCTCTGCGCAGCGACATAAAGGAGGAGGCGCCCTCCCGGCGCCGGGGGACAGTCGCGCAGCAGAGTGCCCCGGCGGCCTGATCCCGCGCACGCTGCCGCGCGAAGCGGAGAATTGGCTGCGGCGCTTGTTCTGGCGCTGCATGGATGCCGGGTCGAGCCCGGCATGACAAGGTTTGATGAGGCTGCTTCACTTCAGTGCAGCTTCACATGCGGTTCTGTGCGCCGCACGATCAGGCGGGCCAGGGTGTCCAGCGCCACCTTGGGGAAGCCGTGCAGCGCCAGCTCGTGCATCTTGTAGAGCGAGACGTACATCAGCCGCGCGAACAGGCCCTCGACCATCAGGCCGCCCATCATGTTGCCGACGGTGCTGAATTCGCCCAGCGAGACCAGCGAGCCGAAGTCGCGGTAGCGGTATTCGGTCAAGGGCTTGCGGGCGAGCCGGCGCCTGATCTGCCCGGCAATGTGCGAAGCCTGCTGGTGCGCGGCCTGGGCCCGGGGCGGCACGAACCCGCCTTGGCCCTGGTTGGCCTGCGGCCAGGCGCAAGCGGCGCAATCGCCCATGGCGAAGATGTCCTCGTCACGCGTGGATTGCAAGGTGGGAAGCACCACCAGCTGGTTGATCCGGTTGGTTTCCAGGCCGGCGATGTCCTTCAGGAAATCCGGCGCCTTGACTCCGGCCGCCCACACCACCAGTTCCGCGGGCAGCACCCGGCCATCGGCCAGGCAGACGCCACCCGGCTGAACCTGCGCCACCTTGGCGTCGGTGTGCACCTCCACGCCCAGCTTGCGCAGCAGGTCTTGGGTGGTTTGCGACAGGCGCGGCGGCAAGGCCGGCAGCACGCGTGGTGCCGCCTCGATCAGCGTGACCTTGATGTCCTTGTTGGCATCGACGCGGTCCAGGCCGAAGGCCACGACTTCTCGCGTGGTCCGGTGCAATTCCGCGGCCAGCTCGACCCCGGTGGCGCCGGCGCCGATGATGGCCACGTGCAGCTGCTCCGGGCGCAGCGGCGTGGTCTGGGCATGGGCCCGGATGCAGGCATTGACCATGCGCGAATGGAAGCGCAGCGCGTCGGCTGCGCACTCCAGCCGCATCGCGTGCTCGCGCACCCCGGGCGTTCCGAAGTCGTTGCTCTGGCTGCCCACGGCCATCACCAGCGTGTCGTAGCCGAACACGCGGCGCGGCGTGACCTCGTTGCCATCCTCATCGACGTAGGGCGCCACCAGCACCTCGCGCCGCGCACGGTCCAGCCCGACCATCTCGCCGACGCGGTAGCGGAAGTGGTGCCAGTGCGACTGCGCCAGGTAGCCGACCTCGTGCGCGCTCATGTCCATGCTGCCCGAGGCGATCTCGTGCAGCTTGGGCTTCCAGACATGGGTGCGGGTCTTTTCGATCAGCGTCACCTCCGCCTTGCCGCGCCGGCCCAGCGTATCGCCCAGCCGCGTGGCCAGCTCGAGCCCGCCCGCGCCACCGCCGACGATGACGATGCGGTGCGGCATGGCGGCGCGCGAAGCGGCAGCGCTCATGGTCGGGTCCGGCAAACGCATCAGCGCGTACCCAGCGGCAGGGGCTGCCCGAGCTTGTCGGGCCGGGCGCTGGCCTGCACCGGCGCGGAGGGCGGCATGTGGTGTTCGACCTGGTCGAGCACGGCTTCCGGCTCCTCGGCCTCGGCCGCGGTCTCGTTGTTCAGCTGGCTGTGCATGCGCTTCATGTCCAGATCACCGGTCCAGCGCGCGACCACGACCGTGGCGACGCCGTTGCCGATCAGGTTGGTGAGAGCGCGAGCCTCCGACATGAATCGGTCGATGCCCAGGATCAGCGCCAGTCCGGCCACGGGCACGCCGCCCACAGCGGACAGGGTCGCGGCCAGCACGATGAACCCGCTGCCGGTGATGCCTGCGGCGCCCTTGGAAGTGAGCAGCAGCACGCCCAGCAGCGTGAGCTGCTGCGTCAGCGACATGGGCGTGTTGGTGGCCTGCGCGATGAACACCGCCGCCATGGTCAGGTAGATCGAGGTTCCGTCCAGATTGAACGAGTAACCGGTGGGAATCACCAGGCCGACCACCGACTTGCGCGCGCCCAGGTTCTCCATCTTGGCCATCATGCGCGGCAGCACCGACTCCGACGACGAGGTGCCCAGCACGATCAGCAGTTCTTCCTTGATGTACTTGATGAACTTCCAGATCGAGAAGC
>DATILH010000067.1:0-26275 GCA_035476655.1 Variovorax sp.
CCCACCGGCCCGCTGCACGCCGGCTCGCTGGTCGCCGCGCTGGCCAGCTGGCTGGACGTACGCGCGCGCGGGCCCAAGGCGCGCTGGCTGGTGCGCATCGAGGATGCCGATACCCAGCGCTGCCAGGCAGGCATGGCCGAAGTCATCCTGGGCCAGCTCGCCGCCTGCCAGTTGCTGCCCGACGAAACCCCGCTTTGGCAGACGCGCCGCGTCGGCCTCTATGAAGCCGCGCTGGTGCAGCTGCGGGACGCCGGCCTCGCTTACCCCTGTGGCTGTTCGCGCAAGGACATCGATGCGGCGCTGGCACGGCTGGGCTTCGCTCACGCCCGCCATGCCGAGCGCGTCTACCCCGGCACCTGCCGCGACGGGTTGCATGGCAAGAAGGCGCGGGCCTGGCGCTTTGCCGCAACGAAGTTCCAGGGAGGCGACGGCGCCCTGGCCTGGACCGACCGCCGGCTCGGCGCCCAGTCGCAGGATGTGGCACGCGAGGTGGGCGACTTCGTGCTCGCGCGTGCCGATGGCCCGTGGGCCTACCAGCTCGCCGTGGTGGTGGACGATGCGCAGCAGGGCATCAGCGACGTGGTGCGCGGCGAAGACCTGGCCGACAACACCGCGCGCCAGGTCCTGCTGCAACGCGCGCTGGGCCTGCCCACGCCGCGCTACCTGCACACGCCGCTGGTGCTGGGGGCAGATGGCAGCAAGCTGTCCAAGCAGAACGGGGCCGCCGCGATCGACAGCGCGACGCCCGCGGCGGCCGGCGCAGCGCTGACGGCTGCCGCGCGGGTACTGGGCCTGCAAGGTGAGGAGCGGGCCGCCTGGGTCGCGCAATGGCGCGATCTCTACAATCCTGGGCCTCTATGAATCCCAGTGACACCGATCCGACGCCCGCGCCGGAAGACGCCCCGCCCCATCCGCTGCACCGCCGCCTGAAAAGCTTCGTCAAGCGCGGCGGCCGCACCACCTACGGGCAGGCCAAGGCCTACGAGGCCTACGGCCCGCGCTTCCTGCTGCCCTATCGCGCAGAGCGCCTGGACCTGGCGGCCGCCTTCGGCCGCGAGGCCCCCACCGTGCTGGAGATCGGCTTTGGCATGGGCGAGGCCACGGCGCACATCGCCGGCCTGATGCCCGAGAAGAACTTCCTGTGCTGCGAAGTGCACGAACCCGGCGTCGGCGCCCTGCTCAAGCGCATCGGCGAGCACGGCCTGCAAAACATCCGGATCTGCGCGCACGACGCGGTCGACGTCATCGATCACATGCTGGCGCCCGGCATGCTGGCTGGCGTGCATGTCTTCTTTCCCGACCCCTGGCACAAGACGCGCCACAACAAGCGCCGCCTGATCCAGCCGCCGCTGGTGAAGAAGCTGGCCGAGCGCCTGGCGCCCGGCGGCTACCTGCACTGCGCCACCGACTGGAAACCCTACGCCGAGCAGATGGTGGAGGTGCTTGCCGCCCAAGCGCTGCTGCGCAACACCCCCGAAGCCTCGTCGGCCGGCTATGCGCCCAAGCCCCACTACCGGCCGCTCACCAAGTTCGAGAACCGCGGCCTGAAGCTCGGGCACGGGGTTTACGACGTTTTGTTCACGAAAATTTGATTCTTTTGCCCTCGTCTGGCACCAGCCTTGCGTAGGATGCGCAACGTTACAGAATGTCAAGGAGTGTGACATGCGCACCACACGCAGAAACTGGTTGATCAATGCTGCGGCCGGACTCGGCCTGGGTGCGATGGGATGCAATGCAGCGCTGGCCGCGCCCGGCGCCCGCAAGCTGGTGCTGGGCCAGTCGGTGCCGCTGACCGGCGCCGCCAGCGAAATCGGCCTGGCCTTCGCCGCCGGCGCCAAGCTGTATGTAGACGCCTTCAACGAAAAGAAGGACGCACCGCTGGAGCTGGAACTGCGCCAGCTGGACGACGGCTACGACGCCGCCCGCGCCGGCGCCAACGCCAAGAAGCTGCTGGCCGACGGCGCCGACCTGCTGTTCGGCTTCGTCGGTACTGCCAGCAGCAGCGCCGCCGCGGCCGTCGCCAAGCAGGAGGGCGCGGTACTGCTGGCCCCCTTTGCCGCCGCCGACACCTTGCGCGGCAGCGCCAACCCGCAGGTCTTCCATGTGCGCCCCAGCATGGCGGACGAAGCGTTCAAGATGGTGCAGCACAGCGCCACCATCGGGCACACCCGCATCGCCGTGCTGGCCGAAGGTGACGTCATGGGCCGCGCCGGACTGGCGGCGGTCGAGAAGGCGCAGCAGGAACTGAAGCTGCCGGCGCCGGTGGCCATCGCCTTCGTCCCGATCAACAGCACCGATGTGAATGCCGCGGTGGCCGCCATCAGCGCCGCAAAGCCGCAGGTCGTGATCCAGGCTTCGCTCTTCAACACCACGGCTGCCTTCATCCGCGCCATGCGCAAGGGCGGCTACGTCGGCACCTTCATGAACTTCTCCGTGGTCGGCATGGACCCGCTGTTCGTCGCGCTGGGCAAGGACATCCGCGGCGTGGTGATCAGCCAGGTCGTGCCCTCGCCGCGCAGCACGGCCACGCCGATCGTGCGCGAGTACCTGACCGCCATCGACAACTCGGACCAGGCGCCCAGCTACGAGAGCCTGGAGGGCTTCATCGCCGCCAAGACCCTGGGCGAGGCAGTGCGCCGCGCCGGCCCGGGCGTGAACCGGGGCAACCTGCAGAAGGCGCTGGCAGCACTGGGCGAGTTCGACGTCGGCGGCTTTCGCGTGCAGCTGCGCGCCGGCGTGCGCGACGCGGCCTGGACCATCGACCTGGTGACGGTCACGGCCGACGGCCGGGTGATCCGCTAGAACCCCGCGCTTTCCCCATGCCGCCATGTCATGTGGCGGACAGCGCACCGCGCCGTCGCTGCCCTACAGTCTCGTGGGATACCCACGAGACCGGAGACAAGCACGATGAGCAGCGAAAAAAGAGCGAACTTCACCCGCATGCAGGACAGCAAGCAGGGCGACTGGCAGACGATCGGCGGCGAGTTCATGCGCTTTGCCGCCGACCTGCCGGCGCGCGTGATCAAGCATCTGCAAATCCTGCAAGGCGACTACGGCGGCTTCCCTGTGGACCGCTACGCCCACTCGCTGCAGACCGCCACCCGCGCCCTGCAGGGCGGCCGCGACGAGGAATACGTGGTGTGCGCGCTGCTGCACGACATCGGCGACACGCTGGGTTCCTTCAACCACCCCGACATCGCCGCGGCCATCCTCAAGCCCTTCGTCAGCGAAGCCAATCACTGGATGGTGCAGCACCACGGCATCTTCCAGGGCCACTACTTCTTCCACCACATCGGGCTGGACCGCGACATGCGCGAGAACTTCCGCGCCTCGCCGCATTTCGAGCGCACCGCCGAGTTCTGCGAGCTCTATGACAACCCGGCCTTCGACCCGAAGGGCGAGACCTTGCCGATCGGCGAATTCGAGCCCATGCTGCGACGCCTGATGGCGCAGCCGCGCCAGAGCATCTACAAGAACGCGGCGACGCAAGCCGCCTGAACCACACCAGAGCAGGAGATCATCGATCATGAACGCCACCACCCAAGCTGAAACGGACGCCCTGCGCAAGCTCGTGGGCGAAGAAGAATGGCAGCTGCGCGTCGACCTCGCCGCCTGCTATCGCCTGGTCGCGCTGTACGGCTGGAGCGACCTCGTGTTCACGCACATCAGCGCCCGCATCCCGGGGCCCGAGCATCACTTCCTGATCAACCCCTACGGCCTGATGTTCGACGAGATCTGCGCGTCGAACCTGGTGAAGGTGGACCAGAGCTGCAACAAGCTCATCGACTCGCCCTACCCGGTGAACCCGGCCGGCTTCGTGATCCACAGCGCGGTGCACGCCGCACGCGAAGACGTGCAGTGCGTGCTGCACACCCACACCCGCGCCGGCGTGGCCGTCAGCGCGCAGAAGAACGGCGTGCTGCCGATCAGCCAGCAGTCCACCTTCGTGCTGGGCTCGCTGGCCTACCACGACTACGAAGGCGTGGCCTTCCGCGACGACGAGAAGCCGCGCCTGCAGGCCGACATGGGCGACGCCAACTTCCTGATGCTGCGCAACCACGGCCTGCTGACGGTAGGCAAGACCATCGCCGATGCCTTCCTGTCGATGTATATCTTCGAGACCACCTGCCAGATCCAGATCGCTGCGCAATCGGGCGGCAGCGAACTCACGCAGGTGGACCCTCGCATCATCCAGGGCGTGGGGCAGGCGATGAAGGTGCAGTCCGGCGGCATGGGCGGGCAGTTCGCCTGGCCGGCGCTGATCCGCAAGGCGGATCGGGTGGATCCGAGCTACAGGCAGTAACCGGCCTTGGCGTTTACCCCGAGGGCCATGAAGGCTGATTGACAGCTTGGCTTCCTAGCATCGTCTCCAACATCAATGGAGACGAAAGCCATGGTCCTGCACACGTTCAGCCTCACCCGCCGCGCCGCCCTGCTTGCCGGTGCCCTGGCGCTCGCAGGCTGCGCCGGCCTCGGCAGCCAGCCAGACGGTGCTGGCAAATCGCTTCACGTGATGACTTCCGGCGGCTTCACCGCGGCCTACAACGAGCTGGTGCCCGGCTTCGAGCGCAGCAGCGGCTATGCGGTGAAGACGGCCTACGGCGCGTCGATGGGCGCCGCCAGCGATTCGATTCCGAGTCGCCTTTCGCGCGGCGAGCCGGCCGACGTCGTAATCCTTGCGCGGCCCGCGCTCGATGCGCTGGTGGCACAGGGCAAGGTGCTGCCGGGCAGCCAGGTCGACCTGGTGCGCTCGTCCATCGGCTTTGCGGTGCGCAAGGGAACGCCCAAGCCGGACATCAGCAGCGTCGAGGCGCTCAAGCGCACGCTGCTCGCAGCCCCGTCGATCGCCTACTCTGCCAGCGCCAGCGGCACCTACTATGAGACCGAGCTGCTCAAGACGCTGGGCATCGAGGCGCAGGTGCTGCCCAAGAGCAAGCGCATCCTGAGCGAGCGCGTGGGCAGCGTGGTGGCGCGCGGCGACGCGGCGCTGGGGCTGCAGCAGGTGAGCGAACTGCTGCCGATCGAAGGCATCGACTTCATCGGCGTGCTGCCGCCGGAAGTGCAGCGCGTCACCGTGTTCTCTGCCGGCGTGTCGGCCAGCAGCAAGGATGTGGCCGGGGCGCGGCGGCTGATCGGCTACTTCACCACGCCGACCGCTGCGCCGATCATCCGCAAGACGGGGTTGGAGCCGGTCGTCGTGCCCTGATCTACTCGACGGTCACCTCCGCCACCGTCCGCGCACCAGGGTCGTTGGATTCGGCGTTGGCATACGAACTGCCCTGCCGAAACCAGTAGCGGCAGCCGCTTTTGCCCACCATGCTCACGCACATGCGGCCGTCTTCGCGCAGGCTCCATGTTCCAGAGGCCCGCCCGATGCCGCTGAGATTGACCGCCTCGACGCTGCCGTCGGGGCGGAAGCTCCAATGCGACACCATGCCGCTGGCAAGATTTCTGGACAGCAGGGTCTTTCCGACAATGACCAGTTCGACGTCTGCCTTGCTCAGGTAGACGCGGCTCTGCCCGGTCGCGCGAAGCGGCGCCAGGAGCACTGCGGCAAGCAGCGCCAGGAGGGAGACGCGTTGCATGCGTGCCTCGCGGAATTCATCGCGCGAACCGGGGTGAAGATCACTTGCCGGCGGTCGTGGCCGCGGGGCTGGGCGTGGTCGAGATCACCTTGCTGTTGACCTTCGAGCCGCTCGCGACGTTCTGGTCGGGCGCGGCTGCAGCCTCCCTGGCCTCGGCCGCAACCGACGCGGGGTCCTTCTCGCCCTTGAAGTCGCCGAATCCCCGGGTGCCTGCTGCGCCGTTCTGATCCGGGGCACGCGCCGTCTCGACCGCGTCCTGCCGCACCCTTTCGGGATCGGCGCTCGAGGTGACGGGGCTGCCGCGTGTGGATGCCGCGCCGTTCTGGTCCGACGCATGCGCGGCGGCAATGGCTTCGGCGCGTACTTCCTCGGCGCGTCTTCCCGCGGGCGCCGTCTGGGCCTGCAGGCCGCCGGCGGCAAGCGCCACGAGGGTGATGCCAACAAGGTGGAGAAGAGTTTTCACGGCTTTTCCTTTCGTGGGTCGGAATGTCGGGCGGTGCGAATGCACCAGCCTGCCGACCCACGAAAAGCTATGCGCCCAACCGAAATCGTCCACGGCCGAACGCCGAGTAAGGAACGAATCTTGGCCGATGCCGGCCGATCATTCGACGAGCAAGCGGGAGGCCCCGCTCAACGCCGAAAGTTCGCGTCCAGAAAGTCGATCACGTCGAGCGTGACGTTGGCCTTTTGAGTGAGATTGGTCCAGCCGTTGCCACCTCGCCTGATGCAAGCCTTTCGCATTTCCACGAAGAGCGCGCTCGAATCACTTTCGGCAAAGGTCTTGTCGTTGTAGCTGAATCGCCCGTCTGCCTCGACGCGCACTATGCAGGCGGCGAAGGTCTCAATGACCGAGTCACGGGTCATCCACACGGCTCCGGGGTGACCGTCAAAGCCGTTCGACGCACGCGGATAGAACTTGACAGTGACTTTGCCTCCGACCGCGGCGTACTCGTTCGCCAGCTTCTGACATGGCAGGACTCCCATGTCGTCCTTTTCGGCGACCGCCATGAAGATCTGCGCGCCGGGCTTCGGATCGCGCGGGTGAAAGACGCAGCCTGCGCTGATGGCCAGGGCGAGGGCGAATCGATCCTTCTGGCTCTGCATGAAAGTTCGGTCAGCGGCAAGAAGCGCGATCGTTCCTCCGCGGCCAGTTCCCATGATGGCGATGCGATCAGCCGGATAGCCGGTGGAAATGAGGTATTTCCTCGCAGCAAAGGCATCACGCATCTGCGCATGGATGGTGAGCCTTGTGTTGTCGCCGAGCAGCAAGGCAAGCGCCAGGCACCCCAGCGCCCACCACATCCGGGCGCGAGCGATGCGCCGAGGCGCTTGCGCTCGCGGCGCAGCAACGGCCGGCTCCCGCTTGAACTCGTTCACTGCCACATCAAACATGTAGCCGCGCCGCGGCAATGTCTTGATCAATCGCTGGTCGCGATCGGCCAACGCCACCCGCAGGTCCTTCACGCATTGGACGAGCGAATCGTCGGTGACGACCACCGCGCCCCACAGCGCCTGGATCAGCTCGTCCTTGCCAAGGACGCGGCCAGCATTGGCCAGCAGGTAGCGCAGCAACGCCAGGGTCTTGGGCGACCGCGGAAGGGCGGCCCCATCCTTGCTCAGTTCCTGCCGGCCGGGATCGAAGATGAATCCGGCAAACGTCAGCAAGCTCTCGCCACGGGGTGAGCCACCCGACGAGTAGTGCGTAACCGAGCGCGAGTTCGCCGATGAATTGCTCACCCCTCACCCTCGGAGGCACCAAACCGCTGAGGGGCGCATTGTGGACTTCTTCGCCGTGCCCGTGCAGTCCGACTTCGGGCTAGGCCGAACGGCCATTCACCACCCTAGCGGGGCCTGCGAATTCCTCATGATCGTCGCCCGAGCATTGGACGAGCATTTGCCGACGCATCCCTCATCCGCGCCTTGCCTTTGGAGCACCGCCGACTTAAGGTCTCCATGCAATCAGCAGGAGAACGGCATGAGCCAGGACCCATTTGCAGAACTGAAGAACCGGCAGCGCGAGATGTGGGCCTCATTCGCGCCCACCGCCATGTTCACCACGCCGGTGGCCGGCCACCTCGTGCGCTTTGCGCAAGTGGGCGCCGGCGAGGCGGTGCTCGACGTGGGTTGCGGCACGGGGGTGGTCGCGATCACCGCCGCGCGCGCGGGGGCCCGGGTCACGGGGCTGGACCTGACGCCCCAATTGCTGGAGGAAGCCCGCGAGAACGCCCGCATCGCCGATCTTGCGCAGCAGATCACCTGGACCGAGGGCGACGCCGAGGCCCTGCCCTACCCCGACGCGTCCTTCGACGTCGTGCTCAGCCAGTTCGGCCACATGTTCGCGCCCCGGCCCGAGGTCGCGGTGGCCCAGATGCGGCGCGTGCTCAAGCCGGGCGGCCGTATCGCCTTTGCCACCTGGCCCCCGGAGCATGTGGCCGGGCAGTTCTTCGCCCTCGTCGGCCGCAACTCGCCGCCTCCACCACCCGGGGCGGCCCCGCCGCCGCAATGGGGCAGCATCGCGCTGGTAACGGAGCGCCTTGGCCTGCACTTCGGCCCGCCCTTCTTCGAGCGCGGCGCGATGCTGATCCCGGCGCTGAGCCTGCAACACTACCGCCTGTTCATGGAGCATTCGATCGGCCCCTTGCAAAAGCTGGTCGAAAGCCTGGCCGACCAATCCGAGAAGCTGGCCGGCGTCCGGGCCGAGTTCGATTCCCTGATCGCGCCCTACTACTTCGGCAACCAGGTGCGCCAGGACTACCTGCTGACACGGGCGCAGGCGCGCTGAGGCACCGCGTCGGCTGGCAACCTGGCCGCCCTCTACCCGCGCTCGCGCCGGCCGAATCGCTCCAGGAAGGTCTCGAGTTCCTGCAGGGAATAGGGCTTTTGCAGCAAGGCAAAGCCGTGGTCGCCTTCCTTGGCGAGCACATGGCTGTAGCCGCTGGTCAAGACGATGGGCAGATCGGGCCAGCGCGATCGAACTTCCTTCGCCATCTCGATGCCATCCATGCCCGGCATGACGACGTCGGTGAACACCAGGTCGAAGCTCGCGTGCTCCGCGGCCAGGATGCCCAGGGCCTCGCTGGCATTGCCCGCCAGGGTGGTGGCGTGGCCTACTTCGGACAGAAGCGCCAACGCGAACTGGCCGACGTCGTCGTTGTCTTCCACCAATAGGATGGAAAGCTTGTCCGTGGCCTGAGGCCTTGCCTGCGCCGGATGCGAGGTCGCAAGCTCGGCCGCGCCGGCGCGCGGAATGTAGAGCGTGAAGCAGGTGCCCTCGCCCATGCGGCTGCGCACATCGATCTCGCCGCCCGACTGCTTTGCGAAGCCGTAGACCTGGCTCAGGCCCAATCCGGTCCCCTTGCTGGTCGGCTTCGTCGTGAAGAAAGGCTCGAAGATCCGTGTCAGCGTCAGCGCCTCGATGCCCGCGCCGCTGTCTTCGATCGAAATGGCCACGAAGTCGCCCTTGGCGGCTGCATGACGCCGCACCGCCGGCACCTCGTTCACGTTGCGGGAGGAGATCTTCAATCGTCCGCCTTCCGGCATGGCATCCCTCGCGTTGATGGCGAGGTTGAGCAATGCCGTGTCGAACTGCGTCGGGTCGGCCCTGATGGGGCCCAGCGCTTCCCCGAATTCAACCGAGATCTTGATGGTCGCGCCCAGCATCGACTCGATGATCGGCGTCAGCCCGCCCAGGCGCTCCTGGATCGAAAATACCTCGGGCCGCAGCGCCTGCTGGCGCGCAAAGGCAAGAAGCTGCCTGGTCAGCAGGGCGGCGCGGTCCGCCGTCTGCGCGATCGCCCGGGTGTAGCGCTCGCGGCGTTCCTCGTCGCTCCCTACCCTTCGCAGCAGCTCGACGGAGGAACGGATGATCGTCAGGAAGTTGTTGAAGTCGTGCGCCACGCCGCCGGTGAGCCGGCCAAGCGCCTCGAGTTTCTGGGCATGGTGCAGGACATCGCGCGCCCGCTCCATCTCGTCCTGTGCCTTCTTGCGTTCGGTGATGTCCCGCGTGACCTTGGCAAAGCCGATGTGACGGCCTGCCTCGTCGTAGATGGGATCGATGACCACGCTGGCCCAGAAGCGCGAGCCATCCTTGCGGACACGCCAGGCTTCCCTTTCGTACTTCCCATCGGCCAGCGCGGTTTGCAGGGCGCGCGCCGGCTCCCCGGCCTGCTGGTCCTCCGGCGTGTAGAAGCGGGAAAAGTGCTGGCCGACGATTTCATTCGCGCTGTAGCCCTTGATCAACTGCGCACCGGCATTCCAGTTGGACACGCGGCCCGACGGGTCCAGCATGTAGATGGCGTAGTCCCTCACCCCTCCGACCAGCAGGCGAAATTGCTGCTCGCTGGCAAAGAGCGCATCCCTGGCCTCTTTTTCCTGCGTCATGTCGCGCGTGAGCTTGGCGTAGCCGACGAGTTCGCCCTGTGCCCCGATGACGGGCTCGATGTGCACGCTGGTCCAGAAACGCGTGCCGTCCTTGCGGACTCTCCACCCTTCGGCCTCGAACTTTCCCTGCTCGCGCGCAATCCTCAGGGCGCGCTGCGGCAACCCGGCCGCAACGTCCTGCGGGGTATAGAAGCGCGAGAAGTGCTGCCCAAGAATTTCCCCTGACTCGTAGCCCTTCAGCCGCTGGGCGCCGGTGTTCCAGCTACTGACGCGTCCTTGGGCATCCAGCAGGTAGAGCGCATAGTCCTTGATGGCATTGACCAGCAGCTGGAAGCGGTGGTCTCCAGCCAGCGGCTCCTGCGAATTCCCGCCTGGAGGCGTTGTTGAGTTCATGGTTGCTCATTATTTCCCCCTTCGCCGCTAGACTGCACGCCGTGTGCGCCGCCGGCGCATCCATCCCCTGATCGCTGGAGGCAATGCCCCCATGGCTGAGTCCCGGTCTAGCCCCCTCCTGGCCAGGCGTGCGCCGCGCGCCGGGATCGAGTTGCGCGAGCCGTTCAGGCGGCTGGTCGACTCCGGACTGCGCCTGCATGCCCTGCGCAGCGCCCAGGAGGTCCACGCCTTGCTCATCGAGGAAGCCGCCCGGCTCCTTGGGGCGCGGCGCGTGCTCCTGGTGCTCGATTCCGGCGAAGGCCTGCGCCGCGCCGGCGCGATGCTGCCGCCGGCGGAAGATGCCGCCACCCTGCTGGGCGCCATCACGCCCTGGCTCGCCGAAGCCCGCCGCACCCGCCAGGCGAGCCTGCGGCACGGGCCCGCTGGCGCCAAGGCGGCCGAGCAGCGCTCCTGCCTGATCGCACCGCTTGTCGGACTGCGGGGGGAATTGTTCGGCTACCTCTACGCCGACGTCGAAGGCGAGGCGGGCCGCTTCGAGCAGCTGCATTGCGAATTGCTCGACGCGCTGGCGCGCCAAGCCGCCGGAGCCCTGGCCAACACCCTCGTGGCCGAAGGCCAGCAGCGCGAGCTGACCGAATCGCTGGAATACCAGACCGCCGTCGCCGACGTACTGCGCGTCATCAGCGAATCGCCGACCGACGTGTCGCCGGTGTTCGAGGCCATCCTGGACTGCACCCTGTGGCTGTTCGAAGGCCCGGCCTCCGCGGTCTTCACCTTCGACGGCCAGCAGGTCCACCTGGCGGCAACCCGCAACTGGCCCGCCGCCGCCCTGGAGGCGGCACGCACGCTGTGGCCGGCGCCGCCCGACGCGCGGCAGATGAACGGCCGGGCCATCCTGGAGCGAAAGGCCGTTTGCTGCGAGGACGCACGCGCGGACCCGGCCTACGACCCCACGCTGGCACAAAGCGGCAACTGGCGCCGCATGATCTGCGCGCCGATGGTCAAGGACGGCGAGCCGATCGGCGCCATCGCCACCGCCTGGACGGCACCCGGCAAGACGCCGCAACGGCAGATCGACCTTCTCCGCCTCTTTGCCGACCAGGCGGTGATCGCCACCGAGAACGTGCGGCTGTTCCATGAAATCCGGGCGGCGCGTGCCGTCGCCGAGTCCGCCAACGAGGCCAAGAGCGCCTTCCTGGCCACCATGAGCCACGAGATCCGCACGCCGATGAACGCGGTGATCGGCATGAGCGGCCTGCTGCTCGACACCGAGCTCGACGCCGAGCAGCAGGACTACGTCTCCACCATCCGCGATTCGGGCGATGCGCTGCTGACCGTCATCAACGACATCCTCGACTACTCGAAGATCGAGGCCGGGCGCATGGACATCGAGGCACAGCCCTTCGACCTGCGCGAGTGCGTGGAGTCGGCGCTCGACCTGATCAGCACCCGCGCGGCCGAGAAGCGCCTGGACATCGCCTACTGGTTCGAGGGCGAGGTGCCGGTGGGCATCAGCGGCGACCCCACGCGATTGCGCCAGATCCTCTTGAACCTGCTCTCCAACGCGGTGAAGTTCACCGAGGCCGGCGAGGTGGTGCTGACCGTGAGCGCCAAGGTGCTGGGCGCCGGCAATGTCGGCCTCACCCTTGCTGTGCGCGACACCGGCATCGGCCTGTCGCCCCAGGGCATGAGCCGGCTGTTCCAGTCCTTCTCGCAGGCCGATTCCAGCACCACGCGCAAGTACGGCGGCACCGGCCTGGGCCTGGTGATCAGCAAGCGGCTGGCCGAGTTGATGGGCGGCACCCTGTGGGTCGAAAGCGCAGGCCCGGGCGCCGGCTCGACCTTCTTTTGCACCATCGAGGCGCCGGTGGCGCCGGCGCCGCCGACGCGGCGCCCCGTCTTCACCGGCGTGCTGGCCGACCTGCAGGGCCGGCGCGTACTCATCGTGGACGACAACGCGACCAACCGCCGCGTGCTGGTCCAGCAGACCGCCAGGTGGGGCCTGGATTCGCGCGACACCGAATCGCCGCTGGAGTCGCTGCGCTGGCTCGAGCAAGGCGAGCGCTTCGACCTGGCGATCCTCGACATGCACATGCCGGAAATCGACGGTGTCGAGTTGGCGCGGCGCATCCGCGCGACGCACGCCACGCTGCCGCTGGTGCTCTTCAGTTCGCTGGGCCGGCGCGAGGTGGGCGATGCCCAGTCGCTGTTCAATGCCTTCCTGTCGAAGCCGATCCACCAGTCGGCCCTGTTCGACACCTTGATGAACCTGCTCGCGCACGAGGCCGCCGCCAGGCCGGTGCCCGGCACTGCGGCCAAGCCGCAGATCGACCCGACGATGGCGGCGCGCCATCCCTTGCGGATCCTTCTCGCGGAAGACAACGCGGTCAACCAGAAGCTCGCCATACGCCTCTTGCAACAGATGGGCTACCGGGCCGACGTGGCCGGCAACGGCATCGAAGCGGTCAAGTCGGTGCAGCGCCAGACCTACGACGTGGTGCTGATGGACGTGCAGATGCCCGAACTCGACGGCCTCGAGGCGACCCGGCAGATCTGCACGCTGCTGCAGGCCGATCAGCGGCCGCGCATCGTGGCAATGACGGCCAACGCCATGCAGGGCGACCAGGAGATGTGCATCGCCGCCGGCATGGACGACTACCTGGCCAAGCCGATCCGCGTCGACCGGCTGGTCGAGGCCTTGAGCAACGTGCCCGCCCGCCCCCACTCTTGATGGTGTCGACGCCGCGGGTAATTGGGCGTAAGCTAGAAATAAGTTCTATTGGCAGAACGTGAAACGATCTTGTTTTGAATTTGGAACAAGAGGGACTTTTCAGGTGGGGCTTGTCGACATCGACCTGGGGACCGTATGGACCTGAGAAGCGAGCCGTTGGCGGACGGCGTCGAGAAGATCAGTCTGGTCGGGCGCCTGGACAGCCTGGGCGGACACGAAATCGGCCTGCGTTTCTCCGCACTCCTGGCCACCCGAAAGCTGCTCGCCGTCGTCGATATGTCCGAAGTGTCCTTCCTGGCTTCCATCGGCATCCGCACCCTGGTCGTCAATGCGCGGGCCCAGTCGCAGCGCGGCGGCAGCCTGGCCCTGGCCAACCCTCAGCCCATGGTGGCGGAGGTGCTCAAGATGGCGGGCATCGACACGATCATTCCGGTGTACCCGGATGTCGATAGCGCCTGCAGCGCGCTGGTGGCGGCAGCCGGAAGTCGCTGATGTCCTCTTGCGACGAGGGCCCGCGGGCAGCCCTCATCGTCGCCAGCGAGTTGCATGAGCTCGCGCGTGTGAGTGCCTGGGTACGCGATTGGGCCGAGGGTCAAGGCCTTTCGGCAAGGCTTGCATCGAGGATCGATCTTTGCTCTTGCGAGGTAGTCACCAACATCATGACCCACGCCCTTGGCCACGCCGAAAAGCACATCGTCTTGCACCTGGACCGGCAAGGCGCGGACGTGGCCCTGGACGTCGAGGATGAAGGCGGCCAGTTCGATCCGCGGCAAGTGCCGCAGCCCGCACCTGCCACCAGCCTGCAGGATGCGCGTGTCGGCGGCTGGGGCATCCCCATCCTGCGCCGCTTCTCCGACGACCTGCGCTACCGCCACGAAGACGGCCGCAATCGACTGACGCTTCTTTTCCGGGCGACCGAGTCGCCCTGAGCAATCCGCCCCTACCACCGAGGAGATTTCAAATGGGATCTGCAGCCAAACCCGTACCCACCATCGATACGCAAAGCGCCATGGCGGCCCAGGCGGCCATGGTGGCCACCCAGCCCAACGGCGGGACCGAGATCTCCGGCGTCGACAAGATGCGCGAGTTGCTCTTCGGCAACCAGATGCAGGACTACGACAAGCGCTTCTCCATCCTCGATGATCGCTTCCAGCAAAGGCTGCGCGACCTGGAATCGGAATCCTCGCGCAGCCTGACCAGCCTCGAAGCCACGATCAAGAAGCAGCTGGAAGTGGTCGCCGGCCAGTTCCGCGAGGAAAAGGAGCTGCGCACCGAGGGCGACAAGGACCTCGAGCGCAACCTGCGCGAGCACACCCAGGCCTTGGAAAAGCGCATCGCCCAGACTTCCGAGCAGCTGGCAAAGCAGGAGCGTGAATTCACGGATCGCCTGGCCCACGAGGTACAGAGCCTGCGCGACGACATCCGGCGGCGCCAGGAGGACACGCGCGGCACCATCGAGCGCATGTTCAGCGAACTCAGCAACGTCAAGACCGACCGCAACCTGCTCGCCGGCCTGTTCGTCGAGATCGCCAAATGCCTGAACCAGGACGTGACGCCCAAGGGCAGCAACGGCGCCGATCGCGGTTGAAACGCGCGGCGGAGGCGCCGTGAACGCGCGCCTGAAACTACTGGCCTCGAGCAGCGCGCCCACGGGTGCCTCCGAAGAGGAAAAGAACCAGCGGCTAGCCAGCCTCTTGTTGGAACTGGCCCGCTGCGTCAACCCGGAGGTGGCGGCGGCGGTGCCGAGCCCCCTGCAGGAAGACCCGCGCATGCAGGCGATGCGCGACGTGCTCATGGAGCGCGAGCAGGCGGCGCTGGCCCGCCTGACGCGCAAGTTCGACGACCCGAACGAGTTCGCTGACGCGGTGGGCGCGGTGCTGCCTGCCGCCTTCACGTTGGCGGCCGAGCAGGACGGGCGCCTGGGCCAGGTGCTCGCGCCCACCGTCGAGCGGGCCACCCAGGCCTCGATCCGCAAGAACCCGGGCACCATGGTGGACATCCTGTACCCGGTGATGGGGCCGGCCATTCGCAAGGCGATTGCCGAGACCATGGAAGGCACGCTGCAGTCGCTCAACCGGGCGATCAAGCACAGCCTGTCGTGGCGCGGCCTCATGTGGCGCATCGAGGCCTGGCGCAGCGGCAGCTCCTTCGCCGACGTGGTGCTGCGGCACACGGCGGTGTACAGCGTCGAGCACCTGTTCCTCGTCCATCGCAAGACGGGGCTCCTGCTGGCGCACGTGGCCCGTGAAGACGCGACTTCGCGCGATCCGCAACTGGTGTCGGCCATGCTCTCGGCGATCCAGGATTTCGTGCGCGACTCCTTCGACGACGAATCCGGCAGCGGCGCCCTGAACAACAATGCCCGCAGCATCGACAGCCTTCGCCTGGGCGACCTGCTGCTGTGGTGCGAGGAAGGTCCCTCGGCCTTTCTTGCCGCCGTGATCCATGGCGATCCGCCTCCTGCGCTGCGAACCCGGTTGGTGGAGACGCTGGCGGTGATCCACGCGCAATGCCGCACGGCGCTCGACGACTTCGAGGGCGACACCACGCCCTTCGAGGCGATCGATCCGCAGTTGCGCACCTGCCTGGTCTTCCAGACCGCCGAGAAGCACAAGAAGTTCTCGCCGCTGCTCTGGCTCATTCCGCTGGTGCTGCTGGGCGCGCTGGCCTGGTGGATCGGGCAGCGGGTCATCGAGCAACAGCGCGTCGACACCTATATCGCCTCGCTGCAGGAACAGCCGGGCATCGTGGTGATGGCCGCCGAGCGTCGCAATGGCAGGTGGTGGGTGTCCGGCCTGCGCGACCCGCTGGCCGCGCAGCCGGAAACGCTGCTCGCGCCGGCCCATCTGAACCCCGCCCGCGTCGTGGGCCGCTGGGAGCCCTACCAGGCGCTGCACCCGGCCATCATGCTCAAGCGGCTGCAGGCCAGCCTGAGCCCGCCGGCGACGGTGAGTTGGTCGCACGATGCGGGCGTCATTCGCGCCACTGGCAGCGCCCCGCAACGCTGGATGGAACAGGCACGGGCCTACATCACCACCCTGCCCGCCGGCGCGCCGATCGTGGACCTCAGCGCGCTGCAGGATGTGCAGGACCCGGACTATCTGCGGCTGCGCGACGCCATCCAGGCCCAGCTGATTCATTTCGAGTTCGGCATTCCACGGCCCGCGGCCGACCAGGAGGCCAAGGTCGACGCCGTGGCCGCGAACATTCGCGAGCTGGTCCAGGTGGCCCGCGCACTGGGGGTCCCGGTGCGGGTCACGCTGGTCGGGCACGCCGATTCGAAGGGCCGGGACACGACCAACCTGGCCATCAGCGTCGGCCGTGCCGAGGTGGTGCGCTCGATGCTGCGGACGCGCGGCGTGGACCCGGCCGTGCTCGCCGTGCGCGGCGCCGGACCGCTGGAGCCGCTGCGACCGGGCGCCAGCGAGGACGAGCTGTCGATGAACCGGCGCGTCTCTTTCGCCGTGGGAACCGACTAGACATGCTGCAAAAGAAGATCTGCCTGCTCGGCGCCTTCGGCGTGGGCAAGACCAGCCTGGTGCGCCGCTTCGTCGACAGCATCTTCTCGGACACCTACCTCACCACCGTCGGCGTGAAGATCGACAAGAAGATGCTGACCGTCGGCAGCGAGCCGATGGCGCTCATCCTGTGGGACATCGCCGGCGAAGACGAGGTGTCGGCCGTGCGGGTGAGCTACCTGCGCGGCGCGGCCGGCTACCTGCTGGTGGTGGATGGCACGCGGGCGGAGACGCTGGATACCGCTGTCTCGATCCAGGCGCGCATCACTGCGGAGATCGGCGGCGTGCCCTTCATCGTGCTGCTCAACAAGGCGGACCTGCAGGAGGAATGGACCATCCCGCCGGAGCGCATCGAACAGTTGGCGGCAGGCGGCTGGGTCTTTCTCCACACCAGCGCCAAGACGGGCGCGGGGGTCGAGGAAAGCTTCGAGCAACTGGCGGCGCTATTGGGGAAATAGCCATGCTGGACCTGCCGCCGCGCATCTCCGACTCGCTGCTCGAGCTGCTTCATGCGCAGCGCCTGGTGGCGCACATGGTGATCGACGATGCGCAGGAACTGGTGCAGGCCGGCGGGCACCTGGCTCACTACGGCCTGGGCGATCTTCAGCTCGGCGGCCCCGCCAGCGAGCAGCTCCCGCTGCTGGAAGGCCTGCTGCCGCTGGTGGAGACGCCTTTCCTGATCCGCTCCATGGAAATGCCCAGCGGGCGCGTGGCGGACATCCATTTCTTCGACGACGAGGGCACGGTCTGGATCCTCCTGCTGGACATGACCGCCGAGTACGAGGAAACGCGCAAGGTGCAGCAGAAGGCCTACGACATGACCCTGCTGAGCCAGCGCGAGGCGCGGCTCATCGAGCAGCTCGAGTCGGCCAACCAGGAGCTGACGCGCGCCCACAGCGAGCTGGCCGCGTCGCGCGAAGCCCTCTTGATCACCCACGACCGGCTGCAGCGCGAACTGCGCGATGCCGAGCGCTATGTGTTCTCCATGCTGCCGGAACCGCTGTCGCAGCCGCTGGCGGTCGACTGGCGCTTCGTCCCGTCGACCGAGCTGGGCGGCGATTCCTTCGGCTACCACTGGATCGACGACGAGCATTTCGCGCTCTACCTGATCGACGTCTGCGGCCATGGCGTGGGCTCTGCCCTGCTGTCGGTGGCGGTGGTGGACACGCTGCGCTCGGGGGGACTGCCGCGGACCGACTTCCGCAACCCGGCAGAGGTGCTCACGGCCCTCAACCTGGCCTACCCGATGGAGCGCCACGGCGAACTGTTCTGCACCGTCTGGTACGGGGTCTACCAGCGCAACACCAGCGTCCTGCGCTACGCCTCGGCCGGCCACCCCCCCGCCATCCTTGTGCGCGGCCCCGGCGATGCATTGGAACTTCAGGCCTCCGGCCCCTGCATCGGTCTCTCCGCCACGGCCCGCTACCGGGACGAGCAGTGCCTCCTGCAATCGCCGGCGCGGCTCTTTGTCTTCAGCGACGGCACCTACGAGATCGCCAGGCCGGATGGCTCGATGCTGCCCTACGCCGACTTCACCGCGATGCTTGCGCGGCCGCTTGCCGAGGGGCAATCCGAGCTGGACAGCTTGCTGGACTACGCACGCCAGGCGCACGGCCCCGGTGTGCTGGAGGACGACTTCACCATCATCAAGATGACGCTTTGAGCTGGGCGCGGTGCAGCTCGGCCACCGGATGCACGCGCTGGATGGGCGCGCGCTGCACGTCGCGCCGCGCGATCTGCGCCACCTGCCGCATCAGGGCCCGCGCGTCCCAGTCGAGCGGCCAGCCCTTCCACAGGCGCAGCGCCCCGTTGACGAACACGGCCTCGATCTGGTCGCGGTTGGCGAATCGCACAAGCTCCCAGCTCAGGTCCCAGCTCGGCATGAACTCCGGCACGTCGAGGTCGACCAGCAGGAAGTCCGCGGCCAGCCCTTCGGCGATGCGGCCGGTGACTGCGCCCAGGCCGGCGGCCGCAGCGCCTTCATGCGTGGCATGGTCGAGCCAGAGCCAGCCGCCGCCACAGGAGGAGTCGCCCTTGGCGAGGCCCTGGGTGAGCCGCTGCGTGGCTTCGGCCGCGTCCATCAGCCGGAAGCCGTCGGCGCGCGTCCCGTCGGTGCCCAGGCCGAAGGGTATGCCCAGCATGCCGATGAGGCCCGCATCGAGCACCGCGTTGCCCTTCCACGCGCTGGCCACCGGGTTGTAGGCGACCGCCGCGCCGCTGTCACGCAACAGGCCGATCTCGCGCGGCGTGAGCAGCGTGGCATGCGCCAGCACGGCCGAGGCGTTGAGCGCGCCGCAGGCATGCAGTAGTTCGAGCGGGCGCAGGCCCCGCGCCACCAGCGAGCGCTCGACGGCGGCCAGGTGCTCGTTCACATGGGTCTGGAAGCGGCGCCCGCTCTCCAGCGTCAGCGCCGCGACGTCGCGCAGCATGCGGTCGGTGGCGGCCTCGGGGATCGAGATCGCCAGCGAGGGATGCACCAGGGCATCGTGTTCGAGGCGCGCCAGGAAGCCCTGGGCCGCATCGAGGATGCGGCGCCTCGCGGCCTCGTCGCCTTCGAGCCCGGCGTCGTTGCAGATCATGCCGAGCACGCAGCGGATGCCAACTTCGCGTGCCGCGCCGGCGACGGCGTCGAGCCCGGCCTCGGAACGGGTGCCGGCGTCGACCACCGTCGTGAAGCCGCCGCGCAGCGATTCCAGCGCCGAGAGCTTGGCGGCGAGGTAGGCCGCGTCGGCATCCAGCGTCGACTCCATCGGCACCCAGATGCGGCGAAAGATCTCGGAGGGCTCGCCGAAGGCCAGCGCCTTGCCGAAGGACTGCGTGAGATGGGTGTGGGTGTCGATCAGCCCGGGCATCAGGAGCCGCTGCGGCAAGGCGACCGGCGCGATCCCCGGATGTGCGGCAGCGATCTCGGAGAGCGGCCCAACAGCGGCGAACCGGCCCTTGCGCACCAGGACCCCCATCGCCTGCCGAGGCCCCTCGGGAAGCATCAGCCATTCGGGTGCGAGCAGCAGATCGCCGCGGGTGTCCAGGAGGTCGGGAGAAGTCATGGATGGCTCCGAAGAAGATTCAGTTCAGCAGCAGCCAGGCGAACCAGGCGCCCACCGCCAGCAGGAGCAGCGACACCAGGCGCTGGAGTTGAAGCGTGTCCAAGCGGGTCGCAGCGCGCTGGCCCGCGATCGAGCCGGCCAGCATCAGGAGGCCGAACAGCAGCGCGAGCCGCAGGTCGAGCCGGCCTTCGATCGCATGCACGGTGCTGCTCGCGAGCGCCACGGGCAGCTGGATGGCCTGGGCCGCGACCACCGCGAAGAGCACTGGCTGGCGCAGCAGCATCAACAGCGGCAGCACCAGCACCGGCCCGCCAGTGCCGGTGAGCGCCGAGCCCATGCCGACCACCACGCCGACGGCCAGGAGCGCCTTACCGGAGAGCGGCTCGGCCGCTGGCGGCACGCTGGCCGCCGCGCGCCGCAGGCCGCGCCAGCCGGAGAAGAGGACCAGCACCGTCACGCCCGCCATCAGCGCGGTCGCGGGCAGCCAGCGCACCAGCAGTGCGCCGGCAGCCGCGCCCGCGAGCGCGCCGGCGAGCAAGGGCACGCAGCGCAGCGCCAGTTCCGGCTGGCGGCGCAGCGGCCCGAGCGCCACCAGGGCCGGCAAGGCGAAGCCGAGCGAAGCGGCCGCAATCGCCTGCGGCACCGGCACGCCGCCCAGCTTGGTCAACACCGGCACCAGCAGCACGCCCCCGATGCCGACGGCGCCGATGAGCCCGCCGGCCAGCAGGACGGCCGGCAGCACGATCCAGGCGCTCGTCAGCGTCATCAGCATCGCGTTTCCTTCGACCTACTCGGCCTTGATGCCGGCGGCCTGCACGACGCCGGCGATGGTCTTGCGCTCCTTCGCCAGGTAGTCGGCAAAGGCCTGCCCGGAAATCAGCTGCGGCTTGACCGCGACCTCGCCCAGCTTGCGGACGACCTCCGGGTCCTTGAGCGTGGTGTCGATCGCGGCCACCCATGCGGCGATGACCGGAGCCGGGGTGCCGGCCGGTGCCAGCACGCCGAGCCAGGAGTCCATCTCCAGGCCCTTGAGTTCGGGCGTCTCCGCGAGGGTGGGGATCGAAGGCGCGCTCGGCGAGCGCGCCGCCGAGGTGACGCCGAAGGCCTTGACCTTGCCGTCCTTGATGAAGGGCTGTGCGAGGGTCAGGGGCAGCACGGCGAGGTCGACCTGCCCGCCCGCGACGTCGGTCAGCACCTGCGGGCCCGACTTGTAGGGCACGTGCACGATGTCGATGCCGGCGCGCTGCTTGAACATCTCGGCGGTGACATGCAGCGACGTGCCGACGCCATCGGTGCCGAAGTTGAGCTTGCCGGGCTGCGCCTTGGCCAGCTTGATGAGTTCGGCCGCGGTGCTGGCCGGCAGCGTCGCCTTGCCGATCAGCACGAAGGGCGAGGTGCCAACGGTCGCGACCGGCACGAAGTCCTTGAAGGTGTCGTAGCGCACGGCCGAGGGCGCCACCAGCGGCGCCACGTTCAGCGGGCTGGCCACCGCGAACAGCAGCGTGTAGCCGTCGGCCGCCGCGCGCGCCACCTTCTGCGTTCCGATGGTGCCGGCCGCGCCGGCCACGTTCTCGATCACCACCGGTTGCTTGAATACTTCGCCCAGCTTGGCCGTAAGCAGGCGCGCCGTGGCGTCAACGCCGCCGCCGGCCGAGAACGGCACAATCAGCGAGATCGGCTTGGCGGGATAGCCCTGGGCCTGGACGGCACCGAAGGTGGCGCCGAGCACGAGCGCGGTGGCGATGGAACGCAGAACGGGACGGGTAGCAGGCATGGTCGTTTCCTCGGTCGATGAATGAACGGAACGGAAAGAAAAGCACCCAGACGGTGCGAGAGAATACTCGTTATGACAAGTTATAACAAGCAATGCAATCCGCAGGCCAAGGGTTATTCCGGACTCCTCGATGTCTGAACTGCCGCAAACGCTGCACGCGCAGCTTCGGGACGCCTTGCGCGCCCGCATCCTCGATGGCCGGCTTGCGCCGGGCGCCAAGCTGCCTTCGGAGTCCGAGCTGACGGCCGAGCATGGCGTGAGCCGGATCACGGTGCGGCAGGCCTTGGGCGCATTGCAGGCCGAGGGCCTGATCGTCAAGCTGCACGGAAAAGGTGCCTTCGTGTCTCATCCGAAGGCGGCGCAGAGCCTCAACCGGTTGCAAGGGCTGAACGAGGCGCTGGCGCTGGAGCAGCACGCGGTCAGCAGCAAGCGTCTGGCCTGGCGCGAAATCAAGGCACCGACTGCCGTGGCGCGCCAGTTGCGACTCGAAGCTGGCGAGAGCGTCTATCACCTGCAGACGCTGCGCTACCTCGACCGCGAGCCCTTGTCGATCAACAGCTCCTACCTGCCCCGCTTCCTGGGCGAGAAGCTGGCACGCGTGGATTTCTCTCAACGCGACCTGATCGACGTCTTCGAGCACGAAGGCGGGTTGAAGATCGGCGAGGCGCAACTGGAGATTGGCGCCGGCCTGGCGCGGCCGCAGGACGCCAAGCTGCTGCGGCTGGAAGATGGCGCGCCGGTGCTGCAGGTCGAGCGGCTGCTGCACCTCGCGGACGGCGAGCCGATCCACCTCGAGATCGCGATCTATCGCGCCGACACCTTCCGCTACAAGCTCAACTTGCGGCGTTGAAGCCCCTCCCGTGCTGATCGGCGGCTGCTCGCGGGACGGCGCGCCTTGCGATCCGATCGCCCCGATGGTTCAATGCAGGGAGCCGCCTGCGCCGATGGCTTGATAACCACACGTAGAGGGAATGGTGGACAACACCATCATCCAGACAGCGCCACCATCCGACACGCCCGTATACACGCCTGGATATCGCGTGCACGAAGGGCTGGGCCGCACCTCGACCCATGCCACCTGGCGGGCGCAACGCAATCGGGACGGCCAGGCGGTGGTCTTGAAGATCCCCCTTGCCCTGCAACCCACGCCGCTGGAACTCGCCCGGCTGTACCACGAGACGGAGATCACGCAGGCACTGCCCGCCGATGCGGTCGTCCGCGCGATCGGCCTCGAAAGGTGGGACACGCGCCACGCGCTCGTGCTCGAGGACGTCGGAGGCGAGGCGATGTCCTCGATGATTTCGCCGCACATGCCCTTGCACTCGGTGCTGCGCCTGGGCTGCGCGCTCGCCGACGCGGTCGCGGCGGTGCACGCCGCGGGAGTGATCCACAAGGACATCAAGCCCGCCAACTTGATCGTCGTCGATGAAGAGCAGGTTCGCCTGACCGATTTCGGCTTCGCGCTGCGCATTGCGCGCGAGACGGCACGCGAGGTCGCTCCGAAGGAACTCGAAGGCACGCTCGCGTACATGGCACCCGAGCAGACCGGCCGCATGAACCGCCCGATCGACCGGCGCTCGGACCTTTACGCGCTCGGAATCACGCTGTATGAACTCGCGACCGGCGTGCTGCCCTTTCGCAGCCAGGATCCCCTCGACCTCGTGCACCAGCACATTGCCCGCATACCCGCATCGCCACGCGAACACCGGCCCGAGTTGCCGCGCGTGCTCGCCGACCTGATCCTGAAGCTGATCGCCAAGGATGCCGAAGCGCGCTACCAGAGCGCCGCAGGAGTGCTGGCGGACCTCCGGCGCTGCCTGGAGACGCTGGATGGCGACAGCGTGCCGCCCTTCCCCATCGGCCAGCACGATGCCAGCGATGAGTTCCGCATTCCACAGAACCTGATCGGCCGGGCCAAGGAGGTCGCCGATCTGGACGAAGCGCTGTCGCGCACCTGCGCCGGCGCCGTGCAGCTGGTGGTTGTCGAGGGGCCGTCGGGCATCGGCAAGAGTGCGCTGGTGGGCGAAATCGCCCGCCTCGCCTCCGCCGCGCGTGCCCTGCACGTGCAAGGCAAGTTCGACCAGTTCCGTCGCGACCTGCCCTACCTGGCCATCATCCAGGCCTTCGGGCAGATCGCGCGGCGCCTGCTCACCGAACCGGACGATCGCCTGGGCGCCTGGCGTGCCGAACTTGACGCCGCGCTCGCGCCGAACGGCCAAGTGCTGCTGGACCTGGTGCCGGAACTGGCACCTGTGCTGGGTCCCCAGGCGCCGGTGCTGGCGCTGGGCCTGTCCGAGGCGCAGATCCGCTTCACCCTGGTGCTGCGTCGGTTCGTACGCGCGCTTGCCGGGGCCGAGCATCCGCTCGTGCTCTTCATCGACGACCTGCAATGGGCCGATGGCGCATCGCTCGCCTTGCTGCAGACCCTGCTGAGCGACCCGGACATGACCCACCTGATGGTGGTGGTGGCGATGCGCGACGCGGAGGTCGGCCCATCGCATCCGTTCCGCCTATTCCTTCACGAACTGGAACAGGGCGCCGGCGCTGCGCCGATCCGCGTGACGCTCGGCCCGCTCGATCGCCCCGCCGTGGCGCGCCTGCTGATCGAGGCCACGCATGCGCAGGCCAGCGCCGTCGAGCCGCTGGCCGAACTGGTGACGGCCAAGACCGGCGGCAACCCCTTCTTCGTCGGCGAGTTCCTTCGCGAGTTGAGCCGCGACGGCCTGCTGCGCTTCGAGGCAGCGCGGCGCGAGTTCTGCTGGGACCTCGACGCGGTGCGCCAGCGCCACACGACCGACAACGTGGTCGACCTGGTCATCGCGCGCATCGCGCGACTGCCCGCGCCGACGCGCGAGGTGCTGGAGTTTGCTGCGGTGGTCGGGCACACCTTCAACCTCGCCACGCTGGCGCAGGTGGCCGGGCGCAGCACGCAGCAGGCACGCACCGACATCGCCGCGGCGCTCGACAACGACATCCTCCTTCCCATCGGCGACGACTACAAGTACACGACGCTGGCCGAGGACAAGGAGCGCGCCGGCCATGTCGTCTACGCCTTCTTGCACGACCGCGTCCAGCAGGCGGTCTACGGCTTGATCCCCGTCGAGCGCCGGCCGGGTGCACATCACCAGGTAGGCCGCCTGCTTCTCGCGTCCCCACCGGCGCAAGTTGCGGAGCGCCTGTTCGACATCGCCACCCATTTCGAAGCCGCCGGCACGCAGGTGCAGGGCACGCAGGAACGCGTCGAGATCGCGGAACTCTTCCTGCGTGCAGCGCAGAAAGCGAACGGCTCGATGGCCTGGGACGCGGGGCGGCGGTTTGCCGAGGCTGGCCGCGGGCTGCTGGGTGTCGAAGGCTGGCTGACCGGCGACACGATGCACGCACTGTCCTTCGAGGCGCTGAAGGCGGCCTTCCTGCTCTCCGACCGCGCCGGCCTGGAGGCGGTGCACGACGAGATCGTCCGCCACGCGCGCTCCGAGGTCGAACGGGCGAGTGCGACGGCGGTGAAGATCCAGTTGCTGGTGAGCGCGATGGCCTACGGCGAGGCGTTGGACGTGGCCATCCCCGTGCTCGCCGCGCTCGGCGTCAAGCTCCCGCGCAAGGGCCGGCAGCCGCAGGTCGTGGCCGGGCTGCTGCGCACGAAGTGGGACTTGCGAGGCCGACCCGTCGCCGGCCTGGCCGAGTTGCCGGACATGAGCAATCCGGCCATGCAGGTCGCGATGCGCGTGCTGGTCACGGCCGGTTCGGCGGCCTACTTCAGCGAGCCCCAGTTGTTCCCGCAGATGGTGTTCGAACTGGTGCGCCGCTCGATCCGCCAGGGCACCACGCCCCAATCCGCCTTCGGCTACGTGTGCTATGGCCTGGCCATGTGCGCGGTGCTCGGCGACTACGACGGCGGCCTCGCCTTCGGCCGCCTCGCGCTGGCGGTGATGGACCGCACGGGCGCACGGGACTTCGAAGCCAAGGTGCGCTTCCTGGGCGGGCTGTTCATCCTGCCCTGGAGCCAGCCGCTGGCCGACACGATGGAGCCCTTCCGGCTTGGCGCGGCCGCGGGCCTGGAGACCGGCGACCTCGAGTACTACAGCTACTGCTTCTACGGGCTGGACTCGCACGCGCTGTTCGCCGGCCACGAGTTGCGGGCACTGTCGGTGGCCTGCGCCGCGCATCACGAGGCGATCCTGCGACACAACCAGCAGAAGGTCGGCGTCGTGATGCTGCTGGTGCGCGATACCGTGGCGTGGCTGCGCGATGACGCGCCGGTCGTGGTGGGGGACATCGACGAGGGCCGCGTGCTGCAACTCGCCACCGAGCGCGGCGATGCGACCTCGGTGGCCTATGCCCATGCCTGGCGCTGCTGCAAGGCCTACCTGGGCGGCGCGCATGACGATGCCTTGACGGCCGCCGCCGGCTGCCGCGCCTACCGCGCCGGCATCGACGGGCAGCTCTTCGTCCCCTTCTTCCAGTTGTACGAATCGCTGGCCCTGCTGGCCGTGGCCCGCGCCGGGCGCGCGCGGCCACGCTGGACCCGCACCGTTGCGGCCAACCAGCGGCGCCTGGCCGCATGGGCCAAGCGCGTTCCCGGCACCTTCCTCGCGCGCTGGGAACTGGTCGAAGGCGAACGTGCCCGCCATGCCGGCGACGTGGCCGGCGCCCTGCGCTGCCACGAGCGTGCCATCGCCACCGCGACCAAGGCGGAGAACCCGCACGACGAGGCGCTCGCCCATCAACTCGCCGCCGAGTGCGCCGCGCACGCCGGCATGGCGACCATCGCACGCGGCCATCACCAGCACGCGCGCCGTGCCTGGGAGCGCTGGGGTGCAAGTCGACTGGTGCGCCTGCTCGACGAGCAG